>NZ_FZMO01000525.1 GCF_900197875.1 Frankia canadensis | reverse complement strand
CTCGACGAGCTGCAGCGCGGTGCAGATCCGGTCGGAGAGCACCACCCGATCGGGGATCTCACGGCGCAGCACGGGGGCGATGTCGCTCTGGAAGAGCTCGAGCGTCGCGCGATGCTCGGCCGGGGTGAGGCCGTCGGCGTCGACGGGAAGGTGCATCACCTCGTGGCCGAGCCGCTCGTGGTACCGGTGGACCTTCTCGATGATCTGCTGGGGGCTGCCGACGAGGATCGAACTGCGCTCGAGGGCGTCCTCCAGCGTCGGGAAGACCGGCTCCTGCCCCATCCTGCGGAACATGGCGAGGCGGGCCTCGAAGATCGGCCGGTAGCGGGCGATCGCGTCCTGCGAGCGGCGCGCGCCGTAGTACCCGGCGGTGCCCGCGCCGACGAGGATGTCCGCGGGGTCGTGCCCGTAGGCCACCCAACGCTCCCGGTAGTGGCGCACCAGCTCGGCGTACGGCTCGACGGGGTTGGTCACGTTGGCGGAGAACAGCGGGTCGCCGTAGCGGGCGGCGAGGTCCACCGACGCCTCGCTGGTCGCGCTGCCGTGCCAGATCCGGATCTCCGGCTGCAGCGGCCGCGGCCACACCTCGGCCTCGTGCAGCGACGGGCGGAACCGGCCCGACCAGGTGACCTTCTCCTCCCGCCACAGCCGGCGGAACAGCTCGTACGACTCGCGGTTGCGGTCCCACTGGTCATCCGTGGTGACGTGGAACAGCTCCGCCTGCGCCGCGCCGTTGCCCTTGCCGACCATCAGCTCCAGTCGGCCGCCGGAGAGCTGGTCCAGGGTCGCGTAGTCCTCGTAGGCCCGCACCGGGTCGAGCAGGCTCAGGGTCGTGACCGCCGTGAACAGCCGGATCCTCGACGTCCGCGCCGCGATGTGGCTGAGCACCACCGGTGGTGATGAGGAGATGAACGGCCGCTCGTGCCGCTCGCCGACCCCGAACCCGTCGAATCCCAGCTCCTCGGCCAGCACCGCGTTGTCGACCACCTCGCGGAACCGGGCCGTGGTCGACGGGAGCCGCCCGGTGGACGGGTCGGGCGCGTGCACGATCAGGGTGATGGCCAGGAACTTCACGCCTCGCTCCTCCCCCGCGACCCGGCGCCGCTCCGGCGCCGTTCACCGCGGTTCGCCGCGACGACCTGACCGCCGAGGCCGGGCACGCGGGCCGTCGCGGGATCGTCGCCCTCATGCCACACCAGACCGCCGGATGAGCGCAACACTCCGCAACACCGCTGTCATGAGCGGGCAACATCTGGCGCCCGGACCCGGCCTCCGAGCACGCAGCGTGCAGGCCCCTCCGCGCGGACCCCGCTCACCAGCGACTTCCCCGCCGACCACCCAGAGAAAGCCCAGAACCGGTAACTGTGTGTCTACGCAGCGACCTTCACCGAATGCCCGACGCATTCATCGTGTTACTCTTCAGGGGCGTGCAGTCACCCTGCCCGCGACGAGCGCGGCCGCACACGCGAGAGGATCGGGGGATCCCATGAAGGCTGCCGGACTGCTTTTTCTCGTTGTTCTGGTAGCGCTCTACTTCGTCCCGAGCGTCATCGCGATGGTGCGGCAGCGGCAGTCGGCGTCGGTCATCGTGATCAACGTTTTCCTCGGATGGACGCTCATCGGCTGGGTCGTCGCCCTCGCGCTCGCGGTGAGCTCCAACAACGCCAAAGCCGCACCGGGAGCCGCCGGCTATCCCCCGGGCTATCCCCCCGTGCCTCCCCTGCCGCCGGGGTCCACCACACCCCAGCCGTGGTACCCGCAGACGTCCTACCAGCCGAACGGCTCGCCCTGGGACCAGAACCCGACGGCTCCTCAGCAGTACTGGCAGGGGGGGCCGGATCCGTCCCTGGGCGACCCGCGCAATCCGCAGACACCCGGCGGCTCGCTTCCACCCTCCTGAACCGCCGGCAGGCGGTCGGGGGCGAGAGGTGGCCGCGGCCGGAGGTGACGAGGGCACCGGCGGGGAGCCCCGGCGCCGGAGAGGGATCCCGCGCGATCGACCGCCGGCCAGGTGCCGCGAGGGCCTCGGACCCCACGCCAGCCCGCCACAGACCCTCCGCTGCAACACAAGCGAAATCTTTACCAAACCGGTGGACAATGTGCACAGTGGCCGCTACGTTCGTGCAGGTCGGCCGGCCGGCTGATGATCGAGGACAAGCCCGCGCCCGCCGCACCGCTGTGGTTGTGATCGCGGCGGACGGATGGTAGGCGCGGCTCGCCCCGAGCCCGACGAAGGAGACGAGGGCATGGCCGGAGCGAGGCGTCACGCCTGTGGCCGCTCCACCACCATGCGTCCCGTCTCGGTCGCCGGCGCCGTGCCAGGCCTGCGTCCCGCGCGGGTGGCGCAGGTACTGACCCGGCGACTGCCGATCGACCTTCACCGTTCCTCCAGCTGCCTCTGTTCGAGTACTCCTCGCGCCGCGCGGGTCGGCGTCAGCTTCCCGGGCTGACGTCCGCCGCGACCGGCACGGTCAGCACCCGCCGGCCTGGCCGGAGCCGCGCCGTGGCCGACCGGTGAGACGCGGGCCCGCCCGCCCGGTCCTCCCCTGCGCCCTGCGGCACGCCATGGCGGATGCCCACGCACCCGTCAGCCCGGCACGCGGCCCTCGCCTTCCCGAACCGACCTTCCGGCTGTCCGTTTTCACCCCGCGGGCGGCATCGTCGCCGCCTCATACGTCGGCGGCCCCTGGAACCGTCCCCGTCCTTTCGCACGTCCCAAGGAGAACGAGTACACGATGGCCAGCACCGTCTTCGGCCTCAGGAAGGGCGGAAAAAGACGCCCCCTGATGCTCGCCGCCACCCTGTCCGCGGCGCTCGTGCTGGCGGCCTGCGGTTCGGGCGGCGGTTCCACGGGCGGCGCGGCCGGCGCGGCCGGTTCCCCGGTGCGCGGCGGGACGTTGACGTTCGCGATCAACTCCGACGGCAACTGCCTCGACCCGCACCAGAGCCCGGCGGACGTCGACGGCTTCTTCGCCCGGTCGATCGTCGACTCGCTGGTCGCGCTGAGCGACGACGGCACGCTCTCCCCCTGGCTGGCGAAGAGCTGGACCGTCTCGGCGGACCAGAAGACGTACTCGTTCGTCCTGCGCGACGACGTCACCTTCAGCAACGGCGAGAAGTTCGACGCCGCCGCGGTGAAGGCGAACCTTGACCACATCGTCGCCCCGACGACGAAGTCACAGCTGGCGGCCGGCACCATCGCGACCTACACCGGCACGACGGTGATCGACGCGACCCACGCCGAGGTCCGCTTCAGCGCCCCGAACTCGGCGTTCCTGCCATCGCTTGCCACCGCGTACCTCGGGATCGAGGCGCCGAGCACGCTGAAGAAGCCGCCGGCGGACCTCTGCACGAAGATCGTCGGCAGCGGGCCCTTCATCAGCACCGGCGGCTATGTCAAGGGCAAGGGCATCGACTACGTCCGCAACGACAGGTACAACTGGGCGCCGGGGAACGCGAAGCACACCGGCCCGGCACACCTGAACGCGCTGTCGATCCGCTCCATCCCGGAGGACTCCTCCCGCTACGGGGCGCTGACCAGCGGCCAGGTCGACGCGATCGCGAGCGTGCCGCCGGTGAACGTCGCGGCGCTCAAGCGCACGCCGGGATTCACGATCCAGACGGCGGCCGCCCCGGGCGGCAACTACAACTACTACCCGAACACCACCCGCGGGCCCTTCACCGACGTCAAGGTCCGGGAGGCGTTCCGGGTCGGCATCGACTGGTCGACGATCGTCCAGAAGCTGTACTTCGGCGTGTTCCCGCCGGCCCGGGGGCCGCTGTCCCCGTCGACGGTCGGCTATGACAAGACGATCGAGTCGTCCTACGCCTACGACAAGGCCAAGGCGAACCAGCTCCTCGACCAGGCGGGCTGGACCGGCCGCGACGGCCAGGGCTACCGGACGAAGGACGGCGAGCGGCTCACCCTCGTCCACCCGTTCCTCAAGGAGTACACCCGCGAGCAGCGCGACGTCGTCGCCGACCAGGTCCAGGCCGCCGCGAAGGACATCGGCATCGAGGTGAAGACGGAGAACCCCGACTACGCCGGCTTCCTCAAGAACGTCATCGCCGGTGACTACGACCTGCTCGACATGAGCTGGCAGCGGGCCTCGCCGGACGCGCTGCGCACTCTGTTCGGCAGCGCCGCCGTGCCGAAGACCGGCTTCGCCACGAACCTGTCGCGGTTCACCGACCCGGCCCTCGACAAGATCTTCGCCGACGCCCTGAACACCACCGACCTGACCCGCCAGGCGCAGCTCTACGGCGACGCGCAGCAGCGCATCACCGCCGCCGCCGCCGTCTTCCCGGTCTACGTGTTCCACTACGTCCTCGGGTCGAGCACGAAGGTGCAGGGGCTGCGCTTCGAGCCGCAGGCGTTCCCGCTGTTCTACGACGCCTGGACGACCAGGTGAGCATCGCCCTCGTGGCGGACGGGCGGCGCGCAGGAGGCCTCGCGGTCTCCTCCGCCGGCGCGGTCGGGCTCGCCGTCGCCCGGCGGGTCGGCTACGCGGTGCTCGTGCTCTGGGGCGCGGTCACCGTCACCTTCACCGCGCTGCACCTGAAGTCCGGCAGCACCGTCGACGTGATCATCGGGCAGTCGCCGGTCAGCCCCGAGGTCAGGGCGCAGATCATCAGCGACTACGCGCTGGACAAGCCCTGGCTGGTCCAGTACTTCGACTACCTCGGGCACCTGCTGCGCGGCGACCTCGGCCATTCCTACAACCAGGGAATGGACGTCACGTCCGCGATCGGCGAGCAGATCCTGCCGTCGTTCGAGCTGATGGCCGCCGCCATCGGGCTCGCCCTGATCGGGTCGGTGACGGTGGCGGTGCTGACCGCGGGCCGGCCGCGCTGGATCCGAAGCCCGTTCTCCCTGCTGGAGATCGTCGGCGTCGCCGTGCCGGCGTTCTGGCTGGCGATCCTGCTGCTCACCGTGTTCTCCTTCCAACTGCACTGGTTCCCGGCGATCGGCGCGAACACCGCCCGCGGCCTGGTGCTGCCCGCCGTCGCCCTCGCCGCCGCCCCGGGCGCGACGCTCGCGCAGATCCTGCGCAACGGCCTGGAGCGCACACTCGACGAACCGTTCGTGACGACGGCCCGCAGCCGCGGCATCGGGGAGGCGGCGGTGCTGGTCCGCCACGCCCTGCGGCACGCCCTGATGCCGGCGATCACCATCGCCGGCTGGATCGCGGGCGCGCTGCTCGGCGGCGCGGTCGTCATCGAGAACGTCTTCTCCCGCCAGGGGCTCGGGTCGCTGACGGTCGGCGCGCTCGGCCGGCGGGACTTCCCCCTGATCTCCGGCGTCGTGCTCGTCGCGGCGTCGTTCTATGTCGTCGTCAACCTGCTCATCGACGCCGCCTACCCGCTGCTCGACCCACGGCTGCGCCCCGACGCGACGATCAGCCCCACGCCGGTCGCCGGCGCCACGGACGTCACCACCACGGCCACCACGGCCGCCCCGACCGCCCCGACCGCCACGGCCACCGCCACGGCCGCCACCGCCGCGCCGGCCGTCTCCGCCCCGGCAGGTGGCGGCGACCCGACGCCGCCGCGGTCACCATCGACGACCGACCCGAACCAGGAGGGTCGAGGATGACCACCGCACCCCCTGACCTGGCCGCCTCCGTGGCCGGCGGCGCGCAGCCCGTCGACGGCACCACGAGCGTGCCCGCGGCCGGTGCGCGCGGGCGCTGGTCGCGCGCACGCCCGACGCGGCCCGGGGTGGTGCTGAGCTTCGCCTTCCTGGCGCTGCTGGTGGTCGCGGCGATCTGGCCGGGGCTGTTCACCGGCACCGACCCGAACGCCGCCGACATCGCGCAGACCCTGCGCGGACCGGGCGCGGGTCACCTGCTGGGCACCGACCAGAACGGCCGGGACATCCTCGCCAGGATCGTCCACGGCACCCGGCCGTCGTTGCTGATCGGGCTGACCGCGTCGGCGTTGGCACTTGTGGTGGGCGCGGCGATCGGCGTCGCGGCGGCGCAGGGCGGCCGGCTGGTCTCGGCCTTCTTCGACTGGCTGCTGAACGTCATCCTGAGCATCCCGGGCCTGCTGCTCGCGCTGCTGGTCATCGCGGTCCTCGGCCCCGGCACTCGCAACTCGATCATCGGTCTGAGCCTGATACTGCTCCCCGGCTTCGCCCGGGTGGTCCGCGGCGAGGTGCTGCGCATCCGCGCGTCGGTCCACCTGGAGGCCGCGCGGGCCCTCGGCTGGCCCCAGCGCCAGGTGATCCTGCGCCATCTGGTGCCCAACGCGCTGGCGCCGGTCCTGATCCTGGCGACGATCGGGGTGGGCTCGGCGATCGGACTGGGATCGACGTTGAGCTTCCTCGGTCTCGGCCCGCAGCCGCCGACCGCCGAGTGGGGCGCGATGCTGGCCAGCAGCCGCACCTACTTCTCCGTCGCCTGGTGGCCGGCGATCTTCCCCGGCATCGTGATCACTCTCACCGTGCTGACCATCACGGTCGCCGGTCAGTTCCTGCAGGCTCGACTCGAAGGTCGCGGCGCCCGATGACGACGAACAACGGCACCGCCCCGGTGCGCACCGCGAAGCCGGGTGACACCGCGATATCGGGCGCTCGCGGCGGGGCCCTGGTCGACGTCGCGGACCTGCACGTGCGGTTTCGGCTGGGCCGGCGCACGGTGGACGCCGTGCGCGGCGTGTCGTTCCGGATCGACCCCGGCGCGTCCGTCGCGATCGTCGGGGAGTCCGGCTCCGGCAAGAGCGTCACCGCCCGCAGCCTCGTCGGCCTGGTGGGCAGCGGCTCGCAGGTGCGTGCCGCACGCCTGGTCGTTGACGGCGGGGACGTCCGGGACGTCCCACAGCGCCACTGGCGGACGCTGCGCGGGCGGCGGGTCGGATTCGTCCTGCAGGACGCGCTGGTCTCCCTGGACCCGGCCCGCCGGATCGGCGCCGAGATCGGCGAGACGCTGCGGGCTCACCGGGTGGTACCGCCGCGGGAGGTCGACGCACGGGTGGTCGAGCTGCTGCGCGAGGTCGGCGTGCCCGAGCCCGAGGCCCGCGCCGGCCAGTATCCGCACCAGCTCTCCGGCGGTCTGCGGCAGCGGGCCCTGATCGCGTCGGCGATCGCCGCCGACCCCGCGCTGCTCGTCGCCGACGAGCCGACGACCGCGCTGGACGTCACCGTGCAGGCGCAGATCCTCGACATGCTCGCGCGGCGCCGCCGGGCCGGGACGGCGCTGCTGCTCATCAGCCATGACCTGGCCGTGGTGTCCCAGGTGGCCGACCACGTCTACGTGATGAAGGACGGCGTGTTCGTCGAGCACGGCCCGACCCGCCAGGTGCTCGACGATCCGCGCCACCCCTACACCCGCCAGCTGCTCGCCGCGGCACCGGTCGCGCACGCGCGCGGTACTCGGCTGTCCCCCCCGCCCGCCAGCCCTGACGGACGGCCGTCGAGCGCGCGGGTCACGTCGGTCGGCACGGGCGCGGGGCCGTCCGGCCCGGTGGCACAGCCGCGGGCGGTGGCACAGCCGCGGGCGGTGGTCGGTGACGAGGTCGTGCTGGCCGCGCACCATCTGGTGCGTCGATTCGCCCTGGATTCCCGCCGCGTCCTGACCGCCGTCGACGACGTGTCCCTGACGCTGCGGGCCGGGGAGACGCTCGGCATCGTCGGTGAGTCCGGTTCGGGCAAGACGACCACCGCGCGGCTGCTGCTCGGCCTGGAGCGGGCCGACGCCGGCACGGTCGAGGTGGACGGCACCGCCTGGGGCGATCTCGACGCCCGTGCCCGCGCCCGGCTGCGCCGGCACATCCAGGTGATCTACCAGGATCCGCTCAGTTCGTTCGACCCGCGCTACCCGGTCGGGCGGATCATCGCCGAGCCGCTCGCCGTCGCCCGAGTGCCCCGCGCGCGGCGACGGGAGCGGGTGCTGGAGCTGCTCGACCAGGTGGGTCTGGCCCGGGAGGTGCTCGACCGCCGGCCGCGCCAGCTCTCCGGCGGGCAGCGCCAGCGGGTGGCGATCGCCCGCGCGCTCGCGCCACGGCCCAGGGTCATCGTCTGCGACGAGCCGGTCTCCGCCCTCGACGTCTCCATTCAGGCACAGATTCTCGACCTGCTCGCGGACCTGCAGGCCGAGCTCGGCATCGCCTACGTGTTCATCTCCCACCACCTCGGCGTGATCTACCACGTCAGCGACCGGGTACTGGTGATGAAGGACGGTCGGATCGTCGAGTCCGGCGACGTCGAGCAGATCTTCCGCAACCCCGCGCACGAGTACACGCGCAGCCTGCTCGCCGCCGTGCCGACCCTCGATCGCCCGGCCACGGCGCAGGTGTCGGCGTGAGCGCTCAGCGGGTCGACGTCGTGGTACTCGGCGGCGGGGCGATGGGGTCGGCCGCGGCCTGGCAGCTCGCGCGGCGAGGCGTCGACACGGTGCTGCTCGAGCGGTTCGCCGCCGGGCATACCCGGGGCGCCTCGCACGGCGCGTCCCGGATCTTCCGCCTCGTCTACCCCGACGTCGGCTACATCCGGCTCGCGCAGCGGGCCCTCGTCGGCTGGCGGGAGCTCGAGGACCTCGCCGGCGTCCCCCTGCTCACCGTCACCGGTGGTCTGGAGCACGGCGCCGACCCCGTCCTCGACCAGGTCGCCGAGGCCGCCGCCAGCGCGGGAGTGGGCGCGCGATGGCTGGCGCCGCGGGACGCCGCGGCGCGCTGGCCCGGGCTGCGCTTCGACACCCGGGTGCTGTTCCATCCCGACTCCGGCCGGCTGCACGCCGACCGCAGCGTGACCGCGTTGCAGGAGAACGCGGCCAAGCACGGCGCCGAGGTGCGACACGAGACGCCGGTCAACACGGTCACGATCCGTGACGAGGATGCCGTCGAGGTCCGCACCGACGACGACGTGTACCTGGCCCGACGCGTCATCGTCGCCGCCGGCGCCTGGACGGCGAAGCTGCTCGGCGGCGTCGTGCCGCTGCCCGCGCTGCGCGTCACCCAGGAGCAGCCCGCGCACTTCGCGCCGCTCGCCCCGGCCGGTGCGGCCGGTGCGGACGGCGGGGGTGCGGCGGACGCCGGCGCCGGCTGGCCGAGCTTCGTGCACCTGCTCGCCGCCGGGACGCGGGAGGCCGTCTCCTTCCACGGCGGGGTCTACGGGCTGTACACGCCCGGCGGGGGGATCAAGGTCGGGTTCCACGGGGTCGGCCCGGTGGTCGACCCGGACCGCCGGGACTTCACCGCGGAACCGACCCAGCTCGCCGCGTTGCGGGAGTACGTTCGGCGGTGGCTGCCCGGAGCGGACCCAGACAGCTACCACCCGATCAGCTGCACCTACACGACGACTCCGGACTCCCACTTCGTTCTGGACCGGCATGGCCCGGTGGTCGTGGCAGCGGGATTCTCCGGCCACGGTTTCAAGTTCGTGCCGGCCATCGGCGCCATCCTCGCCGACCTGGCCATCGAGGGCACCCGCCCTGATCCCCGATTCGCCTCCACCCGCTGATCCGCGGCGCAGAAAGGTCGTACCATGCCCGAGATCCCGCTGGCCGTCCTCGACCTCGTTCCCGTCAGCGACGGCTCGACGCCCGAGGCGGCGCTGCGCAACACCGTCGATCTGGCGCGCCGCGCGGAGGGCTTCGGGTACCGGCGGTACTGGTTCGCCGAACACCACCTGAACCCGGGCGTGCTCGGATCCTCGCCGACCGTGACCATCGCTCTGGTCGCGGGCGCCACCTCGACGATCCGGCTGGGCTCGGCCGGCGTGCAGAGCGGGCACCGCACGCCGCTGTCCGTCGTCGAGGAGTTCGGGCTGATCGGGGCCCTGCACCCCGGCCGGCTCGACCTCGGTATCGGCCGGTCGCTCGGCCGCCCCGACCCGGCGAAGGCCGGACGGGGCGACGGCGGCGGGGGCGACGGCGGCGGCGACAGTGGTGGGGGCGGTGACGGCGGTGGTCGGGCGGTGCCGGCCGAGCCGGCGTTGAGCACCGCCGCGGCGGCCGCGGCCATCTACCGCTCGTCGATCGGGGGCGGCGCCCACACGGCCGACGAGCACACCGCCAACGGCCTGCTGCTGCCCCAGCGCTTCGACGTCACCAAACTGATCAACACGGCGAAGGTCGGGACGCTGCTCGACCTGCTCCAGCAGCCCGGCGCCCACACTCCGCAGTACGGCGAGCAGATCGACGAGATCCTCGCGCTGCTGGCCGGCACGTACCGGAGCGCCGACGGCGTGGAGGCGCACGCCAGCCCCGGCGAGGGCGCCGAGGTGGAGGTCTGGATCCTCGGCGCCTCCGGCGGCTCGAGCGCCGAGGTCGCGGGCGCGCGCGGGCTGCGGTTCGCGGCCTCCTACCACCACAGCCCGAGCACGGTGCTCGACGCGGTGACCGCTTACCGGAACGCGTTCCGCCCGTCCGCGGACCTGGCCGAGCCGTACGTCTCGGTGTCCGCCGACGTCGTCGTCGGCGAGGACGACCAGCGGGCGGCCCGGCTCGCCTCGGGCTACGGCCTGTGGGTTCACAGCATTCGCTCCGGCGCCGGCGCGATTCCCTTCCCGACCCCCGAGCAGGCCGCCGCGCACGTGTGGACGGACGAGGAGCGCGCGCTCGTCACCGACCGCACCCAGACCCAGCTCGTGGGTTCCCCGGCGACGGTGGCGGACCGGCTGGAGCAGCTCCAGCAGGCGACCGGCGCCGACGAGCTGGCCATCACGACGATCACCCACGAGCACGCCGACCGGGTCCGCTCCTACGAGCTGCTCGCCACCGAGTGGCGGCGCCGCCAGCACTGATCCGCCAGCACTGATCCGCCAGCCCCGAGCCCACCCCGCGCGTCCGATCAGAAAGTGGTGATCATGATGTCCGAGACCGACCCGCTGCACCTCGCCGTCGCCCTGGACGGCGCGGGGTGGCATCCGGCCGCGTGGCGCGAGCCGTCCGCCCGCCCGCGGGAGCTGTTCTCCCCCGGCTACTGGCTGGACCTGGTGACGGAGGCCGAGCGCGGCCTGCTGGACTTCGTGACCTTCGAGGACGCCCTGGCGCTGCAGTCCTCCCGGCTCGACGGCACCCCCGACGACCGCGTCGACCAGGTGCGCGGCCGGCTCGACGCGGTGCTCATCGCCGCCCGGGTCGCCCCGCTGACCTCCCGCGTCGGCCTGGTGCCGACCACCTCGGCGCTGTCCACGGAGCCGTTCCACGTCTCCAAGGCCATCGCGACCCTGGACTTCACCAGCGGCGGCCGGGCCGGCTGGCGGGTGCAGGTCGGCCGGGCCGGGGAGACCACGCACCTCGGCCGCCGACCGCCCGGCCCGCCGCTGCGCGCCGACAACCTCGCCAGCCCCGAGGTCCAGGCGTACATCACCGAGTCGTTCGACGAGACGGCCGACCACGTCGAGGTGGTCCGCCGGTTGTGGGACAGCTGGGAGGACGACGCGGAGATCCGCGACGTCGCCACCGGCCGGTTCGTCGACCGCGACCGGCTGCACTACATCGACTTCGAGGGCCGGTGGTTCTCCGTCCGCGGACCGTCGATCACGCCACGCCCACCGCAGGGCCAGCCGGTGGTCACGGCGCTCGCCCACGCCACGATCCCCTACCGCCTCGCGGCCCGCGCCGCCGACATCGTCTACGTGACCCCCCACGACGCGGACCAGGCCCGCGCGATCGTCTCGGAGGTCCGCGACGAGCAGGACCGCGCCGGGCGGGCCGGCGAGACCCTGCACGTCTTCGCCGACCTGCTCGTCGTCCTCGACGACGACGCGAACGCCGCCCGGCAGCGGCTGCGCCGCCTCGACGACCTTCTCGACGCACCACTGCGCTCGGACGCGGCGATCATCGCCGGCTCGCCCGCGGAGCTCGCCGACCTGCTGCTCGACTGGCAGGCCGCCGGCATCACCGGCTACCGGCTGCGGCCCGCCGTCCTGCCGGACGACCTCGAGGCCATCACCCGCGGGCTCGCCCCCGAACTCACCCGCCGCGGCCGGTTCCGCGCGGCGTACGACACCACCACCCTGCGCGGCCACCTCGGCCTGCCCCGGCCGGCCAGCCGCTACGCCACCCGCCGCGACGCGACCACCAGCCGAATCGAGGCCGCAGCCCGATGAGCCGCCCCCGCAAGCGGATCATCCTCGGCCACTACGTCGCCGGGGTGAACCACAGCACCGTCTGGTCGCACCCGGACGCCGGCAGCCAGATCGACTTCGCGTCGTTCCGGCACGCCGCGCAGGCCGCCGAGCGCGGAAAGTTCGACTTCTTCTTCCTCGCCGAGGGCCTGATCCTGCGCGAACGCCTCGGGCAGATCTTCGACCAGGACGTCGTCGGGCGGCCGGACACGCTGCCCGTCCTCGCCTCGATCGCCGCCGTCACCGAGCATCTCGGGCTCGTCGGCACCCTCAACGCCACCTTCAACGAGCCGTATGAGCTGGCCCGCCAGCTCGCGTCCCTGGACCATCTGTCCGGCGGCCGGGCCGGCTGGAACGTGGTGACCTCCTTCGACCCGTTCACCGGGCAGAACTTCCGCCGCGGCGGCTTCCTGCACCGCGACGACCGGTACGTGCGGGCCGAGGAGTTCGTCGCGCTCGCCCGGGCGCTCTGGGACTCCTGGCCCGCCGACGCGCTTGCCGTGGACACCGAACAGGGCCGCTTCCTGCGCGACGCCGGCGCCGGCGCGTTCCGCCACCTCGGCCGCCAGTTCGACGTCGCCGGGCACTTCACCGTCCCGCGCAGCCCGCAGGGCCGTCCGGTGGTGCTGCAGGCCGGCGTCTCCCCGCAGGGCCGGGACTTCGCCGCCGCCACCGCCGACGCGATCTTCTCCCCCTTCCACGAGCTCGGGCCGGCGCAGGAGTACTACCGCGACATCCAGGCCCGGGTGGTGCGCGCGGGGCGGCCGGCGGGCTCGGTGAAGCTGCTGCCCGGCGGCGCGTTCATCCTCGGCGACAGCGCCGCCGACGCCGAGGAGCGGGCCCGTGAGGTCGCCCGCACTCAGGTCAGCGGGCGGACCGCGCAGATCCTGCTGGAGGCCGTGTGGAACCGGGACCTGTCCGGCTACGACCCGGACGGCCCGCTGCCCGACGTCGACCCCGACGTCACCGGGCCGCCGGTGATCCAGGGCCGCGCCCGTAACCCCCAGGACCCGTTCGAGACCGTGCGCGAGTGGCGGGCGCTGGCGGCGGAGCACCGGTACTCGCTGCGTGAGCTCGCGATCCGGGTGTTCGCCCACACCGAGTTCGTCGGCACGCCGACCCAGGTCGCCGATCGGCTCGACCACTTCGTCCAGAACGACGGCTCGGACGGCTTCATCCTCGGCTCGCACCTCACCCCCGGGGGCATCGACGAGTTCGTCGACAAGGTCGTCCCCCTGCTGCAGGAACGCGGCTCGCTGCGGGCCGAGTACACCGGCACGACCCTGCGCGACAACCTCGGCATCCCGCTGCCCGCCGACCTCCACGACGGCCACGCCCACGACGGCCACGCCCACGACGGGATCGCCGCCGAGCCCGCCCGATGACCGGGGTGGTCGCGCGCGAGGAGTCCGCCCGTGGACCCGGCCCGGCCACGGGCGTCGTCCGCGCCCCGGACGCCACAGTCACAGAGCTCGGCGACACAGAGCTCGGCGACACGGCGCCCGCCGTGGCGTCGCACCCGCTCGACAACCCGGCGCTGGGTTCGCTGCTGGGAGCGCACGCGCATCTGGCCGTCCGGCGCGGCCGGGTGCTGCGGTATCCCTCGGACGTCGCGCCGTTCGTCGCCCTGCCGGACGATCCCGACTCCGACACCTGGCGGGACGTGGCGGACCTGCTCAGCCCGGGGGCGATCCTGCCGCTCGTCGACGTCGGGAACGCGGGCCCGCCCGGGTGGGAGGTGCTCGGCAGTGCCGGCGGCGTGCAGCTCGTCGACGCCGACCTCATCGCGGCACCCGACGGCGAGGCCGTCCGGCTCGGCCCGGACGACGTCGAGGACATCCTGGCGCTGATCGAGCGCACTCGTCCCGGCCCGTTCCAGGCCCGCACCATCGAGCTCGGCACCTACCTGGGGATCCGCCGCGGCGGCCGGCTCGTCGCGATGGCCGGGGAACGGCTGCACCCGCCCGGCTGGACGGAGATCAGCGCCGTCTGCACCGACCCGGCGGTGCGCGGCCAGGGCCTGGCCACCCGCCTCGTACGCGCCGTCGCCGCGGGCATCCGCGAACGTGGCGAAACCCCGTTCCTGCACACCGCGGCGGACAACACGGGCGCGATCCGGCTCTACGAACACCTCGGCTTCCGCCTGCGCCGCCAGGTCCGATTCACCCTCGCGCGGGTCCCGGGAACACCGGCGGACGGGCCGCTCCCGTCGAAACCGTTCGCCGATGCCCACGACGCGGGCGCGCCGCACAGCGCCGTCGTGCCCCCGGTTCCGGCCCCGGCCCCGCGCGATGGATCCGACCCGACGCCGCGCGACGGGTTCGCGGCGGACGCCGGCCCCCGCGGCGGGCCGGGTGCAAGGGGATGATCGCACGCCGTCCCGGTCCGACACCGGCCCCGCCACCTCGCCCCTCGGCGGCCCGGCCCCAGGCCCCGTCGCCGAGGTGGTGACGCTGGCCAGCGACCTGATCGCCATCGACACCACCAACGACGGCGATCCGGATACTCAAGGGACGGAGCGGGCGGCGGCGGAGTACGTCGCCGAGAAGCTCGCCGAGGTCGGCTACGAGCCGACCTATGTGGAGTCCGGTGGCCGCGGGCGTGGCAACGTCATCGTCCGCCTGCCGGGCTCCGACCCGGCCCGCGGCGCACTGCTCGTACACGGCCACCTGGACGTTGTCCCGGCGGACGCGAGCGAGTGGACCGTCCACCCCTTCTCCGGGGAGGTCGCCGACGGGTACGTGTGGGGACGCGGCGCCGTCGACATGAAGGGCATGGTCGCGATGACGCTGGCCGTGGCCCGCGGGCTGCGTCGCGAAGGCGTCGCCCCGCCGCGGGATCTGGTCCTCGCGTTCCTCGCCGACGAGGAGGCCGGCGGCAAGCTCGGGGCGCGGTGGCTGGTGGAGCACCGCCCGGAGCTGTTCGAGGGCGTGACCGAGGCGATCGGCGAGGCCGGCGGTTTCTCGATCATCCTGCCGGCAGGCCGGAACCCTGCCATTGTTGATCAATGGGTTCGGTGGGAACCGGGGACGGCGGCGGGACCGGGCCGGTCCACGTCGCCAGCACGTGTCGTCGCATCGCCGTTACGACGGCCGGTCGTCTTCGTCAGCTGTGCCCCGGCGGATCAGGCCTGGGCGGACTGACAATCCCAGCCGTGTCACCAGCCCGGTTGAGGCACATGGAGATCCCTGGGTAGAGCCTGTGACGACACGCCGCCAGCCTGCCCCGCTGACCGAGAGTAATCTCGCGGAATGAACCGCCCCCGTACAACGGTCACGCTCACCGCGGATCTAGTGATCGTGACGATCCGGGCCGGGCAGCTCTGCGTGTTGACAGTGGAACGAGGAAACGAGCCGTTCGCCGGCCGGACCGCGTTGCCGGGCGGTTTCCTGCGGGGACGCGAAAGCCTGGATGAGACAGCCGCTCGGGAGCTGGGTGAAGAAACCGGTCTGGATGCCGAGGCACTGCATCTGCAGCAGGTGGGTGTCTACTCCGCACCGGAGCGGGACCCACGGACACCCCGGGTGATCACGTGCGCCTATCTGGCCATCGCGCCCCACCTGCCTTCCCCCCGGGCTGGTTCCGATGCCCGTGCGGCGAGCTGGCTGCCGGTTACCGAAGCGCGACGGCTGAAGCTCGCCTTCGATCACAACCAGATCCTCGACGATGCGGTGGAGCTCGCACGCGACCAGCTCCAGTTCCGCACGATCGCACCGGCGTTCTGCCGACGTGAGTTCACCATCGCGGAGCTCCGCGAGGTGTACGAGGTCGTTTGGGGAGTCAACCTGGACAAACCAAACTTTCATCGCAAAGTGACCGATGCACCCGGATTCCTCGCCCCAACCGGACGCAAACGACCTACGGGCAACGGCCGCCCCGCCGCGCTCTACCGTGCCGGCCACGCGACGGCGCTGGTCCCGCCCATGATGCGGCCCACGGGCTCCGCTTTCTGACAAGCAGATTTCTGTCCGCAACACAGAAAACCCGCCCGAACCCTTGATGTCACGATGACACGAACGTAGTATGTCGGGTATGGGGTATGGTTGCCGAGCCGGATGACGGCGACCGATTTCCGATGAGAGAAGCGACGGGACGGGCGGCCGAGGCCCGCCGCGAGGAACTCCTGTCGGTTTGCACTGGAGGAACAGACGACCACCTGGTTGAAACGATGTCCGCACGTCTCCGAACTCTCGTGACCCCGCAAGCCATGAGAGCGCTTGCGGCCACCGAAAGGCCGCAGGTAAATCAGTATAGCCGCGAGCGTGACGCCGAGAATCCGGCGACTCCACGCCATGCGCGAGTAGCGATCCGCGCGGTTTTCGTGGCGTAGATCGGCCCGATGCCCGAGCGTCTATTACCGCCGGTTCCTGTCTTGGTTTCGTGCTCGCCTCCCATCGTGCCCAAGGTCGACTTTTCATGGCCGTCGTTCGACGCCATTCCACAGACCTTCATCACACCCGAGGAGCCTCTCATGATTGTCTTCCTGACCGCACTCGGTGTCGAGCACGATGCGATACGGGATCTCCTGACCAAGGTGGAGCAGCGCACGTGCACCGGAGGAACGATCTTCGATGTCGGCGAGCTGGCAGCCCATCCCGGCCGGCAGGTCGCCCTGGGCGTCACCGGTACCGGAGCTCTGGCTGCGGCGACGCTGACGGAACGCGCACTTGCCGCGTTCTCGCCGACGGCGATGCTCTTCGTCGGCATCGCCGGTGGACTGCGGGACTGGCTGGAGATCGGTGACGTCGTCGTCGCAACCAAAATCCACTCCTACCAGGGTGGCCGCAGCGAGGATGACGAGTTCCAGGTGCGACCGAACGCATGGCTGATCTCCCACGAGCTGGAGCAGATCGCCCGCCGGCTGCCGCGCGACCAACGCTGGCACGCCGGTCTGCCGAAGACTGCGGACGGTCACGTTCCCGCCGTTCACTTCGAGGCAGTCGCCGCGGGAGACGTCATGCTGAACTCGAGGACCTCTCCCGAGGCCGAACGCATCCGGCGCAACTTCAACGACGCGGTGGCGATCGAGATGGAGAGTTCGGGTTTCGCGCAGGCGGGCCACCTCCACGGCAGGGCGTCGATGGCGACGGTTCGGGCGATCAGCGATCATGCGGACGGCACAAAGAGCGCCACAGACGGTCGAGGTGGGCAGCGACAAGCCGCCGCCAGTGCCGCCGCCTTCGCGGTCGCCCTCGCGGCGGCCATCAGTGAACGCGGCGAGGACGAAGGCGGTGCCGGCGCCCGCCCGACGACGCGACGGTCAGTGCCCACGGCCCCCGGGACGGTCCGCACGTCCAACACCGCCACCAACAGCCAGGTCGGCACGCAGACCGGCGTCAACACCGGCGACATTCGCGTCACCTGGGCCGGAAGCTGGCCCAGCGGTGACTGACGAGGAGTGGGACTCGGAGGAGTGGGACACAGAGGGCTGGGAGGGACCGCGAGATTCCGTGAACAGCAGCAACACGGCGTCGAACGGGGCCAGGGTCGGTGCTCAGTTCGGTGTGAACCGCGGCCGGGTGGACATCCGGAACAGCCCGACCTACGTCTACCAGGGAGACTCGCCCGAGGAGCAGTGTCGGGTAGCTCTCAACTATCTCAGAGCCGATTCGGCGCGGCCGGCCGAGGAGATTCTGCGCAAGCTCATGTGGGGAGGTCAGCCCACCACCCGGATCGCCTACTACTACACACTGTCCGTTCTCGGCGACCGGTCGGTCTACGAACTCGACAGTGAACTGATCGAGGAGATCAGGAAGGCCCGCGCCTACTGTTCCGACCAGGCGCAGGACTCCTGGTGCCAGGCACAGGACGTGGTGATGGGGCTGTTGCGCTCCCTGCCCCATGGGACGGCCCGGGAGTCCACCGCCGACGCAGAGCAGTGGAACGGTGAATGGGAGGATCTTCTGGCCTTCGACAAGGTGCCGTCGGAACGCCAGGAGGAGATCCGGAGGAGCCTCGCCATGATTGCCAGCGGCCGGGTCAGGGAGCAGCTGGAATCCGGGGTACGCGAGCGGGTAGTTGCGGAGAAGGTTCGGGCCGACCGCGTGCGACGGGTCTGGATGTTCTTCCATCCCGATCCGCTGGAGCCGAAGCTCTACCCCCTTCCTCCCCTGGAGGCACCGCTTCCCAGTTGGCAGTTGATCGCCGGCGGCCCGCTGTTGCTGTGTGCCGGCACGGTGCTGGTCGGCATGAACCACTGGTGGGTGGCGATCATGGTCCTTGGTATTCAATTGGGGGGCGTCCGCCTGCTCGGGCCGCTCGGGGTGGAGTCGAGGGCGCGCCGGCTCGTCGCGGAGGCCGAGGAGCGCAACGCGCAGCGGCTGAGAACATTGCCGGATCCGAGATCCCCGGGGCACTGGGTGTCGAGCGGGCTCGTCCGCGACCTGTGCCGGGTCGTGGAGGACCAGTTCACCGAGGCCCGCCCGCACCGCAACGGCACCTGGGCCGAGCAGACCGTCGAGGTACGGGCGTACCTCAAGGAGAGACTCGTTGCCCAGTACGGCAACTCACAGCGCTCCGCGGACACGGTGGCCTGGCTTGCCCGCTGGCACGCGCGTCGGGCCGCGACGCCGGGCGGCCCGGCCTGGCAGCCGCGAGACCTCGACGAGGCCGCTCCAGCGGGCGACACGATCACCCGACGCCCGCCATGGCTGGGGGCCGTGGCCGCGGTGGCCACGCTTGGAGTGCTGTTCGCCGTCGGGCAGGTGGTTTCGGCCGTGCTTCTGGGTGTCGGCGCGGTCTGGGTCGTCCTCGTGAGCCGGCGGCAGGCCGCGTCACGGCGAGCCATCGCGCTGCGTGAGGACGCACAGCAGCGGCTTCTCGTCGAAGAGCAGCGAGGGCTCGATGAATGGCGGGAGATTCTCGCCGACCGCCCGTCCGACGAGGAAATGGCGCGTTGGCTGGCCATGGACAAGGCTCACGTGCGGTACGAGGCCATCGAGCGCGCGGGTCTTGTCGAACGTGATGTCGTGACGCACGCGGTCATGGTCGAGGGCGCGAAGGGAGCGCGTGCGCTGCGCCTGGCCAGTGGCCCGCCGCGCTACTCGGCGTACACCGTCCGCGTGTTCGTGCTGAGCCACAGTGGAGTTCACGAGGTGAACGCGAAACTCGACTTCCACACCGGCGACATCCTCGACGAGCAGCGGAATCATTTCAGCTACGAGAAGGTGGCATCGGTGAGCGCCCGAGAGAAGGGAGCACGCCGGGTCAGAAACGTGAAGGGCCAGGCCACCCAGAGCGAGAAGCTGCGGGCGGCCGCCGTCACGGTACGGCTTGTCAGCGGCGAGAATGCAGTCTCGGTGCGGGAGTCGTACAGGCGGCCGACCGGCGGTGCCGGCCTCGACGGTCAGGACGAGGACCTGGCCGAACTCGTGTTGCGCGACTCCGGCTTCGAGGGCGTGCTGCGGATACTCGAGTCCGTGGCGTCCGAGGGAGGTGGCTGGATCCGCCGTGACCGGGAACGTCGCGCGCGGTGGGCCCACAGCCTGTTCGACTGATCCGATGCTCCGGCCAGGCGTGCGGACGGATCGCCCGCAGGAGAAGGCGAGGATGAAAGATGACGGAAGACCGGTCCAGAATCGACGGCATCCAGGTGGACCTCGCGGAGTACGAGCACCTCAAGGCAGAGCAACTCGGCCGGATCGGTGTTCGTGACAATCTCGTTTACGCCACGCTGGCCGCGTGCGGCGGCGTGGTCGCGCTCGCCTTCAGCGCGGGCCGGGAACGCATCCCGGCGCTGCTACTCCTTCCCCCGGTATGTCTGGTGCTTGGTTGGACCTATCTGGTGAACGACCAGAAGGTATCCGCCATCGGGCGCTATCTACGCCGCGTGCTCGGCCCCCGTCTCGGCGAAGGCGCGCGGCGCACGTCGCTGGGCTGGGAGACCGAGCACTGCCTGGACGCCGCTCGTCGACGCCGGAAGCTTACCCAGCTCGGTGTAGAGCTAGTGCTGTTCTGCGGTTCCAGCGTCAGCGCGCTCACTGTGTTCTGGTCACTGGCATTCCCGATACCGTTGCCGCTTCTCACCGTGTCGCTCGTCGAGGCTGCCGTGCCGCTACTACTCGCGCTGGAGATCGTCCGCTGCGCGGACACAGCCCGCGTGCCCTGACGGGTTCGCAATGAAACGGCTCGGCGTGGCCCACGGCGGCTTCCATCATGATCGGTCGGGATGCCGAGGTCGTCGAGGGTCGTCCACAGGGAGACGAGGGCCTGCTCGGGGTGGCGGTAATATGCGGAGCCGCGGACTGGCCGGAGGACAGCAGGCGACGAGCCGCTCGACGAGGGCCACCGCCTCCGGCTCGTTGACGTCGCCGAACTGGCTGCCCTCCCGCACGCCGTCCAGCACCCGAACGGGTCGGACCAGCGCGCCGATCCGCGGTCCCGCTCCTCCCGTACCGGCAGGATGCGGCCGTCGTAGATCCGGTTGAGGTCGTGCAGCGCGGACAGCCACGTCCGCGCCTGGCGCCAGCACCGCAGCCGGGGCAGGTCGGCGGCGCGACGCCGCCGGGCACCGCGCCCGTCACCAGCCTTCGAACAGATCGGCGATCTTCGTCTGGGCGAACGAGATCGCGCGTGGTCTGGTGATCCCGCCACACCGCGACGGGGGCCAGGCTGAGTACGTCACCGCGCCGGTCGCCGGGGAGGGCGAGGACCAGCGGCTGGCCTTCGTCCTCGCCTGGGCCCGGGGGCACCTCGATCATTCGCTCACGGTCGACACGCTGGCCGAGCTCTGATGAGCCGTCGCTCGTTCGCCCGGCACTTCCGATCGGCCACCGGGACCTCTCCGCACGCGTGGCTGCGCGACCAGCGCCTGTCGCTGGCCGAGGAGCTGCTGGAAACGACCGGCCTGTCCATCGAGCAGATCGCGACACGCGTCGGCTACCGTCACGCGGCCATCCTCCGCGAGCAGTTCGCCGCCCGCCGCGGGGTGTCCCCCAGCGCCTACCGCCGCACGTTCCGCCGCGCCTGACAACCGGCCTGAGCACGTCGACGCGAAGCAAAAAGTTCAGACTATGCCCGTTTGTCCCGATTTCGCGGGGTGCGTAGACAGGGGTGCGTCCGGGTGTGAGGCTTCGTAACCAGCGAATCCCAGGGGGGCCTGGACGGAGGTGCCGGTGATCCCCTGATCCGTTGCTCGCTCACCGCCCGCCCGGTTCTCGGGCCGGCCCAGCCGTCAGCGCGGGTCGCGGCCTTTCCGCCGACCGCTGCGCCACGGCGACAGCACCGACGCGATCGGGCGTGCCACCGGTCCGCGTCGCCCCCGTTCTCGGCCCCACTTCTCGCGGCGACTCCCCGCGTCGCGACCGCCCCACACACAACGCGTGGCATTGCCGTGCCCACAGAAACCGACAGCGCCTGTCACCTGCCTCCGTCGCGGCTGTGCCGCCATTCCGGCATTGCGGCAGCACGTTCGGCGGCCCACCGGCGGCCCACCGGCGGCCTCGCCCGCGCGCGAACGGCCGTGAAGACGTTCCGTTCCCAGAAAGGACTGCGCCATGCCATCCCTGGCCGAACGGTTGCACCGGAGGCGGTCCGCCTCCCTGTCCCCGAGTGAAACCTCATCCCCACACGGACCATCCGGCGTGGGACGCGAATCGTCCGGAGGCAGACGGCGACCCGCCGCCGTCGCCGCCACCGGGCTCGCGATCTGCGCGCTGGCGGCGGGCTGTACCAGCAGTCCGAGCGGGGGCCCCACCAGGCCGACCAGGGTTCACCTCGCCGCGGCGACCGCCGATCCGAACGCGAACTGCACGCTCATCGTGCCGGCGAATCCGCTGACGCCGGCGGGCCTCGCGACGCCCTACCAGCTGACCGCCACCAATCCGGCCGACGGCCCCTGCAACGAGGCGAACATCGCCCAGTCCGCCTTCGTCCAGGGCGCCATCATCACCCAGGACGGCCAGCTCACCCTGTATGACCCGCTGGTGATCGACGCGGGCACCCAGCCCGCCGCGCCGCCCGCCATGGCGCAGGTCCCGGCGGGCGCCACGGTCGGTCTCTGGTTCGGGTTCAACGGCGACAACCTCACCCTGCAGGCGGCCAACGGAACGGACAGCCTCGCTCAGGGCAACTGTGTCAACGGCCTGAACGGCTCGATCTTCGGTCAGTTCGCGCACTGCAACGCCCCGGCGTTCTTCCAGACCGCGAACCAGCAGATCGCCGCGAACAAGCTGCAGGTCCCGCCGCTCGGCATGGCGAAGGACGGCCTGCCCTGCCCGACCGTGCGCGACTTCTCGCTCATCGACCAGGACCAGAGCGACAACGTGACGGCGCAGTACCTGGCGCTCCCCAACGGCCAGACCGCGCAGAAGAACGCCGCGGCGGCCGCCGCGATCGGGAACGCCGTCAACAACGCGGTGAACCTGGCGAACGCGAGCGACAACGTCCTGCTGGACGTGTTCGTCCTCCCGACGCTGGGCTGCACCCCCTCGACCCGGCCCAACGGCGCCCAGGACGGCCAGGCCACCGGGTCGCTTCCGCTGAACGAGCTGCAGGCCGCCGCGTTCCAGGCGGCGCCGATCGCGCTGCTGCCGCTCAACGACCCGATGACGCTCGTCAACAACAACCCGAGCGCGGACAAGACGAACCTGTTCCGGCTTGGGGTCGATCAGCCCCCGCTCGGCGCCGCCGGCAGTGACAACGGGGACGGCGCCGCGTACTGCAACAACCTGTTCACCAACCCGGCCGGTATCCGCCGGGTCTTCAACGCCCAGGCGATCTTCGCCGCGGGCCAGACTCCGGACGCCGCGACCGGCACCAACCTGTTCACCTTCCTCGCCGCCCGGGCCAACGGCTCGTTCGAGAACCTCAACTGCGCGAACTTCGGCGTCGCCAACCCGATCACGCTGACCCTGGACGGGAACGGCGTCGCCACAGCCGCCGCCATCGCTCCCGCCGGCCAGCCCGCTCCGGCCGCAGGCGGACAGGCGGCAGGCGGACAGGCGGCGCCAGCCGCCGGTGGTCAGGGCATGCCAGCCGCGGGCGGACAGGCCGCGCCGGCCGCTGGTGGGCAGACCACCCCGGCCGCCGGTGGGCAGACCACCGCGCAGGCGGGCGGGCAGACGGCGGCGACGACGGCGGCCCCGCCGCGCAACGGCCGCCGCCAGGTCGGCATGCAGGGCCGGTTCCGCAACTGGTGACACCGCCGACCCGGCGAGCCTCGGCGCACGCCGGGCGACGGGGCAGGTAAGGGCTGGGGTGCGGGCGGACAGCCGCCCGCACCCCAGCCCGTCCCGTTCAGGCCGCGTCCCCCTCAGGATCTTGCGACAGATCCCTCACGATCATGACGGCAGACACGTCACGATCATGACGGCAGATCCACTACGTGATCAAGATCCGGACGACCCGCACGCCCCGAGTCGCCTGATGACCTTCGTCCTCGACCGCCTGGTCTGACCTGGCGGGCACCCCGGCCACGTCTGCAGAGCGCTTTGTGGCGGCTTCGTCGCGGCCTACTAGGCTCAGGACCAATGGCGCCTGATGGGGACGAAGTGGGACGACGGACCTCGCGGATCGATCGGTGATCGTCGACCGGGAACGGGTGGCGAAGGCCCTGCCTGGTTATGTCCTGGGTGATCAGCTCGGGTCAGGGGCGTTCGGGCTGGTGTTGGCGGGCACGCACCGTCAGATGGGCCGGCCGGTGGCCATCAAGGTGATGGAGGCCACGGGCACCGCGGCCGCGACGGCGGACTTTGGCGCCGAGGCGCAGGTGCTGGCGAGGCTCGATCATCCGCACATCGTGCGGGTCTACGACTACGTCGAGGACATGGGCCTCTGCCTGGTCGTGATGGAGCTGCTGTCCGGGGGCACCCTCACCGTTCGACGGACGTCGATGAGCCCCGAGCGAGTCTGCGCGGTGGCGCTGGCGGTCGCCGCGGCGCTCGAGCACGCGCACGGCCACAAGGTGCTGCACCGCGACATCAAGGCCGACAACATCCTGTTCGCGGGTGACGGCACCCTCAAGGTGACCGATTTCGGCATCTCCAAGCTGTTCGAGGGGTCGGGAACGACCACCACCGGCATCGCCGGCACGCCGGCCTACATGGCCCCGGAGCAGGTCGAGGGTGGCCAGCTGGGCCCGTGGACCGATCTGTACGCCCTGGGGATCGTCCTGTACGGCTTGTTCACCGGACGGCTGCCGTTCGACCCGAGGCTGCCGCTGCTCACGTTGCTCAACCACCAGTTGACCGAGCAGCCGCCGCCGATGGACGGAGTGGCCGCTCCGCTCGCCGGCGTGGTGATGCACATGCTGGCCAAGGCCCCCGCCGACCGCCCCGCGGACGCCGCCACCCTCGCCCTCGAGCTCGCGTCCGCGGCCGCCTCCGTGTTCGGTGCCGGGTGGACCGCGCGCGGGCAGGCGCCCCTGCATCTCGGGGACGCGGTGCGGTCCGCCGCCGACCGTCCGCCGCTGGTCCCGCCCGCGCCGCCCGCGTCCCTCTCCCCGGCCACGGCGGCGCCCAGGTCTCTCTCCGGTGCCACTGCCACGGCCGCGCCCACGCCTCTCTCCGGTGCCACTGCCACGGCCGCGCCCACGTCTCTCTCCGCGGCGACGGCGGCGCTCGCGTCTCCCTCGCCGGCCGCGGCGATGACCGCGTCGGCGACCCTGGCACCGCCCAGCGCGCCCGCCGCGCCCGTCGTGCAGCCCTCCCCCGCGGGCCCTGGCCTCCCATCGCGTGATGCCGGCGAGGGAACTCCCGTACCGACCGGGGGGTCCGGCCCGCCGGCGTCGGACGAGCGCGCGTCCGAGGCGTCGGGGCCGTCCTTCGACATCAGCCCGGGCGCCGCGCAGCCGTCGGCGGACGGTCCCGCGCAGAAGCCCCCCGCGGATCCGCCCGCCGGTTCACACGTCGTCAGCAGGCCGCGACGGGGGCACGGCCCCTGGATCGTCGGTGTCGTCGTACTCGCTCTGATGGTGACGGTGGGAGTGGTCGTGCTGTCCCCGCATCACCGGACAGCACCTCGACAGCCCACGGCGCCCGCGCCCGCCTCGGCGTCGGCCACCACTGCGCCCGTGGCCGGGTCCACGCGGTCGCCGTCGGCGAGGCCGGCTGACGCCGCGCCACCCGCCACCGAGGCGACGATCCCGCCCAGCGGTGTCGGTACGGCCGCCGCGGGCGGCGCCGGACCGGCGAACGCCCCCGCGGTGCCCAGTACCGCGGCGACGATCCCCGCCACCCGTGCCACCCAGGGCCCGACCGCCTATGCGATCAAGGGCATCAACGGCGGCGACGACGCGGCACAGGTCCCGGGCTCCGAGGCGGACACCTCCTGGGTGGCCAACGACGCGGCATGCTCAGCCTGGCTGGACAGCAACGGCTCCGGCGGCCTCGCCGGCGTGCTCAACACCTCGCTATACCAGTCCTGCGTCGCCGAACTCTTCCGCAGCGACGGGATGGCGTACACCTTCTCCGCGTCCTGGGGCGCCAAGAAGACGAGCTTCCTGCCAGCAGCGGGATACACGATGTGGATCTGCGTCTGGAACGCCAACAGCCAGTCCACCACCGAGGTGTGCTCACCCCGCTTCGGCCTGAACGGCACCACCCCGGTCAGGAAGTAGTTCGCCTGCGCTGGACGACCAGTTCACCGCTCTGGTGTGGCCGCGGCGGCGATGAGGCGCTGCCACGTGGTGCCGGCAAACGTCGTCCCGGTCGTTGACGGGGTGATGGACGGGACGCGGCCGGAACCGCCGGCGCACCGGCCTTACAGGTGTCGCTCGATCAGGTTCTCGAGATCGAGTTCGCCGTCGCGAGTCTGGGCGCCGGCGGCGAGCAGGTCGGTGCTGCGCTGGACGGCCGTCGGGCTGGTGAACAGCGACAGGAGCAGCTCGCCTTCGACCGCGAGCCCTTCCTCCAGCGGTAGGCTCGCCGCGTCCACGGCCTTCGTCGCCGCGGTGACGGCCGCCCGGGGATACGACGCGATACGCAGGGCCAGCCGCGCGACGAAACCGTCGAGTTCCTGCGCGGGCAGGGCTCGGTTGACCAGCCCGTAGTGTTGCGCGGTCTCGGCGTCGATGACGTCCGCACCCAGGATGAGTTCCAGGGCACGGGCACGACCGGCCAGACGCGGCAGAAACTGTGTACCACCACCACCGGGAAGGATCCCGAGGCTGACCTCGGGCTGCCCGAACCATGCCCGCTCGCTGGCGGCGAACCGCATGTCCAGGCTGGACAGGAACTCGTTGCCCCCGCCGCGGACGCGCCCGGACACGGCGGCGATGGTGACCTGCGGCAGGCTCCGGTATCGCTGATGAAGGCTCATCCCCGGCCCGGCCATGTACTCCTGCAGCGCACCCGCGTCCACGATCAGTCGCATGTCGCCATGCGCCAGGAAGAACTCCGGGTTGGCGCTCGCGAAGACGATGACCCGGACCGTGTCGTCGGCGCGCACCTCGGTGTTGAAGCGGTCAAGCTCGGTGACCAGGGCCAGGTCGAGCAGGTTGATGGGCGGATGGTCGATGACCACGAACGCGACGCCCTCCGTCACCCTGACCTCCAGCGACGCGTACCCCTCGTACCCCATCCACAACTCCTCTGGCTTCGATTTCGCTAGCCAGACCCTAGCTGACTTCGCCATCAGAAGCCAAGGGGGTAGCCTGAGCCGCGTGGAGTGGACGTCTGTTGATCTTGGGAACTGCCCCATCGTGCGCGCGCTCGAGGTCGTGGGCTCCCGGTGGACGATCGTCGTCCTGCGGGAGGCGTTCAACGGCGTGCGCCGCTTCGAGGACTTCCAGCGGCATCTGGGCGTCTCACCGTCGGTGCTCAGCAACCGCCTCAGGGAGATGACCGATGACGGGCTCCTCCGGCGCGAGCCATACCGCGAGGAAGGCACCCGTGAGCGCCACGAGTACCACCCCACCACCAAGGCCTGGGATCTCTATCCGGTCGTCGTCGGGCTCATGCAGTGGGGAGACCGGTACCTCGGCGACGGTGACGGCCCGCCCGTCCACCTGGTCGACACCGTCACCGGCAGGCCGGTGATCGCCGCCGTCGTCCCCCACGACACCGCCACCTGCGCCCCGTCGACCATCACCGTGGTGCCGGGTGCGTCGTGCAGGGTCGCGACGACCCCCTGACCCTCGAACCGGCGGCGCTCCGACGACGTCGCGGCCTCCGGGCACCATGCCCGCTTCGGCCGCGTCGTGGACGCTGAGGTTGTGCCGCAGCTCCCACCTCCGGGGAGGACAGGGCCAGGACGGTTCACAACCGCGTCTTGCGGGCGTAGTGGGCGGGCGTGACGCCGAAGGCGTCCCGGAACGCGGCGGTGAAGGCGCTCGGGTTGCTGTAGCCGCAGGCACACGCGACGGCGGTGACCGGCTCCCCCTTGGCGAGCAGCGTGAGGCCATGGTGCAGTCGGAGCTGGGCCCGCCACTGCGGGAAGGTCATCCCGGTCTGGCGGCGGAACAGGCGACTCAGGGTACGTTCGCTCGCCCCGACGGCGGCACCGAACTCCGCCAGCGTCCGCGGATCGGCGGGGTCACCCGCCAGGGCCGCTGTGACAGCGGCGAGGCGGTCGTCGTGCGGCTGGGGCAGACAAAGCCTGGGCTCGGTCACCGGCCGCAGCGAGCGCAGCAGGACGGCTGTCAGGTCGCGGCGGTCGACGGCGGCCAGGTCCGTCGCGGTGAGCGCCAGGATGATCTCGCGCAGCAGGGCGGGCACGTCCACCACGGTCGGGTCGAGGGACCCGAACGGATCGTCCGCGTCCCGGAAGGCCAGGGAGTGCATGTGGGTGGGGCCGTGTGCTTGGTGCGCGTGGCCCACACCGGCCGGCAGCCACACGGCCCGCAACGGTGGCACCACCCACGAACCGACCTCGGTCACCACTCGCAGGACCCCGGTGCCCGGATAGACGAGCTGGTGCTCGGTGTGGTCGTGCCAGTCGATCCGTTGCCGGTCCGTCAACCGCCGCAGTTCCGGCCCGGCGAGGAAATGGCGGTTCATCGACAGAACTCTACGGCCTGAGGGTGGACCGCCACCCAGCTCGGCGCCCATGCTGGCGGTCCGGATACGAAGAACCGATGCCAGGGAGACCGCCCCATGACCGTGCCGCATCGGATTTCCGCCCCCGACGGCTGTGTTCTCGTCGCGGAGGTGAGCGGGCATGGCCCGGTCGTGGTGCTGCTGCACGCGGGCGGTCCCGACCGGCGCAGTCTCGATCCGTTCGCCCGGCGGCTGGCCGGCCGTCACATGGTCGTGCAGCCCGACATCCGGGGCTACGGCGGCTCCGTCTGCCGCGACCCGGCCCGCCACACCTGGGACCAGTACACCGTCGACGTCCTCACGGTGCTCGACGGGCTCGCCGAGGCCGGCGTGGTGGCGGCGAACGTGGGTGTGGTGGTGGCCGGGGTCGGGCTTGGCTCCACGATTGCGCTTCGTCTGGCCATCGCCCGGCCCGACCGGGTGACGGCGGTGGTGGCCCTCGGCGTCGAGGACATCGAGGACGACGAGGCCAGGGGGGCCGAGATCGCGTACCTCGACGCGTTCGCCGTCCGCGTCCGCGACGAGGGGTTGGCGGCCGCCTGGGCGCCGATCGTCGCCAGGCTGCCACCGGTCGTCGAGGCGATGGTCACGGACGCGATCCGACGCAGCGATCCGGCCAGCATTGCCGCGGCCGCGTCCATCGCGCGGGACCGCAGCTTCCGCCAGGTCGACGACCTGGCCGCGGTCCGGGTGCCGACGCTGGTCTTCGCCGGCACCGACTGGCGCCACCCACGCGCACTCGCCGAGGCGGCCGCGCGTGCAATGCCGGCGGCCACGATGGCGGCGGGCGAGATCGGGCCGGCCGTCCGGACCGGAGAGGATCTGGCCGACGCACTCATGCCGGAGTTGCTGGACTTCCTCGACGGTCCCGCGGCAAGAGCTGGATCTCCCGGTTCGACCGCGGCGAAGTCTCCACCGTCGACGTCATCGCCCGCTCCGTCCAGGCGCTCGGCGGCCAGCCCCAGATCTCCGTCGTCTTCGGCGACGACCTCCACGGCATGGGAAGGGGGGGCCGGGCTTCCAACGTGGTCAGAGGAGTCCTTCGAGGTGGGCGGCGACCTGGCGGTAGCGGCTGACGGGGACGAGATGGACACCGGCGAACGCGGCGCTGTCACGTAGGCGGAGGATTTGTTCGCAGGCGGCGTCGACTCCTGCGGCCTGGTCGCGCTCGACCCGTTCGACGAGGTCAGTGGGGATGTCGATGTCGGGGATGGTCGTGGCGAGGCGCCGGGCCATCCCGGCGCTGGCAAGGACCATCACGCCCGCGTAGACAGGCCGATCGATCGGGTGGGTATCGCGCCAGCGCAGAAGGGCGTCCACCGAGTAGCTGACCTGGACGAAGACGAAGTCGGCCGCGTGCTTCCAGGCGGGCAGCGCTCGCAGGCCCGCCGCCGTGCCGACGCGGAAGGGGGGCCGGCCGGCGTAGACCGGGTCGTCGGCGACCGCGCGAACTTCCTCGATCATGGCGCGTACGGTGAGGTCGCCGGTCCGGTTCCCGGCGGTGGGTTTGTCGCCCTGGACGAAGAGGAACTCCCCGACGCCGTAGGCAGCGGCGGTGAGCAGGTCGCGGCGGAACCCGAGCAGGTTGCGGTCGCGGGAGTTCACACAGGCGATACTGTGCCCGCCCATCGCTTGAACCTCATGGGCGACGGCAATGCTGGACACCGTCGCGCGCCCCAGGTGATTGTCGGGAATCAGAAAGGCGTCGGCGACGGGGGCAAGAACGCCGATCTGGTGGCGGGCGTGGGTGAGATCGGGCCGAGTCGGCGGTTCGATCTCGCAGATCAGTTCGAAGCCGTTCGTCGAGGTTCCTCGGCTCGCGCTGCCGATCTCGTTCCGGGCTACCGCCTGCTCAGTCAATGCCGCCTCCACGTTCCCAGGGCGAGTCCGCCCCACCCGAGCCCCAGTATCGCTGGCCCATGACGAGCGGTTGGCCGCAGACCTCCCGGCCGGACGATGCGGACCGGACCCGGGCCAGCTGGTTAGCCCGCGTCGATCGGGTATCAGGCTGGCCGCAACGCCACCGCTGCCGCCGCCGGTGCCGTGTTCGGCGCGGGGAGGAACCCCGTCGTCACGAAGAACGTCACATAGGTCTCGACCAGCTCCGGCGTGATGGCCGGGCAGGCGATACCGCCCGCCGCGAGCGTGGCGCTGGTATCCAGCGGCGGGAGGTCGCCCGCGCCCGTTGCCGTGATCGTCTGGAATGTGTCGAGCAGGGGGTTGAGGACGTTGTGGAGGTCGGCCCGTACCCGCTCAGCCCAGTCGACGGCGTCCAGGTTCTCAATCTGGTAACCACACGATCGCAGCTGCCGCACCAGGGTGGCGAAGGACAGCGCCGTGTCGTTCTGCACATGGAACGTGCCGCCGGCCATGCCCCGGGACAGCACCGTGACCACACCACTCACATAGTCGGCCGGGACCATGCGGAACGCCCCGCCGAGATCACACGGCGCGGACCGGGCCTGCACCATCCCCTTGACGCTGAGCCAGACGAAGTCCCGCGTCTGGCAGGCGCCGTTGACCTGGTCGCCACACACGGCGTCCACCCGGTACATCGAGACCGGCAGGCCGCGGGACCGGGCGATATCGATCATTTCCTCGGCGACCCACTTGCTCTGGCGGTAGCCGCTGTCCAGGGCCTCCGGCGGCCCCGTCGGATCGGCGGGACGCAGTGGAACCTCTCCGGCACCGGCCGTCCCGAACACGCCGATGGTCGAGATGTGGTGCACCGGCACCGTACGGTGCCGGGCCGCCAGCCGGAGGATCTCCTCGGTGCCCGACACGTTCGCCGCCCTCAGCTCCTGGTACGGCAGCAACCAGTTCACCTCGCCACCGGCGTGGTAGACGCCGTCGAGACGCCGTGCGAGGTCGTCGAAGCGTTCCTCGGTCAGACCGAGCCTCGGCTGGGCGAGGTCGCCCAGCACGATCTGGATCCGGGGCGGGTCCACCGCCAACCGGTAGTACGACAGGTTCGCGCGCAGCCGCGCCAGCGCGTCCCGTTCGGTGGCGCCACGGACCAGGCAGTGCACGACCGCACCGGTGTCCCGCACGAGGTCTCGCAGCAGGAAGGCGCCGACGAATCCGGTGGCGCCGGTCAGAAGCAGGTGCCGCGGCTCGGTCACGGCGGCCACCACCTCGGCCGCGGGGACGATGTCGGCCGCGAGCCGACCCTCGGCCGCGAAGTCGATCTTCAGGGTTGCGGCATCGACGAGGTCATGGGCACCGGCCAGGTAGACGGCGAGCGCGGCCGGTGTCGGATGGGTGAAGACCGCGGTGCTGGCGAGCGCGAGCCCGGTCGCCTCCCCAAGCTCGTTGGCCAGCCGTACAGCGCCGAGCGAGGTCAGGCCCTGGTCACGAAAAGGGGTGTGCCGCATCAGCTCCGTGGTGATGGCGTCGCCCGAGAGTTCCGCGATGACAGCACGTGCCCTTGCCATGACCAGATCCAGCAACGAGGCGGAATCGGCCGGTCCGACCGTTCGTCCCGGCGGCTGGGCCGGGAACTCGGCCACCAGGTCAGCCAGCCGGCGTCGGGCGATCTTTCCGGTCGCGGTACGCGGTATCGCCGGCAGCACGACGATGTCGACCGGCATCTTGTAGCGTGCCACGCCTTTGGTGACGAGGTGCTCGGTGACGTCGCGCAGGGTCACGGTGGACCCCTCCGTGACGACGACGCACGGATACTCACCGAGGCGGGGATCCGGTCGGCCCACCACCGCCGCGGGCCCGATGCCCGGCAGGTCGGCGAGCAGTTCCTCGACCTCGATCGAGCTGAACTTCTGTCCACCCACGTCGATCAGCTCGGCGATCCGGCCGTGAAACGCGACGAGGCCGCCCGCGTCCACGCTGGCCAGGTCGCCGGTCCGCAGCCAGCCGTCCGCCGGCAGCGTCCGCGCCGACAGCTCGGCGTCGCCCAGATATCCCCGAAACGCGTAGGGACTGGCCACCCACAGCTCGCCGACGTCGCCGGGCGCACAGTCGACGTCCTCGCGCACCACCCGCACGCGGGCGCCGGGAACCGGGCGGCCAATGCTGCGGGTGGCGACCTCGTCCGGGTCGTGAGCGCTGGTGAACAACCCGGCGCCCAGCTCGGACATGCCCCACTGCACGACGACCGACGCGGCACAGTGGCGGCGAAGGCCGTCCACCAGCGCGGACGACACCTTCGCCCCGCCTGTTCGCACCTCGCGCAGGCGAACGGACTCCCGTGGGCCGCCATCGCCCGCGTCACCATCGCCTGCGTCGACATCGCCTGCCCTGACCTCGTCCAGCCGGGTGAGCAGATCACGCAGTTGCGTCGGCACCGCGAACAGCACGACGGAGTCGACCGCGGCTCGGGTGAGGCTGATCAGCCGCTCGCTGTCCCAGGCGGACAGCAGGAGCTGGGTGGTCCTGGCGAACAGGCTGACGTGGACGGACAGGAGCCCGAACAGGTGACTGAAAGGGCTCGCGCTGATGATGCTGTCCGTCCGGCGCGGAGGCCCGGCGACCACGACCGCGGCGGCGTTCGACAGCAACCCGTCGTGGCTGTGCATGGAGATCTTCGGCCGCAGCGAGGTCGTCGCCGACGACGGCAGCAGGAGGAACGGATCATCCGGACGCACCTGGACGGGCCTCGCCCGGACGCCGGCGAACTCTGCCATCAGGTCGCGGACCGTGCTGTGCCGTTCCTGCCGGCGCGAGCCCGTCACCAGAACCACGGCGGCCGACTCCGCGAGTTCCGGCGTCACCCGCCCGGCGGGCACCACCACCACGCGCGCCCCGCTCCGCCGCACCAGCGTCACCAGGTCGAGCGGGCCGTTGTTGCCATGGACTGGCAGGAGCACCGCGCCGACGGCGGCCACGGCGACGTGCAGGACCAGGAAATCGTGACTGTTGGGGACCTGGGCGACCACTACCTCGCCCGCGGTCACGCCGTGTTCCTGCAGGCCTCGGGCCAGTGCTTCGGAGGCGTCCCACCATTCCCGCCAGGACCACGAAGTGTGCCCGTCTGCGAAAGCCACGTTATCCGGGCCAGATTCGACCGCAGCGCGAAACAGGTTCGGGAGGGTGTGACCGAGCAGGGCCACGCCGGACTTCGCGTGGTAGTCGCCGACGGTCAGAGCCATCGTGCACCTCCGTGAGAGATCCCAGGGGCGATTCCCAGGCCGGGCCAATCCCTACGCCGCCCGCGTCACCAACAACGAGAGACCGTGCCAGACGGGGAGGACGGTCTCGAGGACGAAGCCGGTGTCCGCCATCATCCGTGCGTACTCGTGGCGAGTCCGTTCCCGTCCACCGGTGATGGCGAGCATCTGCAGATCCCAGGTGAGAGCGGGAGAGGACACGGACTCGTCGGACAGCACCCGCTCGATCGCGAGCAGGGTGGTCCCCGGCCGCATCGCCTCCCGGCACCGGCCGAGCAGCCGCTCGCATCGCTCGTCGTTCCAGTCGTGCAGAACCCGGCTCAGAAGATAGAGGTCGCCCCGTGCCGGCACCTCGTCGAAGAAGTCTCCCTCGACGAGTTCGACGCGGTCGGTCGCGGCGGCGGCACCCGTGATGACCGACCGCGCGGTGACCGAGCCGGCGGTGATCACGTGTTTCCGGTCGAACAGCACGCCGGTCGCCAGGGGCGCCCGGTCCAGGATGGCGCGCAGCAACGTGCCGTCACCACCGCCGATGTCGACGACGCGCCGGGCCGCGGAGAAGTCGTAGGCGCCACTCAGACGGGCGATCAACGCCTGCGTGGAGGCCGCCATCGCCCGGTTGAACCGTCCGCTCAGTTCGGGATGGTACTCGAAGTACTCGAAGTGCTCGTGGCCGAAGACCTGGCCGAACGCACTGTCTCCGGTCCGGACCGCATGTCCGAACTCGCCCCAGGCGGTGAAGAACTCGCCGCCGTAGAGAAGCGCCAGGTCGGCGAAGTCGCTGTCCCGCCGTAGCAGTTCGAGGATCGGCGTGCTCGCGTAGTGGTCGCCCGCAACGGCCACGACACCGAGACCGGCGAGGTAGCGCAGCAGCCGCGTCACCGCGGAAGGCTCGGCGCCGACTGTCGAGGCAACCTGTGGTCCGGTCAACGGACGGGCGGCCAGAGCGTCCGCGATACCCAGTTCCGCGGTCACGGACAATGCCTTCGTCGTGATATGCCCGGTCACCAGCTCGAGCAGACGTATCTCCGGCTCCGCCCCCGGGATCCTCGATGCCGGGACCGTCACATGCTCGGCGACCGTCACATGCTCGGCGGTGCGCTGGGCCGTGTACTCGGCCGCATGTTCGGCGAGCGCCCTCTGGCGATGTCCTCCGCAGAACAGTTCGAGTCGACGGAATCCGCACCCACCCGTGCTGCCGTCGTCTGACATGGCGAAGTAGAACACCGAGCGGCCGCCCTGGCCGGCCTGTTCGAAGGAGTTGTGACCACCGCCGTCGGCCCGCAGGCTGGTCCGGTGCGAGATCAGTTCCCGCGTGATGTCGAGGGATTCCGGTGCCGTTTCGAAGGCGATGTGCGTCTCGAAGGCACCGAGCCGTTCGCGGGCGGCGATGCCGTTCTCGTCCGCCCGGTTCTCGAGCCCGGGAACGACGAAGACCTCGAGTGCGTGGTGTGGGCGGCTCGGTCGCATGCCGGTCACGATGGACACCGAAAGAGCCTCCGGGGCCCGGCCGTACCGGTCGGCCAGCCGGGCCCGGACGAGGGTGCTCGGAACCGGCTCGCCCACCGCCAGGCCGCTCAGCCGGAGGAAGTCGACGACCTCGCTGACCCGGTCCGGGAAGACGGCCAGAGCGATGTGCTTGACCGTGCAGTGACCGGCCAGGTCGGCGGCTGTCTCCGCGTCCCCGCCGAGGAGCAGTTCGAGGGCTTCTCCGGTGTCCAGAACGTCGATTTTGGACAGCATCTCCGTCAGGCGCGTGAGGTCGGGCACGTCGATCATGTCTGTCTCCGGGCTCAGGCCTCGTCGATCTCTCGAGCGGCGGCGTCGAGTCGTCGACAGGTCGACTTTGCGTATTAGTTTTTGATGAACGTTGCGAAGTTCGCAGATCGAGGTCGCGGGTAGCTTATCGAGAAACTCTCGACTGCCGCCCTCCTCGGCGATCGTATTTCGCACATGACGTATCGCCCGCAGCGCGTACGGACCATAGCAGAAAGGATGAAGAAGACGCAGGTCGGTCGGTGGTGTCGCATCAGGGCTCGTGCATGCTCGCGTCACGACCGGGAGGGCGTGGCATCGCTCGCGTGGCCGGTGTGTCGGTCTTGTCAGGGAAAGTCGTGGAGGTTGGGGGCCGCGGTCGCGGTGATGTGGCCGCGGCGGTCTTCGAGGATGTAGCGGTAGCCGGCGGCGCGGAGCGTGTCGAGGACGGCGCCACAGAGGATCGCGAGGTCGGCGGGGCTCGGCCGGGCCGGACTAGGGCATCAGGCTCGCGGCCACGGTGGCTCCCAGCTCCCAGCTCCCAGCACGCCTCCCAACCCTTGGCCTCCTCGCCCATCCTCCGCGCGGCTGCCCTTCTCACCTGCCCCGTCAACGACAGCCCCGCCGGACGAGCAGCTCGAGGCCAGACACCCTCCAGAACGACCCGAAAAGCGACCGGTCCCTATAATGACCTCCGTGGAGACCATTCCTATCACCGAGGCGAAGGCCCGCATCGCCGAGCTGGCCGAGCGGGTGGCCAGCCAGCATGATCATTTCACGATCACGCGCAACGGGCGTGCGGACGTGATGTTGATCTCCGTCGCCGAGTACGAGTCGATGCGCGAGACCCTCGATCTCCTGTCGGACGACGAGGCCCTCGCGGATCTGCGGCAGTCCCGGGACGACTTCGCCGCGGGCGACACCTTCACGCTGGGCGACGTCGCGGCCGAACTGAAGCAACGACGGGCCGGCGGAGGGTGACAGCCGCCGACAGCGCACCCTACGAAATCGCACTGTCGCGCAGGGCACGGAGAAACCTCCACGAGGATCTGCCCTTGGAGGTCGCGGCCGCCGCGCTGGAAACGATTCAGCGAGCAATCGCCACGAACCCCCACCGGGTGGGCAAGCCGCTGGACGAACCCTTCGACGGCTTCTACTCGGCGCGTCGCGGAACCTACCGCATCATCTACCGCATCGACGCCGCCAAGCATCTGGTAGAAATCCACTCCATCCGGCACCGACGAGACGTCTACCACCTCTGAGATCCAGATGCTTCTCTGCATACTGACGGGCAAACTCAGGACTTGTGGATCCGTTCGACGATGTCAGGGCCTATATCCCACCTTCGAGAGAGGCCACGGGAGCGCGCACCGCACGTTCCTGACCACCCCTACCGGTTCGGCCTGGCCTGGGTGTCGCGTCGCGCATCGTCGGATGGTTGATCTTCGCTGTCCGCCGGTGGTGCCTCATCGTACGGGGTCGTCCGTCCCTGCCACCGCCGCCGTCCTCTGCTGGCGGGCTGCGCGGTCAGGATTCTCCGAGCACGTGGTAGCAGCCGCGGCCGCTATCGGGTGACAATGACCGTCGCGCGGTGTCCGGCAGCGTTCTTGAGTTTGATGTCGCCGGTGAGCAGGTTGCAGCCGAGTGCTTCGGCGAGTGCGATGTAGGCGGCGTCGTAAGCACCGAGGGTGTGCCGCAGCTGCCACATCCGGGGGTGGTAGGGCCAGACCGGATGACGGGTGATCCGCAGGCGCGCGTAGTCAGCCAACATCTGCTCGCCACGATGAGCAGTGATCTTCTTTCCGGCGGCAAGCCCGCGGACTGTTGACGCGACCTCGACGTCGAGATGGTGCGGGGCGTGCAGTGTCCGCGGGGCGGACAGGCGCTGCCGGAGCACCTCGTCGCCATCGCGGACCGACAGCACGTCAATGACGAGCGAGCAGTCGACCACGTACGTGAGGGTCAACGCCGCCCCTCGTCGCGCGCCGCGAGGATGTCGTCCATGGTGAGCCCCACCGGTTCCCTGTCGCGGGCCATACGGGCGATGACCTCGGCGTTGGTCTCCGTGGCCGCATCGGCATCCATCAGGTCCCGCAAGTACCCGGACAGCGACTGACCGAGCGATCTGGCCCGTTCGCGGAGGACCGCGAGCGTCGTCGGATCGACATCGCGCACCTGGACGATGCCGCTCCCGTCGGCGGACTCGCTCATAAGATCCACGCTACCACGGATTCATGCATGGCGCATGAATCCTCCTCGATGCCCCACCAGATCCGAGTGCTACGGCATCAGGCTCGCCACCGTGCTGGCGCCCAGCTCCCAGCAGGCCTCCCCGTCCTTCGCGTCCGGGGTACCGATCACCCACCGCCCGCACCGCGCCGATCGTATGCCGCCTGACCCGCGAAAATACCTCTGCGATGCCGCGAACGCGGCTGGACTCGCCAGAAGCTTCGCCCATGGACAGCGCTTTGCCGGCTATCAGGCGAACGCGATGCTCCGCGCCGCCGCCGAGCGCGAGTTCGAAATCATCGGCGAGGCACTCAACCAACTATCCAAGGTCGCCCCGGGCCTCGCGGCCGCGATCCCCGGGCTCCCTCGAATAGTCGCCTTCCGGAACATCCTCATCCAGGAGCGGTTCCGTTTGGTCGCGGCCGCCGCACGTCGAGGTCGCGCTGTCGCGCAGAGCACAGAGAAAGATCGGCGAGAACCTGCTTTGGAGGTCGACGGGGACCAGCCAGACGCGGCGCCCACGATCAGATGTTCAAGGACGCAAAGATCGCTTCGAGGTGCACCGGTTCGGTGAACCTGCCGTCCGGCGAGTAAGCACGCAGCGCTTCGATGATCTCCTCCTCGAAGGAGGCTCGGCGCTCACCCAGCAGTCGCCTGATGGGGAACGAGGTCGAGTACAGGTAGCCGACGATCTGTTCGACCGTCCACTGCCGTTCGAACTCGTAGACGATACGTTCGGCCTGGCGGAACCGAGATCGGGCCAGGACAGTCTCATGGGGCTCCGTGGGCGGCGCGAAGACGCCACTGCCTGCGCGGCGGACGGTTCCGAGGAACTTCGCCTGTGTTTCTTCGATGGCACGTTGCCAGTCGGTGGCTGGCCGGACGAGGCAGTTGTCGTTGACGATCACAAGGCCACCGGTCGGGGTGATCATATCGGCAAGCATTGTCAGCACCCGGTCTCGGTCCATCCAGTGGAACGAGCGGCCCATGGTCGCGAACTGGAATCCGCCGAGGTCTGGGGGGAGGTTCTCCGCTCGTGCCTCTACCCACCTGATGTTGCGGATACGCGCGAGGCGCGCCTGCCGTGCCGCCTCCGCGAGCATGTCGGCTTCGGGGTCGACACCGACGGCGTCGTGCACCTGGCCGGCCAGCGCGATGGTGAGAGTTCCGGGTCCGCAGCCGAGGTCGAGAAGCCGACCCGTCCCCGGGAGGGAAAACCGCCGCGCGACTTCGGTCAGGAACGCCGTCGGGTAGCCGGGTCGGTGGCGTGCGTAGTGCACGGCGGTTCCGGTAAACAGGTCGCCGACCATGCTCGCAATCTATCGGCCCCGTGGAGGCACGACCACAAGATCGGGCCGACGGTCCGCCAGATCCGCCGTGCTCTGACGGGGCCCGGGTGGCTGGCCGGTAGACCTGGGCGCCGCGGCTCGGAGCCCTGAGTCCTGGCCCGTTCAGATCACACGGGCATCAGGCTGGCAGCGACCGTCGCCCCGAGCTCCCAGCATGCCTCGGCGTCCACCGCGCCGACGATCGACAGTGGCTTCACGCAGGCGCTTCCACTTCAGGGCGGTCGTGATGGCCTCGACCCCGCGGATCGCGCCGGTCGTGTCGCTGCCGCCGTGGACGTAGAGGCACAGGGGCGGCCGACGGCGGCCTCAGGCACGGGGTGGCGCCCAGCTCGCAGCAGGCCTCGCGGGCGGCGGCGTCCGCCTCACCGACAACCGACATCACGGTGTTCTCACTACTGGCAACGTGCCGTCTCGAGTCGAATCGCCGGCCATGGGCAACCGTCGGCTCGCCACCGGTATCGCGCGCCCGGAGGGCCGAGCTGCCGGTAGTGCGACCAACGCAAGGACGGCGGCGAGACCGAGCACCCCGGCGAGGTCCGCGGGCACGGTGGGGGCCGCCGTCTCGGAGCTCGTCATGCTCGCTTCTCCAGCCGGGAGCCGGAGCGCAGCGCGATGCTCACCAGGTCGCTCGGGGCGTCCAGCTCGAAGCGGTGCCAACGACCGCGCGGAACGACGAATCCGGTCCCGGCGACCAGGGTGACCACGGCCGGCTCCTCGTGCGCCTCGTCGGGTCGCAGGTGGAGGCGGGCCTGCCCGGACAGGACACAGACGGCCTCCGCGCTTGCGGGATGCACCTCCCAGTGGTCCCCGTGGACGTCGTGGTCGGTCTCCGCATGCGTGAGGGCAACCGTCCAGCCCTCGTCATCGGCATCCATCCGCCGCTCCTCGACGGTGACCGCCCCGCCGGGACGCAGGCGCAGCACGGAGGTGAACAGGTCGACAGAAGTCAGGTCCATCGCTGATCTCCAGGTGGATGTGGAGCGTCCCCGCCCTGACGGCAGAGGGGACAGGGATGCGTCGACTGTGGGGCCGGCGACTTTAGGAACATGTTCGAAAAGTAGCCGAGGCGGCGTTCATGGTCCAGCGACGGCCGCAGGACGTGATCCGGGACACTCCCCGGAGCCACCCGCCGGAGCGGGGCATGATGAAGCCGTGACAGCGGCAGAACCGTCGGCCCCCGCACGCGGACGCATGGGCCGCCCGCCGCGCACCTCTCGCACGGAGATCATGGCCGCGGCCCGTCGCCTGATCGACCGGGACGGCTGGGAGACGTTGACCATCCGCCGACTCGCCGCGGAGGCCGGCATCGCGTCGACGACCCTGTACCACCACGTCCGCGACAAGGACGACCTGCTCTCGCAGCTCCTGGATGACTATGCCGAGCAGATGCCGCGCCCGGACATGCCCGCCGATCCACGCGAACGCATCATCACGGCCGCGACGGTCATCCGAGAGACGCTCGCCGCCTGGCCCTGGGTCGTCGAGGTGCTCATCCAGGACAACCAGACGGGCCGGGCGGCGCTGTGGATGGTGGAGAAGCTGCTCGACGGAGCCATCGAGTGCGGATGCACTCCGGAGCAGGCCGTGGACCTGTACCGAAGCATCTGGTACTACACCGCCGGCGAGATCCTCATTCGGGCCGGCCGTGTCCACCGGCGGGCCGAGAACGACCATCCGGCCCGGCGCGACGCCCTCCTACGCGCGGCCGACGCCACCGAGCTGCCGCACCTCGCGGCGCTCGCGGAACGCTGGGCCACCCTGACCAGCCGGGACACCTACTCCCTCGGCCTACGCAACCTCGTCGACGGGTATCTCCGGAACCTGCCAGACCAGGGCGAACCCGACCGTGCGTAGCAGGACCGGGGTCTGGGACCCCAGCCCGCACCCACCCCGACGCCGGGAAGTCGGCGACGACGACGCGGCCGCCGTGGCCGCACGCGCCCGGTTGACCTGAAGGGTGGTTGAGATTTTAGCGTGTGACGCATGGACGAGATTGATGAGCTCATCATCCGCTACCGAGACGGATTCCTTCGGCTCGACCCGGGGCTGTTGAGCTCGATCTGGGCCGATGAGGACATCCTGTACAGCCCGGCCGAGCTGGCGGATCCGATCACTTCCAAAGCCGACCTCGGCGCATACTACGCCAATGTCGCGCAGTTGTTTCACGACGTCGAGCACATGAATGTCTTCGCCGTTCGCCGCCAACGCCTGAGCGACGACGTGGTCGTCGCCTACTTCGGGTTCCAGTTTCGCGCCCACTTCGTCAGCGGGCCGCTCCAGGCGGTTGCCGGCCGGGCGTCCGTGGTGTTCCGCCGCGACGCCACCGGCTGGCGCGGGGTGCATTATCACGAGTCGCTGACGCCTCGAAGCTAGGCATTGCGCTGCGGCCTACGGCATCCGCCGCACCTACAGTCAACATCGTCCAGCGCGTCGGCGGCGCCCCGTTCTCCGTCGTCATCGCCAGCGACGAACTCGCCCCCTCGTGGTCGCACCCGTTAATTCGTCGGGGGTGGCGGGGGGTGGCGGGTTGAGCCAGGCGGTGGTGTCCCCGAGGTAGAGGCCGCAGGCGCAGTCGAGGGCTTCCTGGGGGGTGCCGGCAAGGCGGCCGCTGGGCAGGATGGCCTCACCTGCGTTGCCGGGAGTCAAAGCCCTGGCGTGCGAGATGCCCGCCGTGAGCGGGCGCCGCTGGCCCGCTGGAGCTGCCCTGAGCTGGCCCGCCACGCGGCAGCCAGCGGCATCACCCCCGCGCCGTCGGCGTCTACCGTGCGGCGCTGGCTCGCCGATCCGGATGCGCCTGCATCTGCCGCTCCCGCCTGGCCCCCGCCGGGCCATGCGGGGGCCGAGAGCGAATACCACCGGCAAGGCACCCTGGCCTACCTGGCCGCTTACGATGTCCACCACGCGAGGGTGATGGGCCGGTGCGAGCCGTCCACCGGGATCAAGCGGTGGGGACGCCTGGGTTGCCGGCGACGACGACATCGCGCCGCTCATGCTTGTTACCGCAGGGGCGTTGTCGCCGCGTCGGCGGGGAACTCCTGGGTGCCGAGGACGCGCAGCAGGTCCAGCCGCTCGCGGGTTTCGGCGTCCGCGGGGGTGAGCACCAGCAGACGCTGGCGTTGGTCGGGAGTGACCAGGGTTTCGCAGTCCATCAGCAGGCTTCCTACGCCCGGGCGCAGGAAGGTCTTGCGGTCGGCGCGTCGGACCGCGACCTCGTGCCCCTCCCAGAGGCGGCGGAACTGGGCGCTGGCTGCCTGCAGCCGGTCGAGGAGCCCGGTGACCGTGGGGTCGCCGCAGCGGCGTCCGGCGACCGCCCGCAGGTCCGCGACGAGCTGGCGGGCGTGGTTCTCCTGATCCTCGGGCGGGCAGACGGCGCGGGCAGCGGGGTCGGTGAACCAGCGGTAGGCGACGTAGCGGCGGTCGCCGCGGTGGCCGGTGTGGTCGCCCATCACCAGCAGGGCGGCCCGGTTCTGGGCGAGGGCCTCGCCCAGGTCGGATATCACCAGGGCCGGGGTGTCGCCGAGCAGGTCGAGCATGCGGATCAGGCCGGCGCGGGCCAGACGGGCGACCCCGTCAGCAGGCAGGGGCTGGTGACCGGCCAGGTGGAACAGGTGGTCGCGCTCGTCCTCGGACAGGCGCAACGCCCGGGCCAGTGCCCCGAGCAGCTGGGTCGAGGGCTGGCTGCTGCGGCCCTGCTCCAGGCGGACGACATAGTCCACCGACATGCCGGCAAGCATCGCCACCTCCTCCCGGCGAAGGCCGATGGTGCGGCGGCGGGGGCCGTCGGCGATGCCGACCTCGGCGGGGCGGATCGCCTCCCGGCGGCGGCGCAGGAAGTCGGCCAGCTGCTCACGTTGCACCACCCCATGGTCCCCCGCCCGGGTTGGCCAAGCCAGGGAGCGGCACTCCCACGATGAACGCTCCGCTTCCGCACGTCGCGACCCGGACACAGGGTGGGTGGCAACCGACGACGAGGGAGAACGAGATGCAGACACGAACCCTGGGGAGCACCGGCCCGGTGGTGTCCGGCCTGGGCCTCGGCGCGATGGGCATGTCGGGTGTCTACGGCGAGGCGGACCGCTCGGAGAGCATCGCCACCGTGCACGCCGCTCTGGACGCCGGCGTCACGCTGATCGACACGGGTGACTTCTACGCCATGGGCCACAACGAGCTGCTGCTCGCCGAAGCGCTGCGTGGCCGGGAACGCGACAGCTACCAGTTGAGCGTCAAGTTCGGCATGCTGCGGACCCCGGGCCAGGGCTTCGGCGGCGTCGACGCCCGTCCCGCCGCGGTGAAGAACTTCCTGGCCTACTCGCTGACCCGGCTGGGCACCGACCATATCGACATATACCGTCCTGGCCGCCTGGACCCCGCGGTGCCGATCGAGGACACCGTGGGCGCGATCAAGGAGATGATCGACGCTGGTCATGTGCGCTACCTCGGCCTCTCGGAGGTCGACGCGGCGACTGTCCGCCGGGCGCACGCCGTGCACCCGGTCACCGACCTGCAGATCGAGTACTCGCTGATCTCACGCGCGGTGGAGCGGGACGTTCTGTCCACGCTGCGGGAGCTCGGCGTCGGACTGACCGCGTACGGCGTGCTCAGCCGCGGCCTCATCTCCGGGCACTGGACGGCCGCGCGCGGCGCCGACCCCGGCGACAGTCGCAGCCACAGCCCCCGGTTCTCCGGTGAGAACGTCGAGCACAACCTCGTCCTGGTAGCGGCGCTGCGCCGCGTCGCCGAGGCGAAGGGGTGCACCGTCGCCCAGCTGGCCATCGCCTGGGTGGCCGCCCAGGGCGCGGACATCGTGCCGCTCGTCGGAGCCCGCACCCGGGAGCGGCTGGCCGAGGCGCTACCCGCGATGGACCTCGACCTCACCGCGGGCGACCTCGCCGAGATCGAGAAGGCGGTCCCACCGGGCGCGGCCCGCGGTGACCGGTATCCGCCCGCGCACATGGCCGCTCTCGGCGTCGGGAACTGACCGGCGTCGGGAACTGACCGGGGCGGCAGCCTGGGGAGGGCCGGTCCCTCCTGAGCCGCGAACGCGGCTGAACTCGCCCGAAGCTTCGCCCACGGCCAGACCTTCGCCGACTTTCAGGCGAACGCGATGCTCCGCGCCGCAGTCGAGCGCCAGTTCGGGATCATCGGCGAGGCGCTCAGTCAGCTCTCCAACCGCCCCGGAACGGACTCCCTTATTGCGAAAGCCAAGCCTGGCCTTACTCCCCGCGATCGCTCGTCCGACCAGGACGGGACGCTCGACCTACGAGGTCTGGCGCGCCAGTCTGCTACGGCATCAGGCTCGCGGGTGCCGCGGCCGTCGCCTGGGTGGGAGGGGCTAGTTTCATGCCCGACAGCGCGGCGCGCACAGATGCGAGGGAATGCGGCGATGACGACGGTGGCGCGGGACAGGCTCGCGAGGATGCTTCGTGGAGACGTGGCGGACGTGTTCAGCGTTGCCTTGACGGTGAGCACCGACGTGTTGAGCCTCGCGGTCGACGGCGTCGGACCCGTCGCGTTCCCGGTCTCCTCCGCGCGGGCGCAGGAGCTTCTCGGGCTCGGCGAACCCGCGCGGTTTGGCCGTGGCGAGGAGACGCTGACCGACCCGGGCGTCCGCGACACGTGGGAGATCCCGAAGGAGCGCGTCCACGCCAGCTGGGACGACGACGAGCTGAACGACATCCTGACGACGGTGAAGGACGAGCTGGGCCTGCCGATCACCGCCGAGCTCACCGCCGACCTTCATTCCCTGCTGGTGTACGAGCCGGGCCAGTTCTTCCGCGCCCACCAGGACAGCGAGAAGGACGACTTGATGATCGGCACCCTGGTGGTGGCGCTGCCGTCCGAGCACACCGGGGGCGAACTGGTCGTTCGTCACCTCGACGAGAAGAACGCCTACCGAGGCTCGACAGCCGGGCTGTCGCTGGTCGCCTTCTACGCCGACTGCCGGCACGAGGTCGCCAGGGTCCGGTCGGGGCACCGGATCGCACTCACCTACAACCTGCTGCTCAGCGGTGACACCGCCCCGTCGGAGGGTGACGAGGGAGCGGCCGGGGAACTGGCCGGATTCCTTCGGGAGCACTTCAGCACGCCCGTTCTCGGCCGCTACGGCGCAGGGCCGTCCGGCCCGCCCAACCGGCTCGTGTACCTCCTGGACCACGAGTACACCCCGCGAGCGCTCGGCTGGCGCAGGCTGAAGGGCGCTGACGCCGCGCGGGGCTCCCTGGTGCGGGCGGCGGCCGAGGTCGCTGGATACGAGGCTGTCCTCGCGCTCGCGGACATCAAGACCACGCACAGCGCGTACGAGGCGGACGACTACTACGGGAACCGAGGCCGGGGCTACCGGGACGACGGTGAGGAGGATGAGGACACTGACGACCCGGCCGACCTCGAGATCCAGGAGCTGATCGAGTCCACGGTCATGCTCACGCACTGGACCGGCCCAGACGGCGACCGGCTGGAGGCGACCTCCCTGGACGTCGGCGAGGACGAGGTGTGCGCGTCCACCGGGACGGACGACTTCGAGCCCTACACGTCGGACTACGAGGGCTACATGGGCAACTGGGGCAACACGCTGGACCGCTGGTACCACCGCGCGGCGATCGTCGTCTGGCCTCGCGAGCAGTCCTTCGCCAACCGCGCCGAGACCTCCCCCGGCTGGGCTCTGGACGCGCTTGCCGAGATGGCACCGACGGACGCCCAGGCGGCCGCGGCGACGCTCGAGCCGTTCTGGGACGGCGCCCTGCGCCTACGGACGGCGGAGGACAGCGCAAGGATCTCCGAGACCTTCGGCAAGGCCCTGCGCACGGCGGACGCCGTGGCGGACGCCGCGACCGCGTCGATGCTGCTGCGCCCGTTCCGCGTCGAGTACCTGACCCCCAGCGACGCCGCGCCCTTCGTGAAGCTCCCCGGCCGGTACGGCCGCCCGTGGACCGAGCAACTGCTGAGGACGTGGACGGGTGTGGGACAGCCACGCTGGACCGTCGGCGGACCAGAACGCGGGCGATGGGTGGCGAACTCGCTTCCCGGGCTGTGCGCGGGGCTGCGCGCAGCACCGGGCGTTGGCGAGATGGCCGCGCGGCTGCTCGTCGGCCTCGCGTGGACGTGGCTGCGGGAAGCGATCGACGGAGCAGCCCGGTCGACATCCCCGCGCAGCCGGGACGGCGGGCTCCACGCCCTGGGGGCACCGCTCGCCTCGGTGCTGACGGCCGCCGCCACGACCGGATCGGCGGACACCCGGGACACGGTTCTCGATCACGTCCGGCGGCAGCAGGACGCGGTCACCGCGCTGGAGATGCCCGCGCTGCGCGCCGCGGCGGCGCCGACCGGCGACGACACCAGCCATGAGGCCGGCTTCGGCGACCTCGCAGCGGACTGCGCGGCGCGACTGCGCTCTCGGCTGGCCCTCCCGCGGCGTGCCGCCACGGACTGGTCGATCACGCTGGCCGCGGGCGGCTGCGGGTGCGACCTGTGCGAGACGTTGCGCGGGTTCTTGGCGGACCCGAGCCGCCGCACACTCGACTGGCCGCTCGCCGAGCAGCGCAGGCGGCACGTCCATTCCCGGATCGACGCCGCAGAACTGCCCGTCAGCCATGTCACCCGCCGGCAGGGCCGCCCTTACACGCTCGTTCTCCAGAAGACCGACGCGCTCTTCACCGACGAGCTGACCCAGCGGGCCAGGGATCAGGAGGATCTGGACTGGCTGGTTGCCGAATGGCACCTGGCGCCCGCCCCGCGGACCCCCTGACCTCCCATCCGTCGATTCCGGATTCCGGTCACGCGGGTATCGCCACCACCACCGTGCACCTGACCCCGATGCATGGCCAGGAGGCCGCGGACCGGAACTCGCCTTCGCCGCTACTGGCGTGATGTACGTCATTGATGTACGAACGACGGGCGGGAAGGTGCCGGCGCGCCGCGGTGCCCGCCCGTCCGAGTCCGGTACTGACCCAGCCACAGGCCGGTACTGGCCCAGCCACAGGGAGGAACCCGTGAGCGACCAGCAGGTACGCATGGTCGTCCTGTCGACGGACGACCTCGACGCATCGATCGCGTTCTACACCGAGACCCTCGGCTTCACCCTGAAGTTCCGCGACGGCGCCCACTACGCGGCCCTCGACGGCGGCTCCATCACACTCGCCCTCGCGACGGCGGTCGACCACCCCATCCACGGCCAGGTCGTCGTGGGCATCAGGACCGACGACGTCGACGGCGCCGCCAAGGCGGTCGAGGAGAACGGCGGCGGCATCGTGAAGGGCCCCTACGACGACGCGCACGAGCGCCGCGCCGTCGTCTACGACAACAAGGGCAACGGCCTGGTCTTCTACAAGCCTCTCGCACGCTGACGCACCTGTCGCGCCCCGGCGCCGAGCTGTCGGGTGAGGCGCCGTCGGAACCCGGGAGGCGCCGCGCGCCAGCGAAAGCCTCACGCAGCACAACGACCGTCCACCGGGAACCCGCCGCCACAGGTATTCGCGTGTTTGGGGTGGTTGCCGAGACCACCGGACGCTTCATGTAGCGGAACTTGGCCCTGGGGAGGTCGTGTTTCGCCGCTGGTACGACATATTTCTGCGATCGGTGTCCCGGCCCGAGCACTACTGCGAGTAGCCGGAGCCGGTCCGTGTCGAGCATACTTACCGCCCGAGCTGCACCTCCCGCCATGTCGCTCTTGCAGTTCACGTATAGGGCGTAGGTCCGGCCGACAGTCACGTCGAGGCGCGGATAGTAGATCTAGCCACAGAACATAAGGAGGGTCGCGTACGTCGCGCGGTCACGCTGGGTTCCATACCGACGCGCCCGAGTCAATCGGGCATCAGGCTGGCCGAAACTGTGGCGCCGAGCTCCCAACAGGCCTCGCGTACAGCGGCGGGCGACCTCGCCAATGGCCGACAGCGGCTCCCGAAGGCGCTTCCATCTCAGCCCGGTGGTGATGGTCTCGACGCTGCGGATCGCGCCGGTCGTGTCGCTGTTGCCATGGACATACAGGGCATACGGCCGACCGATGGCTGCTTCCAAGCAAGGGTAATAGGCTTGGTCAAAGAACTTGCAGAAAGTTGCATACCTGGCACGATCACGCTGCGTGCCCACAAGATCAGGCCGCCTGACGCGACATGTCGACCGGGCCATGATCAGCTTCAGGTGCTTCCCATCCCCCCTTGAGCCTCGCCCATGAGAGTGTCCGAGCCTCATGTGCGGTCTGCGGCGCGGGGCAGGCGTAGCAGGCCGAATCCGAGGCCAGCCGCGAGTGCCGCGGCGGCGCCGGCGAGCAGGGGCACCCGCACGCCATGGGCGTCGAGCAGCGCTCCGCCGGCCGCCGCGCCCGCCGTGATCGCGACCTGGAACGCCGTCACCTGAAGCGACACCGCGGACTCGACGCGGTCCGGCTCGACTCTGGTCACCCACAGCTGGGTGGCCACCGGCACCATGTTGAACGCGAAACCCCACAGCACGATCCCGAACGCGAGCGGGGCGGGCGAGCCCGCGCCGGCGGTGACCAGCAGGCTCACCCCCAACAAGACCGGCGCCCCGGCCGCCAGCAGCCGCAGCCTCGCGGCGAGCGCGCCGGCGATGACGTTGCCCACCATCCCGCCAACTCCCCAGGCGACGAGCAGCCATGTCGTCTGGGGAGCACTCACCCGCTCGATCGCGAGCCGGATGTACGGGTAGCTGGCGAAGTTCCCGAACGCGGTGAACCCGACGCATCCGATTCCCGCCATGAGTTGCCGGTTCCCGACAGCCTGCCGCAGCATCGGCAGACCAGCGAAGGGATGAGCCGGCACGGACGGCAACATGCACGCCAACCAGGCCGCGGCCAGGACGCAGACCGCCGCGGCACCGGCGAACGCGGCCCGCCACCCGACACCGTTACCGAGCAGCGCGGCGACCGGGACCCCCAGCGCCGTCGCGAGGCTCACCCCGAACGCGAGCGAGGCCGACACGACGCGCGACCGGCCGGGAACCACGGTCACACCCACGCCAAAGGCGAACGACCAGAAGCCCGCGAGCGCGACGCCGAGCACGAACCGGCCCACCAGCAGGACGGCGAAGTCCGGGGCGACCGCCACCGCGATGTTCGCGACCGCGCCGACGGCCAGCAGCGCGACGAGCGCCACCCGCCGGTCGGTCCGCGGCAGCAGCAGCGCGATGCTGGGCGCGGTCAGGGCACCGGCGATCGCGGTGACCGCGATCGCCAGACCGGCGACACCGTCGCTGACGCCAATGTCGGCGGCCATCGTCGGCAGCACGCCGGCCGGCAGGAACTCGCTCGTCACCAGCACCGTCGTCCCCGACGCGAGGGCGGCGACCGGCAGCCAGCCTGTCGCCGGGGGGCTGGCCTCGCCGGTCGGTGACGACAGCGCGCTCTGACTGCACATGGGCCCAACCTGCAGTACGGCCGACCGCCGGGCGTCGTCACGTGATGCTTCCCGTAATCCCGCCGTTTCGCCTCCCGCACGGATTCAGCTACGCCTGCACCATCGGCAGGGCAGCTTTCCCCTTCCAGTCGACGAGCTGCACGATCACACCGCCGGGGTCGCGAACCCGCGCGCACGTCAGGCGGTCACGCTACGTTTCCACGACTGGCGCGCCGGATACTCAGCGCCTGGCCGTGTCATCCCCTGGCTCACATCCGACGCCGCATTCTGGTCCCACGGATCCTGGCCGACCCCGGCTGTGGCCTGTGCCAAGCCTGAGGTGGTCGTGGACGACCTCAGCATCTGTCGTGGTGAGAACCACGTAGAACCACGGGGACTCGTCGTAGCGGATGGCGGTGCCTGCACAGCAGCGGGCCCCGGGGCATCCCAGGATAGCCCATCACCCGGGCAACCGTAGGTATCTCCGGGAGAGGGCGGCAGTCCGGTAATGATGCGCCGCGGCCGATCACCATGCCGGAATCTCGCGGACGTCTCCGGCGAAAGATGTCCGCGTGTCGCGACCCGGACAGAAGCTGGACAGACAAATTCGTCCCTATGCAGACTCGCTCGGCAATGGACTTAGTTCGGTGCACCGTTCGACCTTGACCCACGCGGTAGGGGGCTTGGACATGGCTTTGTTCAGGGGGCAGCGCCCGGCGCGGCACGCGCTGATCTGGCTCCTTCTCCTCACGGCATTCCTGGCGCTGGCGCTGCCCGAGGCGCCGGCCCGGGCGGCCACGCCTGCGGCGCCCGGCAGCGCGACGGCCACCGGCACGTCCGGAAGCACGATCACGGTCGGCATCAAGGAGCTCGACCCGTTCGTCGGCAAGGACGGTGCCGGCCAGAACTCCGGATTCAGCATCGACCTGTGGAACGACATCGCCCGGCGCAACGGCTGGAACACGAAGTTCGTCTGGTACGACAGCGTGCAGCATCTCGTCGACGCGGCCAGGGACAACCAGATCGACGCGGCGATCTCCGGGATTTCGATCACTGCCGACCGGGAGGCGGAAGTCGATTTCTCCTACCCGATGTTCGATGCCGGGCTGCAGATCCTCACCAACGACTCACCCGCCGGGCTCGATGTCTCCCACCAGCTTTCGAACTTCCTCTCCCCCGCCACCGGACGCTATCTCGTGGCGCTGCTGTTCATGCTGGTCCTCGCCGGTGCCATCACCTCAGCCGTGACCAGGACCAGCAGCAGACAACGCTGGCACCGGCGGATGGGTGACGGGATGTTCCGGGCTGCCGCCATCGGCCTCGCCGGCGACCTGGGCAGTCCGCAGCGGCCGGTCGTAAAAATCGTCACGCTGGCCTGGCTCATCGCCGGGCTCGTGTTCGTCTCCCTGTTCACCGCGTCCATCACGACCCAGCTCACCGTGAAATCCATCCGGACGGGCATCACCGGGGTCTCCGACCTGCCCGGAAAGCGGGTGGTGACCGTCCGCGGCTCCACCGCCGACAGCTACCTGCGCCGCCACGACATCTCGCCCCGCACCGTGGCGTCGATCGACGCCGCCTACCCGTTGCTGCGAAACAGCGACGCGGACGCCATCGTCTACGATTCACCCGTCCTGCAGCACCACATTGACGTCGCGGCCGGGCAGAAAGAGACCCTCGCGGCGGCGGTCTTCGACCCGGAGGAGTACGGCATCGCCTTCCCCACCGGCAGCACCCTGCGAAAGAAGGTCAATGCCGCCATCCTGCAGATGCACGCTGACGACACCTACGACAAACTCCGCGACCGCTATTTTGACAGCCATTCCTGACACCTCTGACACCGGTCGGCGGCATCGACGGGAAGGGTGGTTCCGATGCAGGGAAGTCCCCAGCCTCCGTCGTGTTCAAAACCCGCCAGACCGGTCTCGAAAGGATCACTGGCTCGCGTGCCAACCAACCGGTACCCGCTGGACGACGACCTGATGACCTATTCATGCATGACGCGTCAATGCTCCGGCGGAGGTCCGCAGAGCGGGGGGATGACGTGCCCGGTGCGATCTCGGCGATGGTCGGGAGTAACCGTGCACGGCGCCCGGAGGCGCACGAAACCTACCGAGGGCCGGGCAGGTATGGCTGGGCGACAAGTACTGGCCGAAACCCCTTCCCCGTCGCACCGATCGCCTTCGAGAGCCCATCAGAAGGGCCGGATCATAGAGGTCTGCGAGAGACGACCGCGTAGGAAGTGCCCAAGACTCTCTCGGCAACCACTCGCTGAGCGCTACCGGTCACATCAGTCAGTTTGGCGGGTTTCCAACCGAACGCGGACCAGCAGCCCGCGGTTCCAGTACTCTCCGCGATTCACCCATCCGGCCAAGGCGGGACGCTCGACCTACGGGGTGGGGCTGCCAGTCGGTTACGGCATCAGGCTCGCGGCGGTAGCGGCACCCAGTTCCCAGCAGGCCTCACGATCCTTCGCGTCCAGCGCGCCGATCACCGTGACCGGCTCCCGCAAGCGCTTCCACGTCAGGCCCGTGGCGATCGTCTCCACGCTTCGGACCGCGCCCGTGGTGTCAGAGCCGCCGTGGACGTACAGGGCATACGGCCGACCGATCGTGGCTTCCAAGCAAGGGTAATAGGCTTGATCAAAGAAGTGCTTCAGAGCCCCTGACATGTAGCCGATGTTGGCCGGCGTCCCGAGCAGGTAGCCGTCGGCGGCCAGCACATCAACTGCGGTGGCCGCCAGGGCCGGGCGTACCACGACCTCCACGCCCTCGATCGCCTCGTCCCTGGCACCAGCGAGCACGGCCTCCAACATCGCCTGCATGGACGGTGACGGGGTGTGGTGGACGATCAGCAGGGTCGGCATCGGGCCTGATGCTATTGCCTCGACCTGGCGCCGTGAGCCCACCCGACGTTTCAGTGCCGATCAGGCCACGCGATCAGTTGTCCACCAGGGAGAAGGTGCTCGTTCCAGAGAGAACACGCCCCGGGGGGCGAGGCGGCGACCGGGAATCGTTGCACCGTGTCGGTGGCGGGGTGGTAGACGATCCGCTCGCACCCCACGCCCCGCCGCCGCTGTACATACCAGTAGGTACACTATTCAGGTGAGCACGGTGGATCGTCTTGTCGAAAGCACGCGCGAACTGTTGTGGGAGCGTGGCTATGTCGGCACGAGCCCCCGGGCCATCCAGCAGCGTGCGGGGGCCGGGCAGGGCAGCATGTACCACCACTTCAGCGGCAAGCCGGAGCTGGCGCTGGCCGCGATCACCCGCACCGCGGCCGAGCTGCGCGCCGAGGCCGAAAGGCAGTTCGCCGCGCCCGGCACGGCCGTCGAACGCATCACCGCCTACCTGCGCCGCGAGCGCGACGTGCTGCGCGGCTGCCCGATCGGCCGGCTCACCCAGGATCCGGACGTGATGGCCGACCCGGCGCTGCGCCGGCCCGTCGAGGAGACCTTCACCTGGCTGCGCACCCGCCTCGCCGCGGTCCTCACCGAGGGGCGTGATCGCGGCGAGCTGGACGCGGCGCTCGATCCGTCGGCGACGGCGTCCACCATCGTCGCGGTCCTGCAGGGCGGCTACGTCCTGGCCCGCGCGCAGAACTCCCCCGCCGCGTTCACCGAGGCCGTCGACGGCGCGCTCGGCCTGCTGTCCACGGCTTCCCGCACCCCGCGGTCCGGATAGCCCGCCCGGCGAGCAGGTCCATCCCACGGCACGACCGAGAGGACGACCGTCGATGTACGCGAAGCAGTACGAGATCACCCTGCCCGCCGACTACAACATGGGGATCATCCGGCGGCGGGTGGCCGGGTCCGGATCCGCCCTCGACGACCGCGCCGGCCTGGGGCTCAAGGCGTACCTCATCCAGGAACGTGGCGTCGCCGGTGCGTCCGTCAACCAGTACGCGCCGTTCTACCTGTGGACGGACATCGGCGCGATGGGACGGTTCCTCGTCGGCGGGGCCGGCTTCCAGAACATCATCCGCGACTTCGGGCGCCCGGCGGTCCACCACTGGATGGGCGTGGCCGCCGTGGCCGGCCCGGCCCGCGCCGCCACCCCGAGGGCCGCGTCCCGCCTGGTCGCCGCGCTGCCCGCCAACCAGGCCCGCCTGACCCACCCGACCGACGGCGGCGAGGACGACGACCAGACGAGCCGGGTGGCGGCGGAGATCGAGCGCCTCACGAACCTGGCCCGCCACGAGGACGTGCACACCGCGGTGCTCGCGCTCGATCCCCGGCACTGGCAGCTCGTCCGGTTCGTCCTGTGGCGCGATGGCGCGTCAGTGGACGCGGAGGCCACCGAGACCTACGAGGTCCTGCATCTGTCCGCGCCGCACCTGCCCGACCTGCCCCGCGGCCGCGCCTGGTAGGCCGGCCGACGCTCACCCGCCGAGGGGGGAGCCGCCGGCCGGTCCAGCCGCGCCGCACGGTCAGGCCGGCGGTCGCCGTGTGGGGCGGCCTTCGCTACCAGGCGAAGTGCTCGGGTGCCGTCCGGTAGCCGGGGAAGATCTCGTCCAGCCGGGCGAGCGCCTTGTCGTCCAGGGTGACATCGAGGGCCCGGACGGCGTCGTCCAGCTGCTGGGAGATGCGCGGGCCGACGATCGGCGCGGTGACGGCCGGCTGGTGCAGCAGCCAGGCGAGCGCGACGTCGCCGGGCTCCTGGCCGAGCTCGGCGGCGAAGTCCTCGAAGGCCCCGATCTGGGTGCGATGGGCCTCCAGGGCCTGCGCGGCGCGGCCCTCGACCCGCCGCCTGCCCTCGCGCTCCTTGCGCAGGACGCCGCCGAGCAGACCGCTGTGCAGCGGAGACCACGGCAGCAGGCCCACGCCGTAGTGCCGCGCGGCGGGCAGCACCTCCAGCTCGATCTCGCGGGTGAGCAGGTTGTAGATCGGCTGCTCGCTGACCAGGCCGAACGTGCCGCGCTGGGCGGCGGCGGCCTGCGCGGCGGCGATGTGCCAGCCGGCGAAGTTGCTGCTGCCGACGTAGAGGATCTTGCCGGCCGTGACGGCGACGTCGATGGCCTGCCAGATCTCGTCCCATGGGGTGGCGCGGTCGACGTGGTGGAACTGGTAGAGATCGATGTGGTCGGTCTGCAGGCGGGTCAGGCTCGCGTCCAGGGCACGGCGGATGTTGAGTGCCGACAGCCTGCCCTCGTTGGGCCACTCCCCCATCGGGCTGTAGACCTTCGTCGCCAGCACCGTGCGCTCCCGGCGCCCGCCGCCCTGCGCGAACCAGCGGCCGATGATCGACTCGGTGTAGCCCTTCCCCTCGCCCTGGCCCGACGCACCGGCCGAGCGCAGGCCGTAGGCGTTGGCCGTGTCGAAGAAGTTGATGCCGTACCCGTGCGCCGCGTCCATGATCGCGTGGGAGTCGGCCTCGCTGGTCAGCGGACCGAAGTTCATCGTGCCGAGGCACAGCCGCGAGACGGACAGACCGGAACGGCCGAGCTGGGTGAACTGCATCGTCGGCGGGGTCCTCTCGATAAGACAGACGGGTGGAGCACCGGCACCCCCGAGTCTCCACCTTCGAGCGCGCTCCAGGTCAAGCAGGACCACGGGCCAGGTCGCCGACGAGGATCCTCCATTCCCGGTGGCCCGGCTCGGCCGCCGGCCACAACCCGACCGGCGCGCGCGCCGGCCCGCTCGGGCCGGCGTGCAGCGCGGCGGCCAACGCCGGGCCGAGGTAGGGGGCGAGCAGCCTCGCGTACGTGTCCGAGAGATGGCTCCAGTCGCGGTAGACGAGCACGTTCCCGACGACCAGCGGGCAGCCGTCGGCGGTGCACAGCCAACCGGCCGGGTCGACGAGCAGCGCGCCGCCCTCGCGAGCCCCGCGGTTGTCGATCTGGCGCGCCGACGAGGCCAGCCTCGACGCGGCGATCGACACCGCGCACGCCGAGATCCTCGCCGGGTGCCGCGCCAGGCAGTCGAGCACGTTGAACCCGGGGAACGGGGTGTCCCGGAGGAAGACGACCGCGGCGCCCGTCGCGCGCAGGTCGCGCACCAGCCCGGCCAGCACGCCCGGGCCCCGGCCGGCCAGGCGGTCGCGGGCCTGCGAGCCGACCACGACCAGGTTCGGCCGCAGCCGGGCGATCGTCCGCAGGACGTCGGCCCGCCAGGTGTCGCACTCGGTGTACGGCCGGCCGAGAGCGTCCTCGATGTAGTCCCGGTACGGCGCGGGCGGGCAGTCGGCCTTGGCGAACAGCAGGACCCGCCAGTGCCGTTCCCTTCCGATGGTGTCCAGCGGCGCGGACCACTGGCTGGCGTGCGAGTCGCCGAACAGCACGACGGTCGTCCGCCCCGCCGGGTCCCCGACGACGCAGCCGGCCGGCGCGGTCTGCGCGAACATCGCGAGACACCGGTTCGCCTGGCGGTCGTCCTGCGCGGTGCCCAGGGAGGGTGTGAGGTCAGGCGGCAGACGGTCTACCCGCAGCGCACGCGCGAGCAGCGAGGTGAGCGGGCTTGCCGTGACGCCAGTGAAGCGGGATTCCGCCGACGCCCTGGCCAGGTCGGCCCGCAGCACGCTCTCGGCCGCCGCCGGATCGTGCACGTGCGCGGCGGACGCCGGGTCCCCCAGCGGGCGCGCCGGCCCCGCGGCGGTGCCGCCCGGCACCGAGACCAGGGCCACGGCCAGGATCGAGCTCACGCAGACCGCCGCCGCGCACGACGCGCCGAGCCCGAGCCCGAGCAGGGGGCGGCGGACCAGTACGGGCCGGGACCGGGCCGGCCTCTCCACCAGGCGATAGGTGACCACGGCCAGCAGCAGCGAGGCCAGGGCGGCCGCCGCCCGTTGGCCGAGGGCCAGCGGACGGCCGGTCGCCTGCGCCCAGATCTGCAGCATCGGCCAGTGCCAGAGGTACCAGGAGTAGCTGAGCCGGCCGAGGAGTCGCAGCGGTGCCCGGCCCAGCAGCAGTTCGGCACCGAGCGCCGGCGCGGCGCAGCCGCCGGCCAGGACGCAGGCCGTCGCGAGCACGGGCAGCACGGCGGCGACGCCCGGGAACGGCACGCCCCGATCCAGCAGGAACGCGGCGGTGAGGATCCCGGCCAGGCCAAGCCAGCTCAGCGGCGACGCCACCGCGGGGCGCAGCCGCCCGAAACTCGCCGTCCCGGTCGCGACCAGTGCGCCGACCGCGGGCTCCCAGATCCGGGTGTGCCCGCCGAAGTACGCCCAGGGCGCCGACCGGGCCGTCACGATCACACTGAGCGCGAACGAGCCGCCGGCGACGGCGAGCAGGGCGATGACCACCGCGCGGTCCGCGCCCCGCGGCCTGACCCGACCGGCCTCGTCCCCCGCCCGCCGCCCGCCGCGGGAACGGGCACCGGCGAGCCCGGCAGCAAGGGTGATCAGGACCGGCCAGACGAGGTAGAGCTGTTCCTCCACCGCCAGCGACCAGTAGTGCTGGAACACGGACGGCGGGCCGCTGGCCCGGAGGTAGTCGGTCCCGTCCCGGGCGAGCACAAGGTTGATGAGCGACAGCGCCGCCCAGATCCCCTCGCGTGCGCTCTCCCGCAGCCGCAGCGGCGACAGCCAGGCCCACGAGGCGGCCGTCGTCGCGACGATGACCAGCGCGGCCGCGGGCATGATGCGGCGCGCCCGGCGGGCGTAGAAACGCGCACACGAGATCCGCCCGGTTGTCGCCCGTTCCCGCAGCAGGTACCGGGTGATGAGGAAACCGGAGATCACGAAGAAGACGTCGACACCGACAAAGCCACCCCGAACACCCAGCGCCGCATGGTCGAGGACGACGAGCAGCACCGCGACCGCGCGCAGGCCCTCGATGTCCGGCCGGAAGGGGCGCTCCCGACCCGCCGCGCCCCGTGGATCCAGGGTCGGTTCGGCTGCCCGCCCCACCCAGCCGGTCCGGCTGTCCAAGCCCGCCGCCGACACATCGGCGCTCCCCCCGACCGGGGCCCGGGACGACATCTCCCGATCACGTCACAGTGTCGAGCGGCACCTGGCGATAGTCGCGTGACGCTCCCCCGCGCGCCATTCGGCCGGTCGGCTCCGTCACGTCCGCCGGCTATGACCGTCCGGTGTGCTCGGCGGGGTGGGGGCCCCGCCCGCGTCCACGATCTCGGCCGCGTCGGCGTGTCGCCCAGCTCCTACCGCGCCGAATCTCCCACCAGTTGTCCTTACCATCCCTCTACGGGGGAAGACGATTGATCCGGGCATCGCGGATGCCATACCGCGTCATGGGGATATCCACGATCCGCGCCCACGGACAGATCTTCCGCGCGGCGCGCGAGGAGTGGGGTGGGAGGACTCGCCGGTCCGCACCGGCACGGCGGCCACCTCCACTCGCCGTATTAGCATCCGCACGGTCGAGAGCCGACAGAGATCCCCCATGGAGATGCCGTGACAGATTCTCCCAACCTGGTCATCGCCGCCGCAGAATGGCTCGGCGGGAACGAATACTGGGCAAACTTTCGGGTCGTCGTCACCAACTACACCGACGAGGACGTGGTCGATCCGGAGATCGCTCTTTTCCTGCCACAGCCGCTGCAGATCCTCAACAACTACGGCCTCGTCTGGAGCCCCGCCAACCATCCGGTGACCAGCGTCACCGGACGTCTTGTGGCCGAGCGGAAAGTCATCCGGGCCCGGATGTCCCAGGAATTCGTCCTGTCCGTGCAGAACGGTGGCTCCGGCGCCGGGTCCGATCCGGCCCTGTTGCCGGAGCGGTTCACCGTCAACGGGCAGGACGCGAATCCGCCCGTGGACGACGAACCGCCGACCGTTCCCGAGAAGCTGCGCGCCGACGCCTGGGCGCCGCACAGCCTGCACCTGGTCTGGGAGCCGTCCTCCGACAACATCGCCGTGGCCCGCTACGAGATCTTCTACCGGACCGCGGCGGGCGAACCCCGCAGCGTCACGGTGCCGGGCCCCGAGGGCAGGGTGTCCGGCCTGAGCGCCTCCACCGAGTATCTGCTGTCGGTGCGGGCGATCGACATCTCCGGCAACGTGTCCGAACGGTCCGACGAGGTCAGCGCCTCCACCACCCAGCCGCTGCCGGACGGAGGAACCTGGGACGCGCCCCGGGCACCCTTCGTCGACTACACCGCGTGGCCCAACCCGAAGGTCTCCGAGTACGGCCGCGACTCCGGAGTCGACAGCTTCTTCACCGGCTTCCTCGTCGCCCAGCCCGGCGGGGACAGAAAAGTCTACTGGGGCGGCTACAAGGACTATGGAGATGCCACGACAAGCGCCTTCGGAAAGGAGGACTTCGCCGCGTTCAGGGCGCAGGGGGGAACCGTTGTCCTTTCCTTCGGAGGAGCCTCCAACGTACCCCTGGAGGAGGTCGAGACCAACATTTCCAGGATCGTCGCGACCTACGAGGCCATCCTTTCGAACTACCAGGTCAGCCACATCGACTTCGACTTCGAGGGCGCCTTCATTCACAACACGCCGGGCCTGGAGCGACACGTCGCCGCGATCTCCCAGGTGGTGCAGTCCCGTCCCGGCCTGAAGATCTCCTACACGCTGCCCGCCGACGGTGCCCCCGGCTCCCTGGAGGGCTTCAACGACGGCGGGGTGCGACTGTTGCACCTGCTCGCCGGTGCCGGCGTCCAGCCGTCGCTGATCACCGGAATGCTGATGGAGTTCGGGCAGACCTCGCCCCCGGACGCCTACCAGTGCTGCGTCATCGCGCTGAACGGCATGTTCACCCAGATCGCCGCCGCCTGGCCGGCGTGGAACGACCAGAAGGTCTGGCGGCGCATCGGGGCCTGCCCGATGTTCGGCCGGCATATCAACGGCAAGGTCTTCACGCTGGAGAACATGCGCCAGCTGGCCGATTTCGCCCGGGAGCACAACCTCGGCGCGCTCTCCGGCTGGGACGCGACCCGCGACCGCAACCAGGGTCTCCTGCCGGAGTGCAGTGATTTCAACGGCAACGACCTGGCGAAGTGCACGTATGTCGAACAGAACTCGTTCGACTTCTCGAAGATCATCGCAGGCTACCGGCCGGCCGACACGCGCTGACCGGAGCCCGCCACCGCACGCGCATCGACCGGGGCCGCGGGACCGTTCACCACCCGGCGAGCGCGGCGCTGACACGCCGCGTTCGCCGGGGTCTGTTCCCGCCCCGTGAGGTGTTCACGCAGCCAGACGTTTCCACCTCAGGTGTAGGCCAGGGCTTCTCGTGCGGGTCACACGTTGGCTCGTTCGCCGCAGGATCTGCGGGCGACCAGTGCGGGTTCGAAGACGATGCTGACCGGCTCGGCGGGGGGGTCCACGACGAGTTCGGCTGCCCGTCGGCCCATCTGGTAGGAGGGCTGAGTGATCACGCTGATGCCGAGCGCGGGGGCCCAGGAGAAGTCATCCATCGTCAGGAAGGCGATGTCGTCGGGGATAGTGATCCCTCGCGCGGTCAGGGCCGTATGGACGGCGACGGTCAGGCGGCCGGCCGTGCAGGCGAGCGCGTCCAGCGGCCTGCGTCGATCGTCCGCGCGCGCGAGGAGAGTGCCGACGGCCCGGTCGACCTCCTCCTCCGTGGTCGCGACGGTCACCGCCTCCTCGGCCAGGGACCGACCTCGTTGCGTGAAAGCCTGCCGCAGCCCCGCGACGCGCTCGATCTGGGACGGGCGGCCCCCGGAGGTGACGACACCGATGGACGACCGCCCGCACTCGATCAGGTGCATGGCCATCAGACGACCGGCCCCGACGTGATCCAGACTGACCGAGTGCAGACCGGACGGCGGATCCTGCGCGGTGCGCGCCACGATCACACAGGGCGTACCGTTCTCGGCCATGTGTCGGGTGCGGCTGTCGGTCCTCTCGTCGGTCGTCGTGACAAGCCCGCGCACCCGATGCTCGTCCATCATCCGAACGAGGTCGACCTCGTGATCGACGTTCCGGAAGGTGTTGGCGACCATGACGAGGCTGTCATTGGCGGCGGCCACGTCGTCGATGCCGCGCAGGAGGCCGAGATAGAAGGGGCTGCTCAGGTCACGGATGACAACGCCGAGTGCGTTGGAGCGGCCGGCGAAGATGCCCCTGGTCAACGCGTTGGGGGTGTATTCGAGACGGGTGACCGCATCCCACACTCTGGTGGCCGTCGCCTCCGTGGCGACTCCGCCGTTGAGGACGCGGGAGACTGTGGCGGTGGACACGCCGGCGCGCGCGGCGACGTCGCCGATGGTGACCCGCTTCGCCATGGTTCCTCCGCCGGTTTCGGGGGGCCGCTGGTCAGCGCGTGACGCGCCGGCCGGCTCGGACAACGACCTCGCCGCCGATCATGACCGTATCTACCGAGTGCAGCCGCGCGGGATCCGTCACCACCAGGTCGGCGATCGCTCCCGGCACGACACGGCCACGCCGAGGAGCCAGACCCTCGATGGCGTCGGCGACGTTGGCGGTCGCCATCGCGATCGCGGCCGGGAGACTCACGGCACCCGCGCGGACGGACTGGTCGATCGCCAGCAGGATCGGGTCGTGGTGTCCACCCGCGTAGTCGGTGGAGATCGTGTCGACCAGTCCTGCGCAGAGCAGCGCGTAGAGCAGCTCCGGGCCTGTCGTGAGGCGGCGGGCGCCGAACGTGTCGAGCGTGGAGACATCCACGATCGCGCCCGCCTCCTTGAGTCGTTCGGCGTGGACCAGAGCCTCGCGGAGCTCAAAGCTCGAATGGTTGGAATGCCCGGCGATCAGGGTCACGTCCGTCCTCGCGATGGCGGCGACCTGGGTCATCGAGGCGGCCGCGTTGTGCACCAGGACCGGGACACCCAGCGCGCGGGCCTGCTCGGCCGCCTCGGCGAGCCCGCGCAGAGCGACGTCGAACGCGGGCAGCCCAATGGATGAGACGAGTTCGCGCACCTCCGCCACCGACAGCCTGCCGGTCAGGCCCGCGGCCGCGAGTGCCTGCTCGACGGCGTCCCGGTCGAACGCTGACGACGCGATGTGCCGACCCAGCACCGCGATCTTCAGCCCGTTCGCCTGCCGCGCAGTGATCGTCACTCCGGTGCGTCTCTCGACCTCGGCTGGGATGTACAGGTAACTCGCCCCGCCCCCGCCGAGGGTGTGCCCTGCCCCGATCTCGCCGAGCGCGACCGCACCGGCGCCGACGGCCCGACGCGCGGTGAACCTCTGGTTCGCCTCAGTGAGACCGCTGCCGTCCGCGACTGTCGCCGCCCTCAGACATGCCGGGGTGTTGCAGGAGGCCAGCCCGATGTTGACCGGGTGCGCTTCGTCGGTGCTGGCGAGATCCGCCGCGGTGACGAAGCCGTCCACGCAGAGCACCGTCGTCGTCCCCTCCAGCAGGTGTCGGTCGAGATTGGCCAGCACCTGCTCGCGTGGCAGGGCCACATGCCCGCTGGGGAACAGCGGTCCGTACGCGGTGCCGTGGGTGTGGTTGTTGATGAGACCGGGAATCACCAGCATTCCGGCACCGTCGACGATCTCGTCGGCGGTGCCGTAAGCCTCGGTGGGACGCGAGGGAATGATCTCGCGGACGGCGTCTCCCTCAACGATGATGTCAACGCGACGTCGTGTGTCTCCGCCCCGGCCATCCACCAGATCGCCGCCGTGCAGGACGACTGTGCTCACCGTTGCTCCCCCTGTCGGCTCGCCGGGCGGAACCGCTCGAACCGGAACGCGGCCAGGGCATCGTCCCGGTCCTCCCCAAGCACCTCGGCGGCGACCAGGTCACCCGCGTGGACGCTCAGGGTCGCACCGCTGTGCGAGACGGCGAAGTGGAAGTTGGGTAGTTCGACCACGCGTCCCAGTACCGGGAGGCCGTCCCCGGGAATGGGCCGTTCACCGACACGGATGCTTTCCACCGTCGCGGCCCGGGTCCCCGGGTAGAGCGCGCGGCCCGCCGCCAGGATGGTCTCGACCGCTGACGGGTCGACACTGATCTCTCCAGCGCCCGACACACGCACGGCGCCGTCGATCTCGTGGGTGTGCAGCAGCAGCCGTCCGCCCCCATCCGGACGGAGATGGACGCGCGGCGCGTGCACGACCCGGGACACCGAAACCGCGACCGGGGACGTGTGGACGAGCACGCCACGGGTGTTGCGCATCGGCAGGGCCAGGCCGGCCAGGCCGGCGATCGCGCCGGCTCGCGGCCCCGCGCAGTTCACGACGGCGTCCGCGGAGAGCTGCCGTCCCGAGGCGAGTCGGACCGCACGCACCGTTGCGGCCGTGGTGACCATGCCGATGACCGCATCGCCAGCCACCAGCTCGGCCCCTCGGGATACCGCGCTGGAGAGCAGGTAGCCGATCAGGCGGGCCGGCTCGATCCACCCCTCGCGCGGAAAGTAGGCGATCCCGTCCGCGGGAAGTTCTCCGGGGGCGATGTCCGGCTCGAGACGCAGTACCTCGGCCCGGCTCAGCCAGCGCGCCTCGTATCCGTAGTCGAGGACACCGCCGACCTTCCTCCGCAGGCGCGCGCGCTCGTCGTCGTCGTCGGCCCACTGGAGGTTGCCGCCCTCGTGGTACCAGTCGCTGCCGGGCACCCGCGCCGCCAGTCGCCGGTGGGCTTCCATCCCCGCGACGCCGAGATCATGATAGGAGCGCGGGTGCTTGGTGGAGGAGTTGGTCCACGAGAACGTCGAACCGGAGGTACCACCCGCCGGTGCACCAGCGTCCACGAGAACGACGCTGGCGCCTCGCCGCGTCAGCGAGGCCGTCACCGCCGCACCGTAGACGCCCGCACCGATGACGACCACTTTCGGGATCATGCTGATCCTTTCTTCCTCGGCCATTCGGGTGAGCGGAGGAGAGGGACAACCGGCGGGGGCGGGGGCCGGCAACGTCTGGTCCACGCACCCAGCGAGGACGGGAACCCATGGCCGACGGCCGAACGCACGGCTCGCCCGGATCGGTGACAGCGATGCAACCTGCGACGCAGCCAAGTCTTACCGCCAATGTAACTAGTTACATTGGCCAAGGAAATTGTAGGTATGCACGTTCAGGTAGGTCAACGGGTAAGGGGAAACAAAGCCCCGGCCCGGTTGAGACGACCACCCGGAGGGGCGCGGTGCGCGCCACCATGTGGGCCGAGCTGCTCGACGCCCACCGGTCCGGCCGGGTCCGCGCCGCGGCGGTTCGGGCCAGCGACGTCTTCGGCCCCGGGGTCCGCGACTCGGCGTTCGGCGAGGCGGGTTCGGTGCCGCTGTCGGCGAGACCCGTCTGTGGCGCGGTCGGTTCCGGGCGTGTCAGGCGGTGCCGTAAGGGTCGCGGAGGGGCTGGGCGGCGAGGGCGGCGCGGACGGAGCGTGCGGCTTGGGCGGTGGGGCCCGCGGCGAGGTAGCGCTGAGTGCGGCCGTGGCCGACCTCCTCGATCAGGCCGGCGGCCTTGAGTCCCTGCAGGTCGCGGATCGCCTGGTCGCGGGTCAGGCCCTCGTCGCGCATGTACGTGGTGCGACGCACCCCCTCCGGCCGGGTCGCCGCGTACAGGGCGGCGATGGTGCGCTCGCCGAGCCCGGCTGCCGCGGCCTGGTCAGCCACCGCTTGCCAGACTTCGGCCGCGATGTCGAGGCGGCGCTGGACCAGCTGGGCCTGCAGGTGGTGGGCACGCAGGCAGAAGCGCAGCCAGCCGTGCGCGTCGCGTTCTGGCTGGAAGCTTCCACCCTGGGCCTCGCCCAGCGCGGCGTAGTACATGGCGGTGTTGTGGGGGGACGATCCGAGCCACTCCTCGATGCTGGAGAACTCCGGCGCGAGGATGAGATGCCGGGCGAGCACCAGGGTGTGCAGGCAGCGAGCCATCCGTCCGTTCCCGTCACGCCAGGGATGGATGCTGACAAGGTTCAGATGTGCCATGGCGGCCCGGACGACGACGGGGGCATCCAGGTCACCGCCTTGGAGCCAGCCGCACAACTCGTCCATGAGCTCGGGCACGCGCTCGGCGTCGGGCCCGGTGTAGACCGGTGGATTGTCGGGCGCGCCGGACACCCAGATCGACCCAAGCCGGTACCGGCCCGGTGACCGGTCGAGATCCCCGCGAAGCATCATGAAGTGCAGTGCTGACAGCAGCATCGGGTGAAATCCGAAAACCTCGAATCGGGCGGCCTGAAGTACATAGGTCAACGCGTCCGCATAACCGGTGACCGCGGCACGGGTATGCGCGTCGTGTGCCGTCGGCATCTCCTCGCCGGCCGCGACCGCCTCGGCATCCGCCACGTCGACGGTGTAGCCCTCGATCGTGTTCGACCCCCTGATCGCGCCCGCGATCAGGCTGCGCCGCAGCTGCCCCAGCCACCGCCGCGGTTCGGCGACCTGGTGGCGCAGCTCTCCACGGAATTGGTCGAGTTCGGTCAGCACCCGCTCGTCGGCCGTGTCGACCTCCGGCACTCGAAACAGCATGCGACAATGCTACGCGCCTCGTCGCCTCGTCGCCTCGTCGCAGAGCCGGAGCCGGAGCCGGAGTCGGACACTCGATGCCAGACACGGGCCTCGCGGCCACGGTCGCGCCCAGCTCCCAGCAAGGCCTTCCGATCCTTCGCGTCCGGCGTGCCGATCACGTCACGGCTCGGGCAGGCGCCCCCACATCCGGCCCGTGGCGATCGTCTCCACCCACGCCGGCCTGGAAGCGCCGCGTCGCCGCTGCCCGCGACGGGTTGATCGACCCGTCAGCATTCCGGCACCAGCACCGGCGCCGCGAGGTAGGGCTGGTCCTGCGCACTGGGTGGCAGAGTCGATACCGTGAACGACCGGATCGTGGGATCATGACCTGAGGCACCACAGTTCGACGGGAGGCGGGGGACGTGCTGGCGCCGCTGGCAGAGGGCGATCCGCGGGCGGTCGGCACGTACCGGCTACACGGGCGGCTCGGCGCCGGCGGCATGGGTGCCGTCTATCTCGCCTTCGGCACGGACGACCGGCCGGCAGCCATCAAGATCATCCGACCCGACCTGGCCGCGGATGCGGACTTCCGGGAACGCTTTCGTCGGGAGATCGCCGCCGCCCGTCGGGTGCGCGGCCGGTACGTGGCCGAGGTGCTCGCGGCCGACCTCGACGCCGACCGGCCGTGGATGGCCATCGAGTACGTCGACGGCGTCAGCCTCGCCCGGGCCATCGCGGAACGGGGCTGCCTCAGCGGCCCTCGGCTGGTCGCCTTCGCCGCGGGCCTCGCGAGTGCGCTCGCCGCCGTCCACGAGGTCGAGCTCGTCCACCGTGACCTGAAACCGGCGAACATCCTGCTCGCCTGGGACGGTCTGAAGGTCATCGACTTCGGCATCGCCCGGGCGCTGGACGAGACGGCCTACACCCGCACCGGTGAGATCCTCGGAACAGTGGCCTGGATGGCGCCCGAGCAGCTTCTCGGCGAGCGCGTCGGCGCGCCCGCGGACGTGTTCGCCTGGGGGCTCTGCGTGACCTTCGCTGCGACGGGGCGTCGGCTGTTCGCCGGGCCGCAGACGGACACGCCGATCGCGTCGGCGCTGCGCCGGCTAAGCGTCGAGCCCGACCTCGGTGACCTGCCGAGGAACCTCGAACCGCTGCTGCGGCGCGCGCTGGCACGGGACCCCGACGCGCGGCCGGGCGCGATCGACCTGATCGGCGAACTGGCCGGCGAGAAGATCGCCGGGCTGTCCGGTGCCGAAGCAGCCGTCCGCCAGCTCGCCGAGGACGCGGGGTTCCTGTCGGACGCCCGGACCGCCCCCGTGGCATCGGCGCCACCCCCAGACCTGACGGAACCGCCGGCGAAGCCCGATCCGGGAGAACCGCAGGCGAAGCCGGACCAGGCAGCACCGCAGGCGAAGGCGGAGAAAGCGGAGCAGGTCGAGGAGGCGCAGCCGCCGGCGGAGCCCTCGGCCGCGAGTGTGGCGGCGCCGGGCGAGACTCCGCCAGCGCCGGGAGACGGCCCTGCGGGTCCGCCGGTGGAAGCGGGCGGCCAGCCTGACAGCCGGCGGGGCCGTCGCCGGCGGGCCGTGCTGGTCGCAGTGGCGGCGGCGGTCCTGCTGGTCGTTTTCGCCGTGACGGTGTTACTGGTCGGCCTGGGCGGCGGGTCCGGAGAAGCCCTGGCCACCGACGGTGCGCCGGCACCGCACGCGACCCTCGCAGCCACCTCGCGGCAGCCGGCTGGCTCCGCCGACCCGACTGGGAGCGGCGACCGGACCGGGAGCACGAATCCGGCCACCGGTGCACCGACTGCGCCCTTCACCGATGCGTCGCCGGCGCAACCCGGCACCGGTGACCGGCCGACCGGTGGCAGCGCGGAACCGTCGGGGGCAGCCCGTAGCGGCGGCGGCCCGGCGGGCGGCACCGCGGGCTCCGGGCCGGACCAGCGTGCCCAAACCTCTCCCCCGCGCCCGCGCACCAAGCCTACGACCGCCCCGGCGCCGCAACCCGCCCCGGCGCCGCAACCGGCCCCGCAGCCCGATCCGAATGGCGGCACGACCAGCCAGATCGTCTACCACGCCGCCGGCAACTACGCAGGTGTGGTCTGGTTCAACGCGGGAACCGCGAACCCCGCGAAGGGCCGCAACTCCTTCACGGTCAAGGATCTCCTCTGCAACGACGACTGGAGCACCTACGCCGAGTACCGCTACACGGATGCCCAGGGGGCCGCGCACGCCGGTCGGGTCGCGCTCGCCGGCGACTGCGCCCCGGTCGAACGGTCGGACTCCATCGCCGGCCCCCAGCCGGGGATCGTCGCCCTTCGCTGGCGGGGCTGCAAGTGGGACACCAGACAGGTCAGCGCGGACACCTGCGAGCCGTGGACCGCCTCCACCCTGCGCTGATCCCGCCACGACTGCGCGGGTAGCACGGTCGATCGGCGCGCCCCGCGGACGCAGCGACTCGGACAGGAGCCGGCGCTCGCCACGTCCGACTTCACAGCGAGCTAGCCTTGCCGGCGTCCGGCGCTGGTGGCGCCACCGTGGGACACCGCAGGGCACGGTGGCTGCACGCAGAGGGCGGTCTTCGCTACCAGGCGAAGTGCTCGGGGGCCGTCCGGTAGCCCGGGAAGATCTCGTTCAGCCGGGCGAGCGCCTTGTCGTCCAGGTGGACGTCGAGCGCCCGGACAGCGTCGTCAAGGTGCTGCTGGACGCGCGGGTCCTGGTGATCACCCGCCACCAGTTGCGGGCCGAGGACTGCGAGCGCCTGAACCGGCTGGGCTCCATCAAGATGACGCTGCTTCTCACCTACTCCGGCATCGAGGACCGGCGCATCGAGCCCTACCCGTCCGAGGTCGCGGCGGCCTCGCTGCGTCTGGCAACCGCTGTCCGGCCTCGCCGCTACCGCACGATCTTCTACTGGCGCCCGCTGGTGCCCGGCCTCAACGACACGGACGAGCACCTATCCCGGGCGGCGGAGCTGTCCCGGCACGCCGACGCCACCGTCTTCACCGGCCTCTTCTACCGGGACGAGATCGCGGCCTACTACCAGGCCGCCGGCCTCCCGGAGCCGTACGCCGGCACCGCCCGGCGCAAGGTGGTGCCCGAGACGTTGGAGCGGCGGGTACTGGAAGCCCTCGCCGATCGGGCCCAGCTGTTTCGCAAGACCTCCTGCGCGGTGTCCTACGTCCACGGACTACCCGACTACAACGGGCACTACGGCGTCCGCGAGCTGTGCGACATCTGCCCGGTGGGACAGATCCGGCGGTGCAGTGAGGCCCACCAGGTCCCCACGGCCGAGCAGCTCACAGCCCTGGCCAGCTCCGTCCCGGACGGCGACGGGCTGGAGGTCCTGGACATCACCGACCGCGCCGCCGTGGTTGCCGGCCTCCCTCACGAGCAGCCGCGCTACTTCCTTCAGCACGCTCTCGCCTTCCAGATCCACGACGTGCGCCATCCTCACCTCAGCCGGCGCCACGGCCGCGCCGACATCGGATGGACGGAGCGCGCCGCCTCATGACCGACTGGACGAACCTGGACTACGCCGTCGTCGACGTCGAGGGCAACGGTCAGCAGCCGCCGGACCTGGTGGAGCTGGCGGTCGTGCCCATCACCGCCGGCATGATCGGGGAGCCGACCGCTTGGCTCCTGCGCCCGGAGCGCCCGATCACCAGCTTCGCCCGGCGCATCCACGGCATCACCAATGCGGCCGTGGCCGCCGCGCCGGTTGTGGCCGACGTAGAGAAGGAGATCCGCGCCCGCCTCGAAGAGATCGCCGTCGTGGCCCACAACGCACACGTCGACCTGGCCGTCCTGCGGCGCACGCTCCCAGGCTGGGAACCACAGGAAGTCTTCGACACGCTGAAGCTCGCCCGGCGACTGCGGCCCGAGCGCGTCAGCTACCGGCTCGGCTCGTTGGTGGAGGCATTCAACCTGGCCAACGGCCTGGACTCGCAGCTCCGGCCCCACCGCGCCACCTACGACGCCCTCGTCACGGCTCGTCTGTTTGCGTTTCCGGCGAAGAGCCCGGACGGCCGCCCCTTGTCCCTGGACGAACTCCGGGGCCTTCCGCCTGGAGGCGACGATGACTCTGCGACCCTTTTCTGATCACCGCCGGGGGCTGTTGATCAGCATCGACGGACCGAGCGGGGCGGGAAAGTCCACCCTCGTGCACCACCTCGCCCAGCTACTCGTGGCCGCCGGCGAGGACGTCCACATCACCGCCGAACCCTCAACCGGCCCCATCGGCGTGCTGGCCCGCCAGCTGACCGAGACCGTCACCGGACACGCGCTGGCCTGCCTGTACGCGGCGGACCGTTACCACCACGTCGAAACCGAAATCCGGCCGCACCTGGAGCTCGGAAAGGCCGTCATCTCCGACCGCTACGTCCCGTCGGGGCTCGTCATGCAGCGCTTCGACGGCCTGGACCCGGCCTTCCTCTGGGCGCTGAACGCCGAGGCCACCCGGCCCGACCTGTGCGTCATCCTCGAGGCCGACCCGGACATCATCGCCCGCCGCCTGGTAGAGCGGGGCGCCCACAACCGCTTCCAGCTTGCCCCGGGCTCCAGCCACGCCGAAGCCCACTTCTACCGCCAGGCCACCGAGCGCTTCGACGTCCTGCGCGTCGACTGCGGCACCCGCCCGCCGGAGCGCCTGGCCGAAGTCATCCGCGACCGCCTCACGGCCTTCTTCGCCGCGCCCGCCATCGAGACGTCGGCGTAGGCACTGCGGCCGAGTCCTCGGCCTCCCATAGACGCGGGACCGGAGGTGCCAGGCGGCGCCCCATGTGGGCGTCGAAGAGACCCTCCACCGGTCCCGCCTGCCCCAACGCACCGTGAAGGAGGGACACCCATGCCTCGAACCGTCTACGGCTACATCAGCTCCGAGCACGCCGACGAGGCCGAAATCGAACGCCTACACGACCAGCTCACCCAGCACGCCAGCGCCGAGGGCCTGACCCTGGCCGAGATCTTTGTGGACCGCCGCATGCCGCCGGGGCGGATCATTCGGCCGGGCCTCACGGTGCTGCTCGACGCCGTCATCCGGTCCGAAGCCGCCGGTGTCCTGGTGGCGGACCTCGATCACCTATCCTCCTTGCCGGCCGTCCGACGGGCGATCGAAGTACAGATTGAGATCCTTGGCGCCGAGCTGCTGACCACCACGGCGCATCCCGGCGCGGCCGGCGCCACCAGTCCACCGACCTCGCCGGCTATCCCGCTCCAGAGGCCGGCATGAACCTCCCCACGGCGGAGGCGCCCCGTCCCACTGCGGGCGTGCGCGCGGGTGTCCACCAGTTCCCATGGACGGCGAGGGGGTGTGGTGATCCGCCGCACGGCCGCACCCGCGGGACCGGTCTCGGGCGACCATCGTCGGCCGCGGACCGGGCGACCCTGCTCGCGGCGCATCACCAGACAGACGTGTTCGGGTCGAGGTGGCGCAGCCGGTCGGGGTCGGTGTGGACCTCGATGGCCGCGATCCGACCGGCGCGGACCGTGAAGCCCAGAACGGCGACGACGGGCCCGCCCGACGGGACGACGATGATGCCGGGCAGGCCGTTGACCAGCGCCACCCGCCCGTGGGGCGCCATCGGCGCGAACGTCGACACCCGCGCGCCGACAGCCTGGGCGCCCCGCATCCGGCGGGACGCGACCGGGCCGGTGTCGGCACGCAGCTCGACGTCGGGATCGAGCACCGCGAGCAGACGGTCCAGGTCCCCGTCGCGGGCCGCGGCGCGGAACGCCTCGACGAGGCGGCGCTGGGCGACGGGGTCCACCCCGCGGCCCGGCTCGTCATCCGCGCTCGACGTGCCCACGCTCGCGGGCGCCACGCTCGCGGGCGGCGGATCGCCGGCCGCGCGGGGTTCGCCGCCCGCGCCCAGCTCCAGGGCGCGCAGCCGGCGGCGGGCGCGGCTGGCCAGCTGGGTCACGGCCCCGGGCGAGCGCCCGACGATCGTCGCGACCTCGGTGAACGGCACGTCGAACAGGTCGTGCAGGACGAAGGCAAGCCGCTCGGCCGGGCTCAGCGTGCCCAGCACGGCGACCAGGGCGAGGCCGACGGCGTCGGCGAGCAGGGCCTCCTGCTCGGGATCGGCGCTGCCCAGCGGGGTCACCCGCGGCTCCGGCAGGTGGACCCCGGCCGGCTCCTCGTGGCGGGCGCGACGCGCGCGCAGCTGGTCGAGGCAGAGCCGGGCGACGACGGTCGTCAGCCAGCCCGGCAGGTTCGTCACCTCGTCGAGGTCGGTCCGGTTCAGGCGCAGCCAGGCATCCTGCACCGCGTCGTCGGCCGCGCTGAACGAGCCGAGCAGGCGGTAGGCGACCGCCCGCAGGCGCGGACGCTGTGCCTCGAACACCTCGAGCGCCGTGTCGGTCATGTTCGTCCTCCCGCTTCCGTCATACCGAATGACGACGGGCGACCGTCCGACCTGACACGGCGGACCGGTGCGACCCGGCGGCGAGCCGGACCATCCGACGGGGAGCGGGCCGGGCTGACGGACAGGACCAGGCGGATCCGGCGCGGCCGGCCTGCCTGGCCGAGGAGAGGAGCAGGCACGTGAAGCTGACGATAGTCGCGGCGACCGGTGGTATCGGCCGGCTGCTGCTTGGGCAGGCGCTCGCGGCGGGGCACGAGGTGACGGCCGTGGCCCGCCGGCCGGAGGCGGTCACACCGTCGCCCGGCCAGGTGGTCGCCGCCGACCTGGCGAGCGACGACCCGGAGGTGCTCATCCCGGCGGTGGCCGGGGCGGACGCGGTCCTGTCCGCCCTCGGTGGGCACAGTCGGCAGGACACCGACGTGGCGGCCCACGGCACGGAGACGATCCTGGCGGCGATGCGGGCGACCGGCGTGCGGCGGATCGTCGTCGTCAGCGCCGCGCCGCTGGGCACGATCGCCTCCCCGGCGCGTCCGCGCCCGCCGCGGCACGACCCCGGTGACAGCTTCGCCATGCGCCACGTCATGGGGCCGACGATCAAGGCCGTGCTCCGCGGGCACTACGCGGATCTGGCCCGCATGGAGGACTCGCTGCGCGCGAGCGGCCAGGAGTGGACGATCGTCCGCCCGCCGCGCCTGACCAACGGCCCGCTGACCGCGAGCTACCGCACGGCCCACGGGCGCAACCTGCCCCGCGGCACCTCGGTCTCCCGCGCCGACGTGGCCCACTACATGCTGCACGCCGTCGAGGACCCGGCGAGCGTCGGCGAGACGATCGGCATCGCGCGGTAGCCTCCCGCGCGGACCACCATCCGATTCCGCCCGTCAGGGGCCGGGAAGAAACCGGCACACGTGGTTTCGGCGAGATCCGTGCGGGGCTTTCGTCAGAAGGGCGCGCGTCCCTTGGCCCAGGTTCGCGCCCAGTCGCCGCGAATTCCGGTGGCGTCGAAGTCGCCGAGCTCGGCACCCGCGAACGGATTGTCGAGATAGCGGACCTCGTCATACCGCGGGCCGCGGGGGTCGACCTTCACCAGCGCCAGCCGGTAGCGCGGCGCGGCATTGCGGCCCGTCATCACCTCGTTGTGGGTGACGAAGAAGTCCCGGGCGCCGGCGACGCGGCCCTTGACCTCGATCCGGACGGTCCCGCCGCCGGCGTCGGTCGACAGGATGTCGAAGCCGACGTTGTTGGGTGGCTGCTCGACGGGTACGCGGCCGAGGTCCCGCTCGCGGGCCATCACCAGATCGACGCCACGGCGTTCGACCTCGCGGGAGCTTCGGGCGTCGAGGGAGGCCGCCGCGGGCAGCTCGGCGGCGAGGCCGGCGGCGGGCAGGACGAGGGCGGCGGCGAGCACGAGCGGCGGCCGGGTCGACATCAGGGCCTGCCGGTCGAGCCGCTCGAGGCGGGCGCGCAGCCGGCCGTCGAGGTCGACGGCCTTGCGGTGCAGGCTCTCCGCGGACTCGCGGGGCCGTTCCCCCGCTCGCTCGCGCTCCGCGGCGAGCCGGGCGTCCATGAGCAGGCGGTCCCGCTCGTCCTCCAGCCGGCGCGTCACCAGCTCGCGGGTGCGGGCGAGCTCCGCGGCCCGGTGCGGGCGGACCTCGGCGAGGTAGCCGGGCAGCTGATGGGTGATGATCCAGCTGACGGCCCGGTCCTCGGCGTCGGCGAGCCAGGGCAGCGCGCGCACGGCGGCGCGCGCCGGCCCGTCGGGAACGGCGACGCAGTCCAGGTAGGGCGCGGGCCCGGCCGGGGTGACGGTGCCGGCGCTGTCGACGTGGGCGTAGCTGAAGCGGCGGGCGACGCTGGTGCCGGTGGCGTCGGCGACCTCCTCGATCACGCCGACCAGCAGGTGCGGCTCGCGCAGCGTCGTCGAGGCCAGGACGGTGCCGTGGTTGAGCGCGCCGCCGAACTGGCGGACGGCCTCCGCGAGAACGGCGTCGTGCAGCGGGTGCCCGGGTGCGAGCAGGTCGGCGCGGACCAGCCCGTCGGGTTCGACCCTGCCGACGTCGAAGGCGACCCGGTCGTACCTGGTCGCGATCGGGCCGTGCCGGCCGGCGCGGACGGGTGGCGGGACCGATCCGATCTCGAACCGGCCCGACTCACGTCGGACGATCCGACCGCCGAGGCGGCCGAACGCGGCCCGGAAGGCGAGCTCGATGTAGTGCGGCTGCAGGCGGCGGGCGTGGGCGGCGTCCATCGCGGCGCGCAGCGCGTCGAGGTCGGCGCCGGCGGGGCTCGAGGTGGCCAGCGCCCGCTCGCGCAGCAGCTCGCGCAGGCCGTCGCCGACGTTGCGGTCGATGACCTGGTGCATCCTGGCCCGCACGTCGGCGCGTTCGCCGTACTGGATGGCCTCCATGAGCAGGTCGCGCAGCGGCGTCTCGGTGAAGGCCTCGCCGAGCACGTCGAAGACCCGCCCGCCGTAGGCCCGGCGCATCTCGTCGACCTTCGCCAGCAGCCGGGTGAACACCTCGCCCTCGCGGGTGTTGGTCGCCAGCAGGTTCCACAGCCGGCACACCTCGTGCTGGCCGATGCGGTGGATGCGGCCGAAGCGCTGCTCGATGCGGTTCGGGTTCCACGGCAGGTCGTAGTTGACCATCAGATGCGCGGCCTGCAGGTTCAGACCCTCACCGGCGGCGTCGGTGGCGACGAGGATCTGGCAGTCGGGGTTCTTGGTGAACTCCTCGGTGATCTGGCGGCGCTCCGCGCGGCGTACCCCGCCGTGGATCGCGCGGACCGCGCCAGGCCGGCCCAGCACCGCGCCGATGCGGGCCGTCAGATAGTCGAGGGTGTCGCGATGCTCGGTGAAAATGATCAGCTTGCGGGGCCGGCCGTGGGCGTCGGGTGCGAGGACGTGGCCGCGCAGGATCTGGCTCAGCTCCGTCCACTTGCGGTCGGTGCCGCTCTCCCGCAACCGCCCGGCGGCCTCGATCAGCACGCCGAGCTCGGTGAGCTCGGCTCCGAGCTCCTCGACCGTCTCGGCGGCGGTGGCCGCGTCGAGCAGCCCGTCCTCCAGCCGCTCGGTCTCCTCGGCGCTGTACTCACCGCCGTCCAGGGCGTCGAGGTCGACGGTGAGCTCCCGCTCGGCGTACCGGCCCGCGAGGATGTCTCGGCGGCGGCGTTCGAGGCGCTCCGCGCGGCGGACGAGGGAGCGGTGGATCGCGTCCGGGCTGGACGCCAGCCGGCGCTGCAGCACCGTGAGCGCGAAGCCGACGGTGGTCCGCCGGGTGCCGCCGATCCGCTCCGCCCGGTTCATGCCCTCCCGGACGTAGGCGGTGACCTGCTCGTACAGGTCGTATTCGAGCGCGGTCAGCTCGTACGGGACGGTCTCGGCGATCCGTTCGGGGAACAGCGCGCGCCCGTCGAACGTGCGCAGATCCTCCTTGACCATGCGGCGCATGATTCCGGACGTGTCGGCCGCCCGGCGCCCGCGGCCCTCGAAACGGTCCCGGTCGAGCAGGGTCAGAAAGAGCTGGAAATCCTCCTCCTTGCCCGAATGCGGGGTGGCGGTCATCAGCAGCAGATGCCGGGTGATGTCGCCGAGGAGCTCACCGAGCTGGAAACGCTTCGTCTTCGTCAGCTTGCCGCCGAAGTAGTGCGCACCCATCCGATGGGCCTCGTCGACGACGACCAGATCCCATTCCGACTCCCTGAGCTGGGCTTTCAACGGCTCGCTGCGGGCGAGCTGATCCATCCGCGCGATCAGCAGCGGGTGGCGCGTGAAGACGTTGACGTGGGCGTCGGCGTCCACCAGCTGCGTCGTCAGCAGGTCGAAACGCAGGCCGAACCGCAGGAACAGCTCGTCCTGCCACTGCTCCACCAGTCCGCCCGGAGTGACGACCAGGCAGCGCGTGACATCCTCGCGCAGGATCAGTTCCTTGACATACAGGCCAGCCATGATCGTCTTACCCGCGCCGGGGTCGTCGGCAAGCAGATATCGCAGCGGCGTACGCGGCAGCAGTTCGCCGTACACGGCGCGGATCTGGTGCGGCAACGGCTGCACGTCACTGGTGGCCACCGCCAGCATCGGGTCGAACAGGCCCGCCAGGGTGATGCGCTGCGCCTCGGCGGCCAGCTTGAAATCCGGCGCGCTCGCGTCGAAGGCGCGCCCGCCCACCCGGGCGACGGACAGTCCCGCCTCGTCCCGGCGGAAGACCACCTGCTGGCCGAGAGCACCGTCGGAACGCTTGTAGGTGAGCTCCAACGCGCTGGCCCCGTGCCACTGCGCGTAGATCACCGTGACCACCTCGGCGGGAATCAGCCCGTCGACGCGCAGCCCCGGCTTGAGCTCCTCCAGCAGCACGAAGTCCTCCCCGATCGGCGAAACGTCCACGCTATCGGAAACGGCCGACCGCACCCCTCCAGCCCGCCATCGAAGCCGCAAAGACCTCGGCCGGCCGGAAAAGATAGTGTTCGCCGCGACGAGCCGGGGGCGTACGGACCAGATGAACAGAACGGAAAGACACCAGCTCGCCCAGACCATCGCGCGGGTCGGCGGCTGGGCGGAGCAGGCGAGCGCCCTGCTGGCCCGGCGCGCGCGCATCACCGAGCAGGTGTCGGCCGCCGCTGGCGAGCTGCGCCGCGCCGTCGTCGAGGTCCCGCGGGACGGCACACCGGCCTGGCAGGTGCTGCCGCTGCGCGGCGAGGACGACGCCCGGCTGGGCGCCCTCGCGCGGGCGGCCCGCGTCCCCGACCTCACCGACCGGGCCGCGCACTACCTGGACCAGCTGACCGGGGAGATCCCCGACGCCGTCCACCGGGCCCGCGCCGTGCTCGGCGCGCGCCGGCTCGTCTCCGGCCGGGCGCGACGCGACGCGGGCGAGCAGGCCGCCGCGTTCCTCGACCAGTACGAGGCCTGGGGCATCGAGCACGGACTGGCGGCCATCCTCGCCGAGCTGACGCCGGACCAGGACGGCACGCGGGGCATCGGTGGCGCGGACGCCCTCGCCGACGACGTCGGCCTCGCCCGGCACCTCGCCCTCGCCGTGGCGCCGGGTCAGCGCGCCAGGCTCGTCGACGGCATCGAGGTGGCCGGGCTGGCCCGGGCGAACGCCGTGATCGCGCGGGCCCTCGGCGACGAGGCCGGCTACCGGGCCGCCGCCGCCCGGGCCGGCGAGCGGATCCGGCGGGCCGAGACGCGCCGCGTGCTCACCGCGATGCCCGTCGCCCGGCTGCGCGAGGCGACCCGCGACCGGCTGAGCATCACCCCGCTGACCGAGGCGGGCATCACCGTCGTCCAGCAGGTGATCGAGCATGGCGCCCGGCTGGAGCACGTCCCGGGCATCGGTCCGACGCTGGCGACGCGGCTGCGCGGCGCGGCCCAGACACTGTGGCAGACGACCTACGACGAGATGCCCGTCCGCATCGACATCCGCCACCGCACCGAGGCGACCACCGAGCTCCTGCGCCGGCTCGGCGCCTGGGACGCGACCCGCCGGCTGCGGGGCGCCACCTGGGACCTGGACCGCGCCCGGGAACTCACCGGACTCGCGGACGCCCTCGAACGCCACCCCGCCCAGCTGGTCGTGTTCCCGGTCGCGCACCTGAGCGCGGCGGACCTCCTCGCCGGCGTACACGCCGTCCTGGCCCGCGCCGCCACCGTCGCCCCGACCAGCACCGCCCCGACCAGCACCGCCCCGACCAGCACCGCGCCCTCCGCCGACCCGTGGGACGACTTCCTGCACCGGCCCGCGGACTACTTCGGCATGCTCGCCGAGCTCGGCTTCGCACCCGAGGACGAGGCGCGGACGCACGGCGACCTGCCCGAGGAGATCGTCGAGGCCGTCCGTGCCCTGTCCCTCAACACCGAGCACCTCACCGTCGGCACGCTGCGCGGCTACCAGAGCTTCGGCGCCCGGTTCGCGCTGGTCCAGCGCCGGGTCATCCTCGGTGACGAGATGGGGCTGGGCAAGACCGTCGAAGCCCTCGCCGTGCTCGCCCACCTGCGCTCCCAGGGCCACCATCACGGCCTGGTCGTCTGCCCCGCCGCGGTGGTCACCAACTGGGTCCGGGAGATCGCCGCGAAGTCGACGCTGCGTCCCCACCGGCTGCACGGCCCGGGCCGGTCCTCCGCGGTCGGCGACTGGCGGCGCGGCGGCGGGGTCGCCGTCACCACCTACGAGACGCTCGGCTGGCTCTCCCCCCATCTCGACGGCGTGGAGCTCGGCTGTGTGGTCGTCGACGAGGCGCACTACATCAAGAACCCGCAGACGAAGCGGTCTGGCGCGGCGGCCGCCGTCCTCGACCGGGCCGAGCGGGCGCTGCTGCTCACCGGCACCCCGCTGGAGAACCGGCTCGACGACTTCGCCGCGCTCGTCCGCTACGTGCAGCCCGGACTCGTCGTCGACACCAGTGGCCTGTCCCCCCGGCTGTTCCGCCGCCAGGTCGCACCGGCCTACCTGCGACGCAACCAGGAGGACGTACTCACCGAGCTGCCCGAGCTCGTCGAGGTCGACGAGGTGCTGCCGATGTCGGGCGCGGACCGGGCCGCCTACCGGGCCGCGGTCGACGCCGGCGCGTTCATGGCCATGCGGCAGGCCGCGATGACGGCCGGGGAGCACTCGCAGAAGGTCGCCCGGCTGGTCGAGATCGTCGCCGAGGCCGAGGCCAACGGTCGGCGGGTGCTCGTCTTCTCCCACTTCCGTGGCGTGCTCGACCTGGTGGCACGCGTGCTGCCGGGGCCGGTGTTCGGCCCGCTCACCGGTTCCGTGCCGGCGGCGCGGCGCCAGCAGGTCGTGGACGAGTTCGCCGCGGCCGGGCACGGCGCCGTGCTGGTCGCGCAGATCGTCGCCGGCGGGGTCGGGCTCAACATCCAGGCCGCGTCCGTCGTCATCCTGTGCGAACCGCAGCTCAAGCCGACCATCGAGTGGCAGGCGATCGCCCGGGCGCACCGGATGGGCCAGGTCGAGTCCGTCCAGGTGCACCGGCTGCTGTCCGACCAGGGCGTCGACCAGCGGATCGGCGAGATCCTGGCGCGCAAGCGGGCCCTGTTCGACGACTTCGCGCGGGAGAGCGCCACCGCGTCGAGCGCCCCCGAGGCGTTCGACGTCTCCGAGGCCGACCTCGCCCGCGAGATCGTCGCCGCCGAACGCGAGCGCCTGTTCAGTGCGGCGAACGGCCCCGACGGCCCGGGCCGCCCGGCGTCAGGCGTCGGCGTAGAGGTCGGCCGCGCCGACGAGGAGGACGTCCCGTGACGCGGCGGCGGCCGCGGTCAGCTGGTCGCTGAAGCCGGCGCCGCTGAAGCACACCAGCCGGGCGGTGGCCGCGCCGCGCTCCCGCGGGGCGGCGCGATGCACCGCCCCGCGGGGATTCAGCTCCCGTCGTTGCCGGTGACCGGTGCGGCCGGCGGGCCGGCCTGACGCCAACGCGGCGCGAGGGTCGGCCGCGGGCAGACCGGCCGCCGGGTACGGGCCGAGCGCGGGATGAAGGCCGCCCCTGGCACGGCGGGCAGCGCCCCCGGCTGGCGCGGGATCCACCCGCTCGGCGGCAGCCCGTGCGACCGGGAGGGACGCGGCACCGGCGCGGGCAGTGGCCCCCGAGGACGCGGCAGCCGAGGCTGCGCCGGCCCGCCCACCTGCCCCGGCTGGGCTGGGACCGGCTGGACTGCCTGGACCGGCTGGACCGGCTGGACCGGCTGGACCGGCGGCAGGGACTGGACCAGTGGCATCGGCTGGGGGGCGGCCGCGGCCGGCTGTGCGCGGGTCGCCGGCCGGGACAGGGGCACGGTCGGAGCGCTCTCGGCCGTCACGCCCTTCTCGTCGTGCTCCACGATCCGCGCACCCGCCGCGTCGCCGGCCGCGCAGGGACCGTCGGCGGCCGGGCCGGGCGACGTCGGTGCGCTGACGGCCGTGGCACGCGGCAGCGCCGGGCCGCCCGCCACTGCCGGCGCGTCGGCGTGGGCGGCCGGGTGATCGTGACTCGTGAAGCCGGGCTGCATCACGATGCCTGGCTGGGTCTCGGCGCTGGCCTGGCGGTCGGCGTCGGCGTCGGCCTGGTCGTGGGCGTCGGCGTGGGTGTCAGCGTGGGCGTGGGCGTGGGCGTCGGAGCGGATGGTGATGGTGGTGATCGAGGCGTGCGGCGTGTCGTGGGTCGTGGGCTCGAGATCGGGATCGGCCGTGTGCCCCGCGGCCGTCCCTTCGGATGGATCACGGTCGTCCGGGGCCCGGTACGGACCGGCCCGGCGGCGCGAGCGCGCCTCGACCACCGCGAGGGCGATCAGGAGTCCCAGCAGAATCGTTGCCGGCGTCAGCATCGCCGTCCTTCCCCCCGCGCAGGTCACCGTGGACCCGCCCCCGCCGGCTCGAAAGGAGGGCGCTGTGGTCCGAACGGTCCCGCGTCGTCGGAATCACGCGGGCAAGTGCCAAGCTACGGATCAACCGCCCGTCCAGAGCCCGAAGTAGTCACACGCTCCTAGCTAGCCGGATCGGGCGATGTAGGTGCCAACGGGTGGCCCGAGACACCCCCGCGGGTCTGGCGGCGCCGGTACCTTCCGCGCCATCGTGTGCGACATGCCTGGTACGGACGAATCACCGCCGGCGCCCGCGACCGCCGCCGCGACGCGATCCTCCGACGAACCCATCCCGCCGCGGGACGAGCCGCCGCAGGACGAGCCGCCGCCGGTAGGCGCCGGCCGCGGCGGCGCCCCCTGAGCGACCGTCCCGACCGTGTCGTCGTTCATCCCGCTCGCCCTGCTCGCCTCCTTCTTGCTGGCGTCCTCGGCGGCGCTGCAGCAGCGGGCCGCCGCCCGCAGCCGCTTCGCCGAACGCGACGATCACCATGTCGCGGTGCCCGGCCCGGGCCACCTGCTCGACCTCGCCCGGGAACCGCTGTGGCTGCTGGGATGGCTGGTGAACGCCGCCGGTTTCGTCCTGCAGGCGCTGGCGCTGCACGCCGGTTCACTCGCCGAGGTGCAGCCGCTCATGGTCACCCAGCTGGTGTTCGCCCTGCCGCTGGGGCTCGTTCGGACCAGGCTGCGGATGGCCCGGGCGGCCTGGTGCGCGGTCCTGGCGATCTGCGCCGGACTCGCGCTGCTGCTCAGTGTCCAGGCCCGCCTGCCCGCACAGGCGCCACTGAACGAGCATCGACTGCCACTGGCGGTGGCGGTGATCGTGGTGCTGGCGGCGCTGCTCGTGGGCTCGTCGTTCGGCCGCCGGCCCCCGGTGCGGGCGGCGCAGTTCGGCACGGCGGCCGGTCTGTTCGTCGCGCTGAGCGCGCTGCTGCTCAAACAGACAACTGATGTGACCCTCGCGAACGGGTTCCACGCAACAGTCGCGCAGTGGTTTCCGTATGCCCTGTGCGGGGTCACACTGACGAGCCTGTGCCTGGGCCAGATGGCCTACGCGGTGGGTCCGCTCGCCGCTGTCGTCACCGCGATGACCATTACCAACCCGACCGCCGCCTACCTGCTGGGTGTCCTCGTGTTCGGCGTGCCCTGGCCAAGCGACCCGGGCGGGGCGCTCGGCCTCGCCGTCGCGGCGACGCTGGTCGTCGGCGGCGTCATCCTGCTCTCCCGGGCCAGCGCCGTCCCGCGCCCCCGCCGCGCGGACACCCGCCAGAACCTCGACCTGACGCGTTCTCCGGACAGCCGACCGACCCGCTCCGGGCCGACAGCCGGCAGGTTCGCGAACCCGTTCGGTGTCGCCAGGAACGTCATCAACCGCGCACGCCCGGCCGACGCGCTACCGAAAAGGCGATGACGGCGGGCTGGAGCAACGTTCTGGCCGCGCCACGGAGGCATGTGTCGCGACCAGGGGGACGAACCAGACACGCCACGCCGAGCTCGCGACACGGCGCCGCTGTCCCCCGCACGCGCTTCCCCACCCGTGGGAAGTCCGCCTCGGACGTCGGTTCAGCGGTTGCCGAACAGGCCGCCGAGGCCGCCGCCGAGGTTGCCGAAGCCGCCGCCCTGCTGCTGGCCGCCGTGCCCGCCGAGCTGGTTGCCGCCGAAACCCTGGTCGCCGAAGCCGAAATGGCCGGCCGGGCCGGCGCCGGCCAGCGCGTTGTACGGCGGTAGCAGCTCGCAGGGCTGCACGATCACGTAGCCGTCGCCGGAGAACTGCATCTGCCAGCTCTCCCCGGTGTTGCCGCGCGGGCGCCACACCGACGACGACGTCACCGCCGCCTGCATCGACACCTGCAGGCTCGACGACCAGCCGACGACCGCGTCCGCGTCGGCGAAGTAGTAGTTCTGGTGGGTCACCCGCATGACCAGCGGCGCGCCGGAGGTGCATACCGCGACGCGGCCGGTGCCGCGCAGCTCGACCTGGTAGGAGCCGACGCCGGCGATGCCGACCTGGCTGTCGACGCGGACCAGGTCCCAGTTCAGGTCGGAGTTGAACGCCAGCACGTTCTTGCCGTCGACGGTCAGCCCGTCGTAGCCGTCGAGGTCGAGCAGGTGGATGTCCTGCGCCTGGTTGGCGAGGAAGACCGTGCCGGAACCGGAGACCTGCATGAGGTTGAGGCCCTCGCCGCCGCTGAAGAAGCTGCGGAACTGGCTGCCCCAGCCCTCCCAGTGGCCGTCGAAGTTGACGCCGCCCTGGTAGGCGACCATCGCGCCCTTGCGGGCGTAGAACTCGCGCATCCCGCGGCCGAGCGCCGCCCGCAGCATCTTGCCGTTCTGCAGGCTGAACGGCTCCTCGGAGGGGCGCTCGGGGTTGTCCAGCAGGCTGCTGCGGATCCCGCCGGCCGGCCCGCCGGCCCCGGGAGCGCCCGGAGCCCCCGGCGGCACACCCGGGCCACCCGGATAGCCGCCGCCGGGCGGGGGCGGCGGATAGCCGGGCGCGGCGCCCGGGTAGCCCGGCGCGCCGCCGGGAGCCGGCGGGTATCCACCGCCCGGATATCCACCGGGCGCGGGTGGGTAGCCGCCGCCAGGACCACCCGGGTAGCCGGGCCCGGGCGGCGGGTAGCCGGGGCCGCCCGGACCACCGGGGTAGCCGCCGCCGGGACCACCCGGATGTCCGTACGCTCCGCCGTGCGTCATGGCCACATCCTCCCCGACTCCCCCGGACCGTCGTTCGTCATCGTCGGCTCAGCCCCGCAGCGACAGGTTGGGGCGCTCGTCCTCGCTCGGCTGGACGACGACGAAACCCTGCCCGGAGAACCCGAGCTGGAACGCCTCGCCGGAGCCACGGCCGATCAGCCCGCCCAGGCGGGCCGTGCGCCGCGGCTCGACCCGCAGCCCGTCGGTGTAGGCGACGAGCGCGTCGGTGTCGACGTACGTCGGCGCCTCGCGGGTGTCGAGCACGATCGGACTGCCCTTCGCCGTGAGCGCCACCCAGCCGTGACCGCGCAGCACCACGTTGAACATCCCCATCCCGGACAGCATCGTCACTCCGCGCACCCGCTCGATCTTCCAGTCGAGCTGGGCGTCGAAGGCCAGGATGTTCTTGCCGTTGACGGACAGGCCCTCGCCGGCGAGCTGCGCGACGATGACCTCCTTGCCGTAGTCGGCGAGGTAGAGCAGGCCCTGGCCGGTGGCGGTCATGAGCGGCACGCCCTCGCCGGTGGCCCAGGAGGAGGCCATCCGACCCAGCTGCGGCGGCTGCGGGTTGAAGTCGATCAGGCCCTCGTAGGCGATCATGGAGCCGGTCCGGGCGAACAGGTCCTGCCCGGGGTTCATGACCACTTTGACGATCTTGGAGCCGTGCCTGCTCATCCGCTCCATGACGGGCGTCGGCCCGTAGTGCTGGATCAGGCTGCCCTGCACGCGATCCTCCTCAGACCTCGTAGGGCTGGACGACGACGAAGTGGCCGGCGAACCCCATGAACTGCAGCGCCAGCGCCTCGCCGCTGCTGCCGGCGTAGATCTGCCGGGAGATCCGCACCTGGGTGGACACGCTGACCCGCATCCCCGTCGTCCAGGCGACCAGCGCGTTCATGTCCGCGAACGTCGGTCCCTGCACGGGCAGCGTCATCGGCGAGCCCTTGGTCATCACGACCACCGAGCCCGGCCCGGACACCTCGAAGTGGAACAGCCCGCCGCCGGGGATGCCGGGGCTCTCGATGCGCCGGACCTCGGTGCGCACGGTGGCGTCCATCGCCAGCAGGTTGTTCGCGTTGATGCAGATCGACGAGTTCCCGAGCTCCACGATGTGCAGGTCCGAGGCGTCGTGGGCGAGGAACACCTCGCCGGAACCCTTGCAGGTCATGAGCTTGACGCTCTGGCCGGTCAGCTTGCCCTCGATGAGGCCGCGCAGCCCGGAGCCCTTGTAGTCGAACTCGACGTTGCCCTGGTAGGCGACCATCGACCCGCGCAGGGCCAGGGCGTCCTCACCGAGGGTGACCTTCACCAGCTTGCCGTTCTGCTGCGTCCAGCGGCCGGCCGTGGCCACCTCGCGATACGGGGCGAGGCTGTTCATCGCCCCCGGCGCAGTGGGCTGGACCTGCGACGGCAGCGGTTCGGGGCCGCCGAAGGCCGCCGCCGGCATGCCCGCGCCGGGCGGAGCCCCCCGTCCCGGATGACCGCCGCCCGGACCCATGCCCGGGGCCCCGGCGTAGGCGGGCTGGCCCGCGGGCGGGCCGCCGTAACCGGGCGCCGGTTGCCCCGCGGCGGGAGCTCCATAGCCCGGGGCCGGCTGACCCGCGCCGGGCGCGCCGTAGCCGGGGGCCGGCTGACCGGCGCCGTAGCCCGGGGCGGGGGCGCCCCCGGCTACGG
>NZ_FZMO01000233.1 GCF_900197875.1 Frankia canadensis | reverse complement strand
GTTCCCGCCCGCCCCGGGTCGTTCGGACGAACGGTTCGCCGTGGGCCGCCCGAGCAGACTCGCCGGGCCGACCGCCGCCGCGCCGTAGCGCGCCTGAGCCCGGTCGGACGCCCGGTCCACCTCCGCCCAGCCGTCGGGCCGCTCCCCGAGCAGCAGCTGACGCCCGCCGCTGCCGGCATCCTGCAGATTGCCGACCCGCACCCCGACCAGCCGCACCGCCGCCACACCGACACCGCTGCCACCGCCGCCGCTGCCACCGCTGCCGCTGCCGCTGCCACCGTCGACGTGGCCGTGGCCGTGGCCGTGGCCGTCGTGCGTATCCGGCCTCATACCGACGTCGCTGTCCACGCCCGCCCTCGCGGGCAGCAGGCCGAGGTCGGCGACCAGCCCGACGGCGGCGGTGTAGATCGCCTGGGAGACGTCGGTGGCGTCCCGCAGCGTTCGGGCGCGGGTGAGGGTCCGGAAGTCGCCGTAGCGTACCTTCACCGAGACGGTCCGGGCCCTGCGACGCCGCCGGCGCAGCGTGGCGGCCACCCGCCCGGACAGCCGCAGCAGCTCCCGGGCCAGCACCGCAGGATCGCGCACGTCGGTGGGGAAGGTCCGTTCTGCGCCGATCGTGACGTCCTGGTGGCCGGGATCCACCCGCCGCTCGTCGATCCCCCAGGACAGCCGGTGCAGGTGGGTTCCGGCGGCCTCCCCCAGGGCATGGCGCAGCGTGTCCACCGGGGTGGCGGCGATGTCGCCGATCGTGCGCAGGCCGAGGCGCTCCAGCACCGTCTGGGCCCGCGGGCCGACCCCCCACAGCGCCCCCGCCGGCAGCGGGTGCAGGAAGGACAGGACCGCGTCCGGGGCGATGACCGCGAGCCCGTCCGGTTTGCACCGCGTCGACGCGATCTTGGCGACGAACATCGACGGGGCGACCCCGACCGAGCAGGTGAGGTGCTGTTCGCTCGCGACCCGGCGGCGCAGGTTCACCGCGATCCGCGCCGGCGGGCCGAACAACCCCCGGGCTCCCGCGACGTCGAGGAACGCCTCGTCCACCGACAGCGGGGCGACCAGCGGTGTCACGTCCTGGAAGAGGCGCATGATCTCCACCGACGCCGCCCGGTAGGCGGCGTGATCGGGCGGGACCACCACCGCGGCCGGACACAGCCGGCGGGCGCGGCCCATCGGCATCGCGCTGCGCACGCCATAGGCGCGGGCCTCGTAGGTCGCCGACAGCACGACGCCCCGCTCCCCGCCGGCCACGATCACCGGCCGGCCGCGCAGCTCCGGGCGGCGGCGCAGCTCCACCGAGGCGAAGAAGGCGTCCATGTCGACGTGCAGGATCGTGCTGTCAGCGCCCACCCGCACCGCTCCCCCCGGCCGGCGCCGACGACGACAGGACCGACGACGGCAGGCTCGACGACGCCGACAGCGACGGTGGGGCCGGCCCCGGCCCCGGTCGGCGGGCGAGCACATGCAGCTGGGCCGCGAGGTCACGCAGGGCCGGATGCCGGGCGGCCGCGAGCTCGAGGCGCAGCAGCCGTTCGGCCGCGCCCGGATCGGCTCGCCGCTCGGCCGGGACGAGATCGGCGAAGATCCGCACCCCATGCACCTCGAGCACCTCGGCCCCCGCCGCGCGCACGAGTGTCGCGATTCCGGCCGTGGAGTACCGCCGCGGCACCCCGCGCGGGCGCGGGCCCTCGTCGAGCAGCGCCGCGAGCGCCTCGTCCACGCGCCCGGCGACGGCGTGGCGCACCACCGCGGCGGCGGCGCCGGGCACGACGAGGCTGAGCGCCCCGCCGGGCCGCAGCACCCGCAACGCCTCCGCCAGGGCGCTCGGCGGATCGTCCACGACCTCCAGGACGGAGTGGCACAGCAGCACCTGCGCCCGCCCGGCGCCGACGAGACCCACCAGGTCGCCCAGGTCGCCCTGCACCGCCGTGATCCGCTCGGCGAGCCCCCGCTCCGCCGCCCGCCGCCGCAGGGCCGCGAGCGCGTCCGGCGAGGGGTCGACGACGGTCACCGCATGGCCGGCCGCGGCGATCGGGACGGCGAACCCGCCGCTGCCCCCGCCGGCGTCGATGATCACCGCGCGTGGGTCCGGCGCGGGCAGCACCGCCCGCAGGCCCGGCCAGACCGCGGCGCGGCGCAGGTCGGTGTCGACGACATGACCGTCCATCCGCGTCGGCTCCTCCTGTGTGTGGTTCGCCGCTGGGCGGGCTGGTCCGCCCGCTGGCTCGCGCCCGCCGGTCAGCGCCCCACGACGAGTCCGATGACGACACCGACGGCGAGCCCGCCGGCCGAGAGGCCCAGCAGCCGCACTACCACGGTGTTGTGATACGCCGCTCTCGCCGGGCGTGCCACGGCGGACGCTACGGCGCGGCGTCGCCCGCGGTGGCGGATCGCGGAACCAGTCAACAACATCGATGATCTCCTGCTTCGTCACCCGCAGCACCCCAAGAGATAACCGATAGTGAATGATAACTACGCTGCGTGCAACATCTGGCGCTCCGCTTATCGAAAGTCCCGGGACCGGTTCGGGGCGGCGACCGACAGCGGCCACAGCCGTTCGGCGATCACATTGGTCACCCCGTCGGCCCGCTCGATGCGCCCCCGCACGACCAGGGCGGTCGCCGTCCGGGCCACCACCCGGTGGCGGGCCCACAGGCCGGGGGAACAGATCACGTTCACCAGCCCCGTCTCGTCCTCCAGGTTGACGAATGTGGTGCCTCCGGCGGTCGCCGGCCGCTGACGATGGGTGACGATCCCGGCCACCAGCACCCGCCGCCCCGCGTCGGCGTCGCGCAGTCCGGCGGCGGTGGTGACCCCGCGGGCGTCGAGCCGCTCCCGCAGGAAGCGGGTGGGGTACCCCTCGGTGGTGATGCCCGTCGCCCACAGGTCGGCCGCGGACTCCTCCACCTCGGTCATCTCCGGCAGGTAGGGCGCGACCGCGGTGACGTCGGCGCCGAAGACCATCCCGTCGAGGCGGTCCGGCCGGGCCTGCGCCACCGCGCCCGCGGCCCACAGCGCCTCACGGCGGGTCACCCCGAAGCAGTCGAACGCGCCCGCGGTGGCCAGGGCCTCGACCTGGTCGACGGACAGGCCGACCCGGCGGACGAGATCGGCCATGTCCGCGAAGGGGCCGCCGGCCGCCCGCGCGTCGACGACGCGGCGGGCGAGACCGTCGCCCACCCGCCGGACTCCGGCAAGCCCCAGCCGCACCCGCGGCTCGTCCCCGACGAGGATCGCCCCGACGCCGGAGGCGTTGACGTCCGGCCGCAGCACCTCGACGCCGTGCCGGCGGGCGTCGGCGACCAGGCTCTGCGGGGAGTAGAAGCCCATCGGCTGCGCGCCCAGCAGCGCCGCGCAGAACGCCGCCGGATAGTAGAGCTTGATCCAGGAGCTGGCGTAGACGAGGAAGGCGAAGCTCACCGAGTGGCTCTCGGGGAAGCCGAAGTTCGCGAAGGCGGACAGCTTGGTGAACAGGTCGTCGGCCAGCGCGCCGGTGATGCCGCTGGCCGCCATGCCGGTGTAGAGCCGCTCGCGCAGCCGTTCGATGCGCTCGGCGGACCGCTTGGCCCCCATCGCCCGGCGCAGCTCGTCGGCCTCGGCCGCCGAGAAGCCGGCGATGTCGATCGCCATCTGCATGAGCTGCTCCTGGAACAGCGGGACGCCCAGGGTCTTCGCCAGCGACCGGCGCAGCAGCGGATGCGGGTAGGTCACCTCCTCCGTCCCGTTGCGGCGGCGGAGGTAGGGGTGGACCGAGCCGCCCTGGATCGGACCGGGACGGATCAGCGCCACTTCGATCACCAGGTCGTAGAAGCGCCGGGGCCGCAGCCGGGGCAGCGTCGCCATCTGGGCGCGGCTCTCCACCTGGAACACCCCGATGGAGTCGGCCGCGCACAGCATGTCGTAGACGGCCGGGTCCTCCGGGGGGATCGTCGACAGATCGAGGTCACGCCCGTGGTGGTCGAGGATGAGGTCGAACGCCCGGTGCAGCATCTCGAGCATGCCGAGGCCAAGCAGGTCGAACTTCACCAGGCCGGCGGCCGCGCAGTCGTCCTTGTCCCACTGGATCACCGTGCGGCCGGGCATCCGGGCCCATTCCACGGGCACCACCTCCCCGACCGGCCGGTCGCAGATCACCATGCCGCCGGAGTGGATGCCCAGGTGGCGGGGGAACCCCAGCAGCTGGTCGGACAGCCGGGTCACCGCGGACGGGATGTCGTGCTCGGGTCCGCCCGCGCCGTCGGAGGCCCCGGCGCCGGGCCGCGACCACCGGTCGAGCTGCTTGGACCAGGCGTCCTGCTGGCCCGGGGAGAATCCCAGCGCCCGGGCCACGTCCCGGACCGCGGACCGCGGCCGGTAGGTGATCACGTTCGCCACCTGGGCGGCCCGGTCCCGTCCGTAGCGGCGGTAGACGTACTGGATCACCTCCTCCCGGCGGCCGGACTCGATGTCCAGGTCGATGTCGGGTGGGCCGTCCCGCTCCGGGGCGAGGAACCGCTCGAACAGCAGGCCGAAGGAGACCGCGTCGACACCGGTGATGCCCAGGGCATAGCAGACGGCCGAGTTCGCCGCCGATCCCCGCCCCTGGCAGAGGATCCGGTGCCGGCGGCAGAACTCGACGATGTCGTGGACGATCAGGAAGTACCCCGGGAACCCAAGCTGCTCGATCAGTGCCAGCTCGTGGGCGAGCTGGTCGTAGGCGCCGACCACCCGTTCCTGCCCGGCCGGGCCGTAGCGGCGCGCCGCGCCCTGCATGGTGAGCAGCCGCAGCCAGCTCGCCTCGGTGTGCCCCGGGGGGACGGGGAAGTCAGGCAGCCGCGGCGCGACCAGCTGCAGGTCGAAGGCGCAGGCCGCGCCGAGGCTGGCCGCCCGCTCCACCGCCCCGGGGAACCGGGCGAAGCGGTCCGCCATCTCGGCCCCCGACCGCAGGTGCGCGCCGGCGGCGGCCGGCAGCCAGCCGTCCATCTCCTCCAGGCTGCGCCGCGCCCGCACCGCGGCCATCGTCGCCGCGAGCCGGGCCGCGCCGGGCCCGGCGTAGTGGACGTTGCCGGTGGCCACCAGGGGCAGCCGCGCGGCGCGGGCCAGCTCGGCGAGGGCGTCGCCCCGGTCCGCGTCCAGCGGGTGGGCATGGTCGGTGATCTCCACTGCCACGTTGTCCCGGCCGAACAGCTCCACCAGGTCGGCGAGGGCCGCCCCGGCCGCGGCCGGCCCGCCGCGGGCCAGCGCCCGGGGCACCGGGCCCTTGCGGCATCCGGTGAGGATCTGCCAGTGCCCGCCGGCCGCCTGGGCGCACTGCTCGATCCCGGCCACCAGCCGGCCCTTCTCGCCCCCGGCAAGATGAGCGTCGGACAGCACACGGGACAGCCGCCGGTAGCCCTCGGGGTCCCGGGCGAGGACGAGCAGATGGTCGCCGCCCGGATCGGGCTCCCCCGCACGGGCCTCGGGCGCGCCGAGCGAGATCTCCGCGCCGAACGCGGTCGGCAACCCCACCTCCCGGGCCGCCTCCGCGAACCGGACGACGCCGTAGAGCCCGTCGTGATCGGTGAGGGCGAGCGCCGACAGCCCGAGCCGCACCGCCTCCTCGACGAGATCCTCCGGCTGGCTCGCGCCGTCGAGGAAGCTGAACGCGGAGTGGCAGTGCAGCTCCGCGTAGGGCACCACGGCGGCGCTCGGCGCGGCCCGCAGGCTCGCGGGCGGCCGGTAGGGTGCGCGCCGGCGCGACCAGGCCGGGCTGTCCCCACCGTCGCCGACCGGGCTCGACGATCGTGCCCCGTGCCGAGCGGGTCATGCCCCGGATGTTC
>NZ_FZMO01000232.1 GCF_900197875.1 Frankia canadensis | reverse complement strand
GTCCGGGTGGGCCCGACGGCCCCGTCCCGCCCCAGCCGCCGGGCCCACCCGGACCGGCGCCGTGCTGGTGGGCGTAGCCGGGTCCGGGCGGTGCCGCGTCGTAGCCGGCGGGGCCGTAGGACGGCGGTGTGCCCCCGCCGGGGCCCGAGCCGCCGTACCCACGGTCGTCATAACCACGGGTGTCGTAGCCCCGGCCGTCGTAGCCCCGGCCGTCGTAGCCCCGGTCGTCGTAGCCGCGGTCGCGGGCGGCGCGGGAGTCGCGCAGGGTGGGATCGGGCGGGTAGCCGCCGGCCGGTGCCGCCGGGGGGCGACGGCCCGCCGTGGCGGGCGGGTAGCCGGGCCCGCCGTGGGCCGCGGGGCGCCCGGCGAACGCGGGGCCCGCGCCGTCCGGCGGCGTCGGCGGCAGGTTCCAGATCTGGGCGAGCGCCGTCTCGCTCGCCTGGTCGGACTCGGCCGCCGAGCGCACGTCCCGGCCCACCAGCCGGGCCAGCAGGTCGGTGGCGCGCGGGCGCGCCTCGGGCTCCTTCGCCAGCGCCGCGTACACCAGGTCCACCAGGTCCGCCGGCACCCCGTCGAGGTCGGGCTCGGCGGTCATGATCTGCATCCCGATGGCCTCGGCGCGTTCCCCCCGAAACGGCGGGCGTCCCGCCGCCGCGAACGCCACGCACGCCCCCCAGGCGAACACGTCGGCGGGCGGGCCCGCCCGGTCCCCGCGCAGCTGCTCGGGCGCCATCCAGATCAGCGTGCCGATCAGCATCCCCGTGCGGGTGTGGCTGGTGCTGTCGGCGGCCCGCGCGATCCCGAAGTCGATGACCTTCGGCCCGTCCCAGGCCAGCAGGATGTTCGCCGGCTTCAGATCGCGGTGGACCACCCCGGCCGCGTGGATCGCGACCAGCGCGTCGGCGAGCCCGATCGCCAGCCCGTGCACCAGCCGGTCGTCCAGGGCACCGCGGCTGGCGACCGCGTCGGCGAGACTGCGGCCCTCGACGAACTCGGTGGCCATCCACGGCCGGTCCCCGGTCAGATCGGCGTCCAGCACCGCCGCGACCGAGCTGCCCCGCACCCGCCGCGCCGCGTCCACCTCCTGGCGGAACCGCGACCGGAACTCCGCGCTGTCCGCCAGGCCCACCGACGGCACCTTCACCGCGGCCGGCTTGCCGTCCTCGCCGAATCCGAGGTAGACCACTCCCATTCCGCCGGCGCCGATCCGGTTCGCCACCCGGAACGGACCGATACGACGGGGGTCATCCGAGGTCAGGGGCGTCAGCACACTGCTTCCTTATCTCCTGGCACCCCGCGCGGCGGCGGGTCGTACAAGAACCGACATGGGCGAGCGGCCGATCCGTCACCGCCGCTGGCGCCGTGCGGTGCGGGTGGTCCTGGCGATTGTCTCGCGGGCCGGGCGGCACCCTCATCTGGTAATGGCGATGTTGCCGTCCGTCGATGGACTGTGTACTCCCGGTGCGGGTGGGGGTGTCGGCGGGACGACATCCGCGGCCGCGGTGTGAATGCCGGTGGGCGACGCCGGGAAGGAACGGGACAGGACCTCGGCCGTACGTCGGCCGTGGACGGAGCGAGCCGCGACGCGGTGATGCCGGCCGGTCTGTGTCGGATATGTCGGAGTGCGACTGTTCCGCCATCGGGCGTTCGTTCGTCCGCCAACACCGGACCGGCGGACTTTCGTACGGTTGGCCGGCCAGGGCCGACCTGGGATGGACGCGGCCGGGACCACCGCCCGGGCCGGGGAACGCAGCCGGTGCGCGGAGGGAGTCGATGTGACCCAGGTCGAACGGGTGATCCCCAGGGGAGCCGACGTGAAGGCCGAGCCGCTGGTGCATGGCGGCGAGAGCATCCGCGGCTGGCTGGGGGCCGCCGGGCTCGCGGAGCAGGTCGGTGAGCAGTCGGAGCATCTCGCCGGGCTGCGCGTCCTCGACGAGGACGACGACGAGGCCACCCTGCTGCGTCCCGACGGCACCCCCGTCGACACCTGGCGCGAGAACTACCCCTACGACGCCCGCCTGCACCGCGCCGACTACGAGCGCGAGAAGCGGTTGCTGCAGATCGAGCTGCTCAAGCTGCAGTACTGGGTCAAGGAGACCGGGCAGCGCCTCCTGCTCGTCTTCGAGGGCCGCGACGCCGCCGGCAAGGGCGGGACGATCAAGCGGTTCACCGAGCATCTCAACCCGCGTGGCGCCCGGGTCGTCGCCCTGGAGAAGCCCTCCCCCCGTGAGCAGGGCTCCTGGTACTTCCAGCGGTACGTCGAGCACCTGCCGGCCGCCGGCGAGATCGTCATGTTCGACCGGTCCTGGTACAACCGGGCCGGCGTCGAGCGGGTGATGGGGTTCTGCTCGCCGGAGGAGTACCGCGAGTTCCTCCGCCAGGCTCCGGAGCTGGAGCGGATGTGGACCCGCAGCGGCATCACCATCGTCAAGCTGTGGTTCTCGGTGTCCCGGCGCGAGCAGCAGACCCGCTTCATCGTCCGCCAGATCGACCCGGTCCGGCAGTGGAAGCTCAGCCCCATGGACATCGCCTCCCTGGACCGCTGGGACGACTACACCGACGCCAAGGAGGCGATGTTCTTCTACACCGACACGGTCGAGGCGCCGTGGACGGTGGTGAAGAGCAACGACAAGAAGCGCGCCCGGCTCGAGGCGATGCGCCACGTCCTGCACCGTCTCAACTACACCGGCAAGGACCCGGAGCTCGTCGGCACGCCGGACCCGCTCATCGTCGGCCACGCCGTCGACCTCCTCGAGACCGGCGAACAGGCCGACCGCACCTTCCCCTCCCTGCACTGACCCGACCGCCGCGGGTCGGCCGGCCGCGAGGACGTGACATCGCGGCCAGACCCAGGCGCGCGGCGGCCGTGGCCCGCCATGGCAGTGCGGGCTCGGCCGTGGACGGTCGACAATGGTCTGATGGACGAGGCACCGGCCGCCGCCGTTCGAGGTGAGGAAGCGCGTCTCGCCGAGCTGCTGCGCCCGCGGCTGCCGTCGCCGCTCGACGAGCTCGTCGACGACCGGATGGCCGCGCGCGGCCTGCGCCTGCTGCTCAAGCGTGACGACCTCGTTCATCCGGACATCCCGGGCAACAAGTGGCGCAAGCTCGCGCCGAACCTGGCGTGGGCCCACGCCGCGGGCCACGACACGGTGCTGACGTTCGGCGGCGCCTACTCGCACCACGTCCGGGCCGTCGCCGTCGCCGGCGCGGCGCTCGGGCTGCGCACCGTCGGCGTCATCCGCGGGGAGGAGCACCGCCCGCTCAACCCGGTCCTGGCACGCGCCGCCGAGCATGGCATGCACCTGACCTACCTCGACCGGACGTCCTACCGGCGGCGGACGTCCCCGGACCTGGCCGACCGGCTGCGGGCCGCGTTCGGCCCCTTCCATCTGCTGCCGGAAGGCGGCAGCAACGCGCTCGGGGTACGCGGCGCCGCCGGGCTGCCCGCCGAGATCACCCAGCCATTCGACGTGCTCTGCTGCTCCTGCGGAACCGGGGGCACCCTGGCCGGCCTCGCCGCCGGGCTGCGGCCCGGCCAGCGCGCGGTCGGCTTCCCCGTGCTGCGCGGCGGCGACTTCCTGGCCGACGACATCCGCGCGCTGCAGCGGGCCGCGTTCGGCGCCGCCACCACCACCTGGACGTTGGAGTGTGGCTTCCACTGCGGCGGCTACGCCCGGACGACCCCGGACCTGACCCGGTTCATCGCCGACTTCGCCGACCGCCACGGCCTCACCCTGGAACCGGTCTACGAGGCGAAGATGCTCCTGGGAGTGTTCACCCTCGTCGCCGCCGGAGACTTCCGGCCTGGGAGCACCATCGTCGCTGTCGTGAACGCCCTGGCCGACGGACCGCAGTCGTCTGCGCGCATCGCGGCCGCGGGTGTGGCGACGCCCTGAGTCCCCGTCCGCCAGCCTGGGTCGTGCGCACAATCGGCGAACGAATCGTCTCCCGGCTCCTCAGGTGAGCTGCTCGCGATGGTCGCAGACCCACTGCTGCGAAGCGCGCACCTCGTCGACGGCGCCCGCGTCGCGCAGCCGCCTGGCCGCCGGATCACCGGCGCGTGCTCCCGCCTCGATCCCGCGCCAGCAGCGATCCTGCCACCACAACACCGTCTCGATCAGCGGCGCATCCCGGCGCAGGCCGTAGGCGTCACGGATCAGCCCGATCCTTCGGGCTGCTTCCGACGGGGCGGCGACGGCGGGCCCGAGCCCGACGAACTGCCAGCACACATGCGCGACATCGTGGATGCGTTCGCCGGGGCCGGCCAGATCCCAGTCGATGAAGGCAACGGGACGCATCCCTGCGCCGAGGTCGCGGTACACGGTGTTCTTGGGAGCCAGATCGTTGTGGCAGACGACCTCGCAGCCGCCGGCCAGGTGAGTGCCGGCCGTCAGATCGTGCAGCTGGCGAACCAGGCCGGCAACGCGGGAGAGACTGGCGTCGGAGATGACCGCGGCGAGCTGTCCGGGCGCCCAGGCGACATGACCGGGCAGATAGGTGAGCACCTGGCGTCCGTGTTCGTCGACTCCGAGCGGTCGTGGTGCCCCATCCCAGCCCTGCTGTGCCAGAAACGTGAGTAGATCGTGGATGTAACCGGCACGGGGTGGCAGCGGCCTTCGTACTGTTGCGCCAACGCGGGTCACGGCGTTGACCGCGCCGCCGGGAAGAGACGTGTCCGTCATGCCGCTCCGCCGAGCTTTGCCGCGGCCGAGTCCGTGGTGAAGGCATCACGGGCCGGCGGCACAGAGATCCGCCGGAGCATTATCGGGACTGGCGCCAACCCGACCGTGGTGGTGACCAGAAGGGACATACCCATGTCCATTCCTCCCCTCCTTCCCGTGCCTTCGCGGACAGCAACAGCGTGGCCCACGGATCGTCGGATCACTGTTCGTGATCTACAGGCGGCGACCGACCGCGGTGAGCGATGGGCGATGCTCACCAGCTACGACGCCCTCACGGCCGGGGTCCTTGACCAGGCCGGGGCGCGTGCCCTGCTCGTCGGCGACACCAGCGGCGAGATGGTCCTCGGGGACCCGAGCACCGTACCGGTGACGATGGAGCAGCTCGTTCCGATGGTGCGGGCCGTCGTCCGCGGCACCCGTACCGCGCTGGTCGTCGCCGACCTGCCCTTCGGTACCTACCAGAGCGGGCCGCGACAGGCGCTGGTCAACGCGGTGCGCCATCTGAAGGAGGGCGGGGCGCAGGCGGTCAAGCTGGAAGGCGGCCGGGCGGTGATCCCGCAGGTGAGCGCGCTGGTGGCGGCCGGCATCCCGGTTGTGGGGCATCTCGGACTGACCCCGCAGAGCATCCATGCTCTGGGCGGGCACCGGGTTCAGGGCCGCGGCGGCGCCGGTGACCGGCTGCTGGAGGATGCGCTGGCACTGGAACGGGCGGGCGCGTTCGCCGTTGTCCTGGAGGCCGTCCCGGCCGAGCTGGGACGCCGGGTGTCCGTGTCCCTGCGCATCCCGACGGTGGGCATCGGAGCGGGTCCGGACTGCGACGCCCAGATCATGGTCTGGCAGGACCTGGCCGGCCTGACCACGGGCCGCGCGCCCCGGTTCGTCAAGCGCTACGCCCACCTTGCCGGCACTCTGGGCGACGCAGCCGATCGTTACGCCGGCGAGGTCGCCGCGGTCCGCTATCCCGAGCGCGCGCACACCAGCGTCTGAGCGGTTCGCGGCGCCGTGACCATGGCCGGCGTCCCACAAGGTGGGGCGCCGGCCGATCGACGTCGGGACGTCGGGACGTCGGTCAGGAGGACGGGGACGGGGCGGGGGAGTCGCTGTCGGCGAGTCGCCGACGTCGGTCGCC
>NZ_FZMO01000231.1 GCF_900197875.1 Frankia canadensis | reverse complement strand
TCCTCGAGCTCCGGCTCGACGCTGATTCTCAACGCGCACACGCTCCATAGGTCGAGGCCGCGGCGCTCCACGGGGGACACGGCGCGGCATACGGCGCAAACGTAAATCGGGACCCGACCGACCCGCAATCGAAGCCGGCCTCGACGGCCGGGCCCGGCAGCCCCGCGCCGCCGCGGCGGGCCGAGCAGGAGCCGCCGGGCAGGGGGGCCGGCCATGAGCCGCCGGGCCGGCCGGGACACGGGGGCCGGACGGCCCTCGGCCAGGAGGCCCGACGGGCGGGTCAGGCCGGTCGGATTCGCTGGGTCCGGAAGAAGGTGCGGACCTCGTCGGTGAACAGCCCCGGCTCCTCGAGCGCGGCGAAATGGCCGCCGCGGGCGGCCTGCGACCAGTGGCACAGCGTCGGGTACGCCGCCTCGGCCCAGGCCCGCGGAGGCCGGAACGGCTCGCCGGGGAACACGGTGTGTCCGAGCGGGACGGCCAGCGGCGGCAGCGGCGCGAACCGGCCCGGCCCGACCGACTCGTAGTAGAGCCGCGTGGAGGAGTTGATGGTCCCGGTCAGCCAGTAGATCGAGATGTTGTCGAGCAGCCGGTCCTGGCTGATCTGGATCTCGCCCTTCGCGTCGAGGTGGCTCCAGCCGTGGAACTTCTCCAGGATCCAGCCGGCGAGGCCGGCGGGAGAGTCCGCGAGGCCATAGGCGAGCGTCTGCGGCTTCGTGCTCTGGATCCGCTGGTAGGCGGTCTCGTGCCGGTTGAGCTGCTTGTTCGCGGCGACCAGGGCCAGGTCGTCGGCGTCGAGGCCGGCGGTGGGGTTCGCCCGGTCGGGCGCCGAGACCGGGAGCAGGTTGAGGTGCAGCGCCGCGACCCGTTCGGGGGTCAGCCCGGCGAGGGTCACGCTCACCCGGCTGCCCCAGTCGCCGCCCTGGGCGAAGAAGCGGTCGTAGCCCAGGATGGTCATGAGCCGCAGGAAGGCGGCGGCGACCCGTGGCACGTCCCAGCCAGTGGCCGTCGTCGGGCCGGAGAAGCCGTAGCCGGGCAGCGACGGCACGACGACGTGGAACGCGTCGGCCGGATCGCCGCCGTGGCGTGCCGGGTCGGTCAGCGGCCCGACGACCTCCCAGAACTCCGCGACCGAGCCCGGCCAGCCATGGGTGAGCAGCAGCGGCCGCGCGCCCGGCTCGGGCGAGCGGGCGTGGATGGCGTGCACCCGCTGCCCGTCGATCTCGGTGACGAGCTGCGGATGGGCGTTGGCCCGGTCCTGGAAGCGCGACCAGTCGAAGTCGTCCTTCCAGTACCGGCACAGCTCGACCAGGGCGGCGAGGTCGGTCCCGTAGTCCCATCCGACGCCGGGGAGCTGGTCGGGCCAGCGGGTCCGGTCCAGCCGGGCGCGCACGTCGGCGATCTGCTCGTCGGTCACGCGTAGCTCGAACGGCGAGACGCTCGGTCCGCTCATCCGGTGCTCCTTCCCGGCCGGCCGGGCGGGTAGGCAGGCATGGTCAGACGGTCTCGAACAGCTTGGCGGCGTTGCCGCGCAGGATCTTGACCTGGTCCTCCTCGGACAGCCCGTCGAGCAGCTTGCCGAAGTCGCGCGGCACGGCCAGGCCCTCGGCGTGCGGGAAGTCCGAGCCCATGACGAGGCAGTCGACGTCGGGCAGGTCGCGGACGATCTTGATGATGTCGTCCTCGGGGTACGGCGCGACCCGGACGTGCCGGCGGAAGATCGCGCTGGGCCGCTCGGTGAGCTTCCCGCCGATCCACGGGCCGTTGCGGCCCATGCCGCGGCTCTTGTCCATGTGGCTGATGAAGTTCGGCACCCAGGACGCGCCGAACTCCGCGACCAGCACGTTCAGGTTCGGGAACCGGCCGAAGATGTTGTCGAAGATCAGCGCGGACAGCGTGTCCATGATCGGGCGGTCGCCGTAGAGGTTGTTCCACGACCAGGCGGACATGTGCCACGAGCCCGGCGCGCCGCTGTGCCCCCAGGCCGGCCCGATGTTCTCGTTGTACCAGTTCTCCATGATGTGGAAGGCGACCGTCACGCCGGCCTCGTTGAGCCGCGACCAGATCGGGTCGAAGTACGGGTCGCCGGGCGAGCGGCCGTTCGCCGGTCCGGTCGGCAGCAGCACGATCTTCGCGCCGCGGTCGAGGACGAACTCCAGCTCCTCGACGGCGAGGTCGAGATCGCGCAGGGAGAGCAGAGCCGGGGCGAACAGCCGGCCGTCCCGGTTGAACCCCCAGTCCTCGTCGAACCACTGGTTGAACGCGTGGACGTTCGCGTAGGCGGCCGCGGTGTCCTTGACGTAGTTCTCGATCGACAGCGCGATCGCGGACGGGAACAGGACCGCGCGCTCCAGGCCCTGCTCGTCCATCAGCCGCAGCCGAGCGTCGCGGTTCTGGTACTCGGGCCGCATCGGCTCGGGCTGGTAGGTCTCGTCCGGGTTGCCGGACCCCATCTGGCGCAGCATCTCCTTGAGCGAGCCCGGCTTGTACGCCAGGTCGAACCCGAGGCCCTGCTCCGAGTTGAACACCGCGATCCGGTCGGCCGCCAGGATCCGCTCCGAGCCGTCCGGCATGCGCACCGGCCGCACGGCCTGGTCGGCCCACTTCGACGGCAGGTAGCGGGTGACGGCATCCCGGGGCTCGTAGCAGTGGGTGTCGCAGTCGAAGAGCCGAAGATCGGCGATGCTCATGGGAGCCTCCAGGCTGTAGAGGTTAAATCATATAGCTATAAGGGTCCCGCGTCGCGGTCCACGAGGCTCCGCCGGACGTCCGGCCGCGGCGGCCGACTCCATGTCAAATGGTGATATCAGTCATATTGATAGAAGAGTTAGTGGTTGGCCAGCCCCCCCGTCCGATCCGCTGGTCCGCGCGGTAACGGTTGACCGGTGGGTCCTCGTGTCCGGCAGAGTGATGCCGACGGCGCCGGCAGCGCCGTCCCGAGCAGCGAGCGGAGGGGCCGTGGGCCTGAGCGAGGACGAACAGCGGTTTCGTCGGGAGTGGTTCCGGGAGCACTGGGAGAAGGGCGTCGCCTTCAACCGGCACTGCGGGCTGCGGATCGACCGGTGGGAGCCGGACGGCGTCGAGTTCTTCCTGCCCTACTCCGAGGGCCTGTCCGCGCATGACGGGATCTTCCACGGCGGGGTGATCGCCTCCCTGCTGGACACCTGCGGCGGCGGCGCGGTGATCGCCGGGCACGACTTCAGCAAGGGCAGCCGGCTGACCACCATCTCGATGTCCATCCAGTACCTGAACGCGGGCCGCGGGGCCGGCCTGCGGGCCCGCGGCCACGCCACCCGGCGCGGCCGCGCCGTCAACTTCGCCGACGTCACCATCGTCGACGCGCAGACGGACCGGCTGGTCGCCACCGGCCACGTCAGCCTCAACATCGCCGGCGAGCGGCCGAACGCCCCCTGGTCGACGCCGCCGGCCACCGGCTGAGCCGCTGGCCGCCGGCGTCAGCCGTCAGGTGGGCCGTCAGCCGAGGGCGGGCTGGTAGAGGACGGCGCTCAGGCCGCTGTCCACCGGCAGTGCGATGCCGGTGATCGCGGCCGCGTCGTCCGAGGCGAGGAAGGCGACCGCGGCGGCGATGTCGGCCGGCTCGGCCACCCGGGGCAGTGGCAGCTGTGCGGCGTAGCGCTCCAGCCGGCCCTCGCCCGCCAGGTACGCCTCGAAGGCGGGTGTGCGCACCGAGCCGGGCACCACCGCGTTCACCCGGATGCCCAGCGGCCCGCCCTCGACGGCGGCCTCCTGGGTGAGGTGGATGACCGCCGCCTTCGCGGTGCCGTAGTACGGCGTCGTGCCGACGACCTTGCCGGTGCCGGCCATCGAGGCGGTGTTCACCACCGTGCCGCCGCCCCGCGAGCCCATGATCCGTAGCGCCGCGCGGATCCCGCGGAACGTCGCGCCGAGGTTGCCGTCGATGCCGCGGGCCCAGGTCGCGTCGTCGACCTCGGTGATCGCCGCCCGGCCGCCGAAACCGACGTTGTTGTGCAGGATGTCGAGGCGGCCGTGACGCTCGGCGACGCCGTCGAGCAGGCGGTCGACGAAACCGGGCTCGAGCACGTCACCCGGGACCGCCTCGGCGGACCCCCCGCCGTCGACGATGAGCCGGACCGTCTCGGCCGCCGGCTCCGCCCGCAGGTCGTTCACCACGACCAGCGCGCCCTCGGCCGCCAGCCGCGCCGCCGATGCCCGCCCGATGCCCGAGCCGGCGCCGGTGACCACGGCGACCTTTCCGGTGAACCTCTCCGTTGCCATGTGATCCGTTCCTTTCGGCGATGTCTCGTGCTGGGGTGGGAGCTCCCTACACCGGCGCGGTCCCGCCGGTGGGCGCAGAGGTCACGGAACCGACGTCGGTTCCGGACCAGAACGGCGCCCACGACGGGTCGAGCGCGGGTAACGCCGGGCGCCCCGGCGAGGTGCCCCAGCTGTCGAAGCCGACGGCCTGTGGATGTTCGGTGAGGTCGGCGGCGTACCAGTGACGTTCCTGCCGGCGCTCGAAGAGCCACTCGCCGTCGACCCGGCGGTAGGCGTCGTCGTAGCGGATGGCCATCACGATCCAGCGCTCGCCCACCTCGTGCTCGGCGCGGCAGTACACGCTGCCCGTCGCCGTCGTCGGGCCCGTGCCGTCCGGTTCGTCGGGGCCGAGGACGACGCGGTGACCGCAGATCTGGTGGATGGACCGGTAGAACCAGCGGACCTGAGGCTCGATGAAGGACCGCAGGATCTCGCGTCCCTGGCCGTGCCGGCCCATGCGGACGTCGGGGACGAACAGGCTCGTCCACGTGTCGAGGTCGCGGGAGTCGACCGCGATCGCGTAGCGGATCGGCAGCTGCCCGATCTCCTGGCGGGCCTCGACGCGGGCCAGCCGGGTGGCGAGGTCGCCCGCTGCGTCACCGCGTGCCGGGCCCGGGGGGTTCGGGGGCTCGTGTGCCGTCGTCATCGGGTCAGATCCCTCCGCCGGTGAGCATCAGCGTGTCCGCGGTCAGGTAGGCGAGGTCGTCGCTGACGAGTGCGACGACCGCGCGGCCGATGTCCGCCTCCGGGTCGCCGACGCGGCGCAGCGTGAGCGCCTGCTGCATGCGGGCGAAGTGGTCCGGATGCTCCCGCGCGAAGGTCTCGGCGCTCGGTGACAGCGCGTTGGGCACCACTACGTTGACCCGGATGTTGTAACGGCCCCACTCGCGGGCCGCGACCCGCGACAGCCCGCGGATCGCCTCCTTGGCCATCGCGTAGGCGCCGAAGGTGCTGACGCCGGTGATGGCGGTGTTCGAGCCGAAGTTCACGATCGACCCGCCGCCGCGCGCCCGCAGGTGCGGCAGCGCCGCCTGCATCCCGTGGAACGTGGCCAGCGCCCCGTTGCGCCAGCAGTCGTCGACGTCGGCCTCGGTCAGCTCCGCCAGCGGGCCCTGGACCGACGTGGCGGCGTTGTTGACCAGCGCGTCGAGGCCGCCGAACGCGGACACCGCCGCCCCGACGGCCGCGTCGACCTGGGCGCGCTCACTCGCGTCGCAGGCCAGCGCGAGGGCGCGTCCGCCGAACGCGTCGATCTCGGCGACGACGGCCTCGCACTTGGCGACCGTCCGCCCGGCCAGCGCGACCGCCGCGCCCTCCCGGGCCAGCGCCAGCGCGATGCCCCGCCCGATCCCCTGGCCGGCACCGGTGACCAGCGCGACCTTGCCCGTGAGCCGACCGCTGTCCGTGAGCCGCTCGGTCGCCGGTCCCGGCCCTGTCGCCATCAGAGGTTCTCCTTCTCGGCCGCGGGGGTGGCCGGGCTCAGCGACGCTGGGTCGAGGTCGCGCAGCAGTGGCGCGAGGTCCTCGGCGATGGTGCGCACGTTGGCCGCCACCCGTT
>NZ_FZMO01000277.1 GCF_900197875.1 Frankia canadensis | reverse complement strand
GGGCATGGGTGGGGTGGCTGGGGTGCGCGAGGCGGGTGGCGTCGGTGACGTGGACGGGCGCGGCACCACGAGCGGTGCTGCCACTGTCGATCGTCCCCGGGGTGATCGTGCCGGAGGTGAACGCCGTGGTCACGACGGTGACGCCGCTGCCGGGCAGCCAGCCGGGTCCGAACGCGGCGTCGGCCGCCGCGGTGAGCTCCTCGGCGAACACCGTCCCGCCGGGCTGGCGGGCGGCGGGATCCTTGGCGAGGGCCCGTTGGACGACCACGGCGAGCGCCTCGGGGACGCCGGGCAGCGGCGGCGGGTCAACCTCGACGTGCCGGCGGAACAGCTCGGGCACCGGCAGGTCGGCGGGGAACAACGGCGCGCCGCGGAGCAGTTCGTGCAGCACCGCGCCGAGCCCGTAGATGTCGGTGGCGGGGCCCAACCGGCCGCGGCGGATCTGCTCGGGTGCCATGTAGCGGGGAGTGCCGGCGAGCCGGCTCGCCGCACCGCCCGCCCCCTCGGAGATCTTCGCGATGCCGAAGTCGGTGAGCTTCGGCTGGCCGCGCGCGGTGAACAGGATGTTGGCCGGTTTCACGTCGCGGTGCAGGATGCCGGCCTGGTGCGAGCGGGCCAGGGCGTGGGCGACGGCGAGCGCGACCGCGCAGGCCGCCGGCGGGGTCAGCCGGCGGGCATCCACCGGCCCGCCGGGCAGCAGCTCCATGACGAGCAGGCACACATCGTCGCGGGCGATGAAGTCGTGGATGCGGACGATGTGCGGATGGTCGAGGCGGTTGAGCAGGCGCGCCTCGGTGCGGTATGCGTCCATGACCGCGGGGTCGGCAGTGGTCGTGGCCAGCACCTTGATGGCGACCTGCCGGTCGAGGTCCCGGTGGCGGCCGGCGAGCACCAGGCCGGACCCGCCGGCGCCGAGCTGCGGCCCGACGGCGTAGCCGGGCAGCGCCGCCGCGACCCGGTCCCGGTCGACGGCGACCATCAGCGCCCTCGCCCGGACGTTCCCGGCTTCACCGCGATCACGTCGATGCGGTGGGCGTTGGCGTCGCACACGAGCAGGTAGCCCCGGTAGTACAGGATGTTCTCGGGCCAGGCGAACTCGGCGCCGGTCGCCGGGCCGCCGAGGCCGGCGCTGCCCGAGGTTCCCGTCCCCGCGATCGTGGTGATGATGCCACGCGGGTCGATCCGGCGGATCCGGTGCGCCGAGGCGTCCGCCAGGTACAGAGTGCCGTCGTCACCGGGGGCGACAGCGGCGCCGTACCCGGTCAGCTGCGCGCGGGTGGCCGGGCCGCCGTCACCGGCGAATCCCGCGGTGCCGTTGCCGGCCACGGTCGTGATGATGCCGCGCGGGTCGACGTGCCGGACGCGGTTGTTACCGGAATCGGTGACGTACAGGCCGCCGTCGGACGGGTCGATCGTCATCCCGTCGAGGTAGGTCAGCCGGGCGCCGGTCGCCGGCCCGCCGTCGCCGCCGAAGCCGTACCCGCCGGAGCCGACGACCGTCGAGATCAGGCCGTCGCGGTCGATCCGGCGGACCCGCATGTTCCCCCCGTCGGCGACCAGCAGACTGCCGTCCGGGCCGAGCGCGACCCCGCTCGGCCCGCTGATCTGGGCGAACACGGCCGGGACGCCGTCGGAGGAGAAGCCGGGCGAGGGCGGGTCGTTGGTTCCGGAATAGCCCGCCTTGCCGGTGCCGGCGACGGTCGTGATCACACCGTTCGGGGCGACCCGCCGCACCCTGCGGTTCTCCTGATCGGCGATGTACAGGTCGCCGGCGTCACTGACCGCGACGCCCACGGGGGACGCCAGTTTCGCCCTGGTCGCCGGGCCGCCATCGCCGGCGAAGCCGTGGATACCGCTGCCGGCCACGGTGGTGATGGTGCCGTGGCGGTCGACCCGGCGGATCCGGTTGTTACCGGTGTCGGCGACGTAGAGGTCGCCGTGGCGGTCGACCGTGATCCCGCGCGGACTGTTCAGCGCGGCCTGGCTGGCGGGTCCGCCATCGCCGGAGAAACCCTCGGTGCCCAGGCCGATCGCGACGGTGATGCGTCCCGCCGCGAGCGTCGTCGGAACCCAGCCCGGCATCCGGTCGGAGTCGCGCCCGCCGACGGCCAGGTAGGTGACCCCGCCGGCGGCGGCCAGGACGACCGCGGCGGCCGCGGCGACGAAGGCGACCCGCCGGCGCTTCCACCCGCCGGCCCCGCCGGTCCCGCCGATCCCGCCGATCCCGACGAACCTGGCGAACCGTGCGGCGCGGCGACCGGCGGGGCCGTCCCCGCCGAACGGATCGGTGGCGCCCGCGGCGCCGTCCGCTCGCGGCCCGGATCCGCCGAGACCGGCGGGGATCCGGGCGCGGCGCGCACGGTGGCGCACCGGGTCCCGCAACTCCTCCGGAAGCCGCAGGACGATCCCGGTACCAGCCGTCCAGTCCGGGCCGTACGCGCGGACCGCGGCGAGGGCGAGCGCGTGCGCGAACACCCGGGCGTCCGGCTGCCGCTGCCCGGGCTGCTTCGCCAGCGCCCGCATCACCACCGCGGCGACACCCTCGGGCACACCAGCCGGCGCGGCCGGGATGACCTGCAGATGGTGCCGGAACAGTTCCGGCACGGACAGGCCGGAGCCGAACAGCGGCCGCCCGGTGAACTGCTCGTGCAACAGCACCCCGAGGGCGTACAGATCGGTCCACGGCCCCAGCCGGCCACCGGTGATCTGCTCGGGCGCCATGTACCGGCCCGTGCCGACGACGCGGCTGGCGGTGGACGCGGTGCCGTCGAAGATCTTCGCGATGCCGAAGTCGGACAGCTTCGGCTGACCCGCCTCGGTGAACAGGATGTTGTCCGGCTTGACGTCGCGGTGCAGCACCCCGGCCTCGTGTGCGGTGGCGAGCCCGTCGGCGACGGCAAGCGCCACGGCGCAGGCGGCCCGCTGCCCCAGCCGCTGGCGGGTGAGGGTGCCACCGCCGAGCAGCTCCATCACCAGGAGTGCCAGGTCGCCGTTGCCAGCCCGATTGTGATCGACCTGGCCGCCGTCCACATAGTCGTGGACTCGCACGATGTGCGGATGCTCCAGCCGGCTGAGTATGCGCGCCTCGGTGCGGAAACCCGCCATCGCGACCGCGCTGCCGGCCAGGCCGGCGGTCATGACCTTGATCGCGACGTCCCGGCCCAGGCCCAGATGGCGCCCGGCGAGCACGAGCCCGTACGCGCCGGAGCCCAGCTCGTCGCCCACCGCGTAGCCGGGTAGGGCGGCGATCACCCGCTCACGGTCGATGACTGGCATCGCGGCCTCCCGATCTGACTGTTCCGAGCGTCCATCCGACGGTCAGCCGCGGGCCGGCGGCCGCGACGGCGCCACCACACGGATCCGCTTGGAGATTCGTTCGGAGAGGAACACGAGGCCCTGGTGGTCGACGGCGACCGCACCGTCGGGCCGGCCGAGGCCTGCCGCTCCCGCCGGGCCGCCGTCCCCCGAGTAGGTGGTGCGCGCGGACCCGGCGAGGGTCGTGATGACGCCGCGTGGGTCGACCTTGCGGATCCGCCCGTTGCCACGGTCGGTGATGTAGACGTTGCCGGCGGCGTCGACCGCGACGCCCCGCGGCACCTGCAGGGACGCCCGGGTGGCCGGGCCACCGTCGCCGGCGAACCCACGCCGGCCGTCGCCCGCGAAGGTGGTGATGACGCCGCGTGTGTCGACCTTGCGGATCCGGGAGTTGTTGGAGTCGTCGATGTAGAGGTTGCCCGCCGCGTCCACCGCGACGCAGTAGGGATGATCGAGCAGCGCCGCGGTGGCCGGCCCGCCGTCGCCGAAGGACCCGACTCCCGGGGAGCCCGCGTACGTGGTGATGATCCCTCGGGTGTCGACCCTGCGGACGAGGTTCTCGCCGAAGTCCGCGATGTAGGCGTTGCCCGCGGCGTCGAGGGCGACCGAGCCCGGGTAGGACAGCGGCGCCTCGGTCGCCGGGCCGCCATCCCCGGCACCGGCGTCGCGGTAGCCGATCGCGGTGCCGACCACGATGTGCTCGTCGGTACCGGCGAAGGTGCTGATGATCCCGTCGCGGTCCACGCGACGGATCCGGTGGTTGAACGTGTCGGCGATGTAGAGGTCGCCGTCGTGACCGAGGGCGATGCCGGCGGGCTGGTTGAGCCGTGCGGCGGTGGCCGGCCCGCCGTCACCGCTGAAGCCGGCGGTGCCGTTGCCCGCGACGGTCGTGATCACACCCTGGGCGCTGATCCGCATCACCCGGTTGCTGCCGAAGTCCGCGTAGTAGAGGTTGCCGAACGCGTCGACGGCGATGCCGAACGGGTCGCCGAGGCTGGTCTGCAGCGCCAACGCGCCACTGACGGGCACGCCCGGTCCGCCCGTCCCGGCGACCGGCCAGATCCTGGCCCCCGGGTCGCTGCTGACCTGCGGCGTCGTCGGGGCCACAGCGGGCGGGCGGAGCGCGGCCGGCGGCGCGTCCCGCTCGTCGTGGCGCGGGTACAGCACGGCGACCGTGGCCGCGACCAGCGCCAGCACCACCGGCAGGACGACGGCCACCCGCCGCCGGCGCCAGACCCGCCGCCACCTCCCGGCCCGGGCATCGCCGCCGTCGGGCGCCGCGGGCGCCGCCGCGGTCGCGGTCTCGGCTGCGGTCTCGGCATCCCGGGCGCCGCCCTCCGGCGGACCCGGGACCTGCGGGGGCGCCCCGCCGGTCGGCGGGACCAGCACGGGCGGGCTGTGGGCGGGCGGGACCAGCAGAGGCGGGCTGTGGGCGGGCTGGCTGGGCG
>NZ_FZMO01000159.1 GCF_900197875.1 Frankia canadensis | reverse complement strand
GTGAAGGTGAGGCCGCGGACCTGGGCGGGGTCGGGGGAGGGACGGTCGTCGTCGTCGCCGCGTCCCGACCGGCGGGGGGCGCCACCGTTGTCGCAAGCGCCGCTGTTGTCGTTGCCGCCGCCGGTCGGGGGGCCGTCGGGTTGGCCGTCGCGGCTGGCGGCGGTGGGGTCGCCGCCGCCGGGGGAGGTGTCGACGCGGGTGAGCTGCTCGCGGATACGGGCGGCGAGCCGGACGAGCCGGTACGGGTCGAACGTGCCGGCGTAGTCGATCAACATCTGTTCGGCGGTGGCACGTTCGGTGTCGGTGACATCACGGGGCAGACCCTCGATGGCCTCGCGGATGACGTGGGCGTGCTCGACGGTGATCTCCCCGCGGGCCAGCGCCTCCCCCGTCGCCGCACACGGCCCGTTGCCGACCGCCAGCGCCAGGCTGACCTGACGGCGGGACTCCCGCGAGGCCAGCGCCAACCGGTCCCGCAGCAGGCTCGCGACGTCGACCGCGCCCACACGAGCCGCCAGGCCACGCTCCTGCGCCTCGACGATCAACCGGCCGCGTAGCGCCGCCACCCGGCCCCCCAACCGGCCCGCCTTCTCCAACAGCATGTCGAGCTCTCCGTCGGACAGCCGCCACGGCTCCTCCGACAACAACACATCGAACAACTCACCAAGCACCGCGAACCGGCCAGGCATGCCACCCCCAGCACCGTCAGACGACGGCGGGTGCACGGACGCGGAAGCGGAGGAGGGACCGGCGGCCTCGGGGAGCGTGTCCGGACCGGCGTCGGACGGATCGGACGGTGGAACGGGAGGCGAGCCGAGAGGGTCGGGGGGCGGGCCGGAGGGACGGCCTGTGCGGCAGGACGTCGCACCGGTCCGAGTGTCGATGACCATGAAACAACGCTAGATCAGGCAGCCCGGATCATCGAACACATGTTCTGACCTGTGGACAGCTGGAACGCGCCCTCACGGCTGTGGACAAGGTCGCGGCCGCAGGTGAGCTCAGCTGACGGTCGCGGCGGCCAGGTTCGCGAGGTTGACCAGGTAGGAGACGCCTCGGCGGGTGTAGTCGTAGCCGCTGAGCGGGTAGCCGTTCGTCAGGCAGGCGACCGAGAGATCGGCCTCGGGATCGTAGAAGCCGAGCTGGTAGGCGGCGCCGCCATGGCCCCAGGTCGCGGGGGAGCCGACGGTGGGCAGCCAGCTGCCGTTGTAGCGACCGCTGATCGTGGTGAACAGGCCCATGTGCGTCGGGATGTCGCCGCCGCCGTAGAGCTGGTCGCCGTGCGGCGCCTCGCTACGCCGGACCCGGGTGGCCTCGGCGACGATCTCCGGCGACCACCGGCCCGAGTGAACGACGGCCTGGTAGTGCAGCGCGACGTCGGCGGCGGTGCCGACCAGCGAGTGGCTGGGTTCCCCGGCCGCGAGGATCTCCGGACGGGAGACGTACCACGGCCCCCAGGGATCGACCTCCTGGTCGTCGGATGTCCGGTCGGTCGCGATCATCGGTGCGACCGAGTCGGCCTGCCGCTCCACCGGGACGCCCAGCTCCAGCGACAGGCCGAGCGGTTCGCACAGGCGGGTGCGCAGGTACTCGGCGATGGTCACCCCGGTGCGCCGCCACACCAGCTCGGCAATGATCCATGCCGCCGAGGTGAGGTGGAACTCCAGCCGGGCTCCCGGCGGGTAGGTGAGCCGCCACCGGCCGAACGCCGCCATCCGCTCGTCGTGCGACAGCATCTTCGGATAGCCCAGCGGCGCGAACGGGAGTCCGGCGGTGTGGGTGAGCACCTGTTCGACGGTGACGACGTCCTTCCCGTTCGTGCCGAACTCGGGGATGATCGACGCGATCGTGTCATCCAGGCTGATCAGCCCCTGGTCGAGCAACTGCCAGGCGATCGAGGCGACGACCGTGCGGCCGGCGGACTGCAGCACGTAGCGGCGCGTCAGATCGGTGTCGCCGAACGCGGCGTTCAGTACCAGCTGGCCGCCGCGCGCGACGGCGAGCTGCGCTGACGGCAGCGGAAACGTCGCCATGGCATCGCGGACGTGGCGCACCAGCGCCTCCAGCCGGACCGGATCCACTCCGGCGTCTGCCGGCTCGACGACCTCCTGCGACGCGACCCACCCGGTTGCCGTACTCACGACCAGACCTCCCATGCCCGCTCTACCTGCCCATGTCGCTCCGGGGCCGGCCGACTCGACGTGATGCCGCCCGTGGTGCACGTCACAGTAAACAGTATCCGGCATTACGGTCGGATTGCACCGATCTCACCGCGCCTGTGCTTGTAGGCAGCGAACATGGGTTGGCGGCGTGAACCAGCCCACGTCGATTAGTGTCCGGTAATAGGGGATGTGACGGGCGGCACGGGAGGTGCCGGACCCGCGTCCACCGAACGGGAACGAGGGTCTTCGCATGTCGATGCGCTGGGAGGCGTCACGGTGAGCACGCTCGAGACAGATCCGGTTGATCAGGCCGGGAGTGGCGCCGCGGACGAGCCGGTCTGGGCGGGGGCGCTCCTGCCCACCGACGCCGAGCTGCTCGCCCGCTACACGGCCGCCGGCTGGTGGGACGGCTCCACCCTGGCCAGCGCGATCGTCGAGGCGTTCAGCCGGAACCCGTCGTCGCCGGTGCGCGTCCACTCCGCCGAGCATCCCTACGAGGGCACCTACGCGGATGTGCTGAGCGCGGCGCGGTCGCTGGCCCAGGCGTTACGGGCGCGCGGCGTGGGGCAGGGCGACACCGTCGCCTTCCAGCTGCCGAACTGGTCCGAGTCGCTGGTGTGCTTCGCCGGGATCGCGCTGTCCGGCGCGACGCTGGTGCCGATCGCGTCGTACTACCGCGAGAAGGAGCTGCGCCACATCCTGAGCCGGTCGCGGGCGGTGGCGCTGGTCATCCCGCGCCACTTCCGCGGACGCGACTACCTGGCCGAGGCCGAGGCGCTGCGCGGGGATCTGCCGGCGCTGCGCACCGTGGCGGTCGTCGGCGACGGTCCGCTGCCGAGCTGGGCCACCTCCTTCGCCGACCTGGTCGCGGGCGCGGCGGACGAGCAGCCGGTACCGGCGGTCGATCCGGGATCCCCGGCGGCGATCGCGTGGACGTCGGGCACGACGTCGGACCCGAAGGGCGTGCTGATGTCGCACCGCGCCCTGGTGTCCGAGGTGCGCCATCACATCGTGCCGAGCCAGCCGGGGACGCTGCCACGCCTGGGTGGTGCGCCGCTGGCCCACGTCACCGGCATGCTCGCCGTCGGGCTCGCGCCGGCGTTCCGGGGTGTCGGCATCCATCTGGTCGACATCTGGGATCCGGCTCGGGTGCTCGCCATCATGGCCGAGTTCGGCCTGCCGCCGGGGCTCTACGCACCGGTGTTCGCCACCTCGCTGCTTGACCATCCCGACTGCACGCCCGCGCTCGCGGCGCTCATGGGCGCGGCGTGCCTGGGCGGCGCGCCCGTGCCCGGCCCGCTGGTCGAGCGGCTGGAACGGGCCGGCGTCGTCGTAGCCCGGGGGTATGGGAGTACCGAGCATCCGTCGATCACGCTGTCCCTGGTCACCGACCCCGAGGTGCCTCGCCTGACGACCGAGGGGGCCGTGCAGGCCGGCGTCGAGGTGCGGATCGTCGACGAGGAGGAGCGCGACGTCCCGTTCGGCAGCCCGGGCGAGGTTCTCAGCCGCGGGCCGGATCTGTTCTCCGGCTACCTGGACCCGTCGACCACGGCAGACGCGGTCGCGCCTGGCGGCTGGCTGCGCACCGGCGACATCGGCGTGCTCAGCCGGCACGGCGACGCCGACTGGCTGGCGATCGTCGACCGCAAGAAGGACATCGTCATCCGCGCCGGGATCAACATCAGCTCGGCGGAGGTCGAGGGCGCGCTGTCCGGGATGCCGGGGATCGCGGAGGTCGCCGTGATCGGCGTGCCTGACGAGAGCGTCGGCGAGCGCGCCGCCGCGGTCGTCCACCCCTTCCCCGGGCAGACGATCACCCTCGACGACATCCGCAGCCATCTGACCGGCATCGGCATGGCCAAGCAGAAGTGGCCGGAGCGGCTCATCACGTCCGACGAGCCGCTTCCGCGCACCGCGTCCGGCAAGATCCGCAAGCCGGATCTGCGTCGCCTCGCCCGCGACGCGGACTGACGGCGGACCACGCCGCCGGCCCGGGCCGACCTGGACTCAGGCGCGGCCGGGCCGGCGGTGCCTCGGGGCGGTGCGCCGGTTGGTCTCGGGGCGCACCGCCCACGGGTCGGCGAGCGGTCAGCTGGCGGCGCCGGCGCGCAGGTCGAGCGCCTGGCCGCGGAGGTCGTTCTTGAGGACCTTCATGCTCGCGTTGCGGGGCAGGGAGGCCACCACATGGACGGCGCGAGGCACCTTGAAGTTGGCGATGTGCTCGCGGGACCAGGCGATGAACGCCGCGGGTTCGATGGTGGCGCCGGGGCGCGGCACGACGAACGCGACGGCGACCTCGCCCATCCGCTCGTCGGGGACGCCGACCACGGCGATCTGCTCGACGTCGGGATGGGCGCCGAGGATGCGCTCGACCTCCGCCGGGTAGACGTTGAACCCGCCGACGATGACCATGTCCTTCATCCGGTCGGTGATCCGGATGAAGCCGCGCTCGTCCATCTCGGCGACGTCGCCGGTGTGCAGCCAGCCGTCGGGGGTGATGACCTCGGCGGTGAGCTCCTTGTCCTCCCAGTAGCCGCTCATCACGTTGAAACCACGACAGAGCAGCTCGCCGGGCGTGCCGCGCGGCACCTCCCGGCCGGCCTCGTCGACCACCCGGACCTCCACGCCCAGGGCGGCGCGGCCGACGGTGGTGGTGATGTCCTCGAAGGAGTCGACATCCGGGTAGGTCGTCGTCACCAACGAGGTGGCCTCGGTCAGGCCGTAGGCGCTGTGGGTCACCTCGGCACCCAGCTCGTCGCGCATCCGCTGGATCAGACTGGGCGGGACGGAGGCCGCCGACGCCATGGTGACCCGCAGCGCGGACAGGTCGAACCGGGCCCGGTCGGGCGCGTCGAGGATGCCCTGGAACAGGGTCGGCGGGCCCTCCAGGACGGAGATCCGTTCGCGGTCGAGCAGCGTCAGCACGGTGGGGACGTCGAAGACGGCCAGCGGCAGCATCGTCACGCCGTGCACGACGCAGGCCATCCAGCCGGCCTTGTAGCCGAACGTGTGGAAGAACGGCGGGATGATCAGGTAGCGGTCGCCGGCGCGCAACCGCATCACCTGTGCCAGCCAGGCGTGGGCGCGCAGGGACTGACCGTGGGTCAGGACGACGCCCTTGGGGTGTCCGGTCGTGCCGGAGGTGAACATGATGTCGGAGATCGACTCCGGGGTGACCGCGTCGATCCGGTCCCGCGCGGCCTCGACCGGCACCGAGGCGCCAAGTCGCAGCCACGCGTCCCACGACAGCCGCCCCCCGGCCGTGGCATCCCCGGCGGACGCGGCGGCGGAACTCTCGGCGGCGGCGGAACTCTCGGCGGCGGAGTCGACCGCGGTGGTGCGGTCGCCGTCGAGGGCGATGACGTGCTGCAGGGCGGGGAGGTCGGGATCGGCGGCGCACAGCATGCCGTGGTAGTCGGTGTCGAGGAAGTCGGTCACCAGGAAGATCGCCTTGGCGCCGCTCTTGCGCAGCACGTAGGCGGCCTCCTCGCCGCGGAAACGGGTGTTGACCGGCACCAGGACGCCGCCGGCACCCTGGATGCCCAGGGCCGCGACGACCCAGCGCAGCATGTTCGGTGCCCACACGCCGACCCGGTCACCGGGCTCGATCCCGAGCGCGATGACGGCCCGCACGGCGTCCTCCATCGCCGCCGCGAGTTCACGGAACGTCAGACGGGTGTCACCGTCGATGATGGCTTCGTGGTCGGGGAAGCGACGGGCGGCGATCCGGGCGGCGTTCGGGATCGTGCGGATCTCCAGGTCCCACCGTCGGTGCAGTTCGGCGGGGACGTAGCTCCACAGGTCCGTCGCGGTGCCCGGGTTCTGGTCGTGTGCTGCCACCGTCGAGTCCTCCTGGTCGAATGCCCGGTCCAGCCGATTCTGGCCTGCCTGGAAATCCATGCCTGATGACCAACTCGATTTGCTTGAAAAGTCGGTTTTCCGTGGGCGAAACGTTGGTGGGGCCGGCCACGCGGTCAGGCGTGGCCGGCCCCGGCCGGACAGATGGTCGCGGCTCGGATCACGCGCGCGAGCGGCAGCGCGTGGCCCGGACCGCGCCGGATCAGATCCGTTCGATGATCGTTCCCGTGCCGAGGCCACCACCGCAGCACATGGTGACCAGGCCGTAGCGGCCGCCGGAACGCTCCAGCTCGTTGACGAGCCGGGTGATCAGGATGCCGCCGGAGGCGCCGAGCGGGTGGCCGAACGGGATGGCGCCGCCGTTCACGTTCACCTTCTCGATGTCCGCGCCGAGCTCCTTCTGCCAGGCGAGCACGACGGCGGCGAACGCCTCGTTGACCTCGAAGGTGTCGATGTCGTCGATGGACAGGCCGGTGTCGGCGAGCAGCTTCTGGGTGGCGGGGATGGGCCCGGTGAGCATCTTCACCGGGTCGGAGCCGACGAGGACGGAGCGCACCAGCCGGGCCCGTGGGGTAAGCCCGAGCTGCTCGGCCTTCGCGGCGGTCATCAGCAGCACGGCGGAGGCACCGTCGGCGATCTGCGAGGACGTGCCGGCGGTGTGCTTCGCACCGCCCGGCCGGTCCGGCAGGTTCGTCTTCAGCTTGGCCAGACCCTCCAGCGTGGTGGGCCGCAGCGCCTCGTCCGTCGTGTACGGCTTGTGGCCGACGACCTTGCCCTCGTCGTCGGTGACCGGCGCGTTGATCGGGACGATCTGGGACTGGAAGCGGCCCTCGGCGATCGAGCGGGCGGCCCGCTGCTGGGCGAGGAACGCGTACTCCTCGAGGTCGAGCCGGGACAAACCCCAGGCCTCGGCGATCCGCTCGGCGCCCTCGAACTGGGTGGTGACCTCGTAGTGCTCGGTGTAGCGCTCGTTGCGGCCGGTGCCGAACTTCGGGTCGGTGCTGGAGCCCATGGGGATCTGGTCCATGGACTCGACGCCGGCGGCCACCGCGATGTCGACGAGGCCGGAGGCGACCAGGCCGTGTGCGAGCGTCGTCGCCTGCTGGGAAGATCCGCACTGGGAGTGCACCGTGGAGGCGCCGACCTCCAGGGGCAGCCCGGCGGCGAGCCAGGCGTTGCGGACCACGTTGCCGGCCTGCTGGCCGACCTGGCTGACACAGCCGGCGACGACCTGCCCGACCAGCGCCGGGTCGAGGCTGGTGCGGTCGAACAGGCCCCGCAGCACATCGCCGAGCATGTCGGGGGACTGCACGTCCTTCAGCGATCCCTTGCGCTTGCCGATCGCCGAACGGCAGGCGTCCACCACCACGACCTCGGTGCCTGTCATCACGCCACCCTTCGATTTCATATCATTTAATTGTCTGATTTTAGCTTTGAACGGTCCAGGTCTGTGGACCGATCGAGCGCCATTCCTCACGTCTGGCGTACTCGACGGCCAGTGCCTTGGTCAGCGGGCGATCGATGTTCCCGTCGTGCAGGTCGCGGACGATGCGCACCAGGTCCTGGTTGGCCGCGGCGATCCGCCCGGCCTGCTCGACGGCGTGCTCGACCAGCCGTTCCTCGGGCACGACCTGGGTGACGAGGCCGGCGAGCAGGGCCGCCTGGGCGTCCAGACGCAGCCCGCCGAGGCTCATCGCCTTCGCCGTGCGGGTCCCGACGATCCGGCCCAGGCGTGCCGTCAGCCCGCCGCCGGGGAAGGCGCCGACCTTCAGGTGGGTGTCGGCGAACATCGCCCCGGGGCCGGCGACCAGCCAGTCCAGGCCGAGCGCGAGCTCGAGGCCGCCGGTCACGCACCAGCCGTTGACCGCGCCGATGACCGGCTTCGGCAGCGTCCCGAACCGGCGGATCAGCCGGCTCGCGGAGCGCCGGTCGGCCCCGGCGGCGGCGAACCGCTTCAGGTCGAGCCCGGCGCAGAACGCGGACCCGGAGCCGGTGAGCACCGCGGCGCGCAGCCCGTCGTCGGCGACGAAGTCGTCGAGCGCGGCCTCCAGGGCCGCGATCAGCTCCGGGGACAGCGCGTTGCGCGCGTCCGGCCGGTTCAGCGTCAGCAGCAGCACCCCGTCGGTCGACCGCGTCAACAGCACGTCGGCCGCGTCGTTCGACGGTTCGCTGGACGATTCGCTCGAAGGACTGGTCATCAGAACACTCCGTATCCGCCGTCGATGCGGAACTGGTCGCCGGTGTGGAAGGACGAGGCGGAGGAGGCCAGGTAGACGGCGATACCGGCCCAGTCGGCCCCGGTACCCCAGCGCCGCAGCGGAATCCGCCCCATGATCTTCTCGCTGACGGCGGGATTGTCGAGCCAGCCGTCGAAGACGGGGGAGACCGTCCAGCCGGGCAGCACGGAGTTGGCCCGGATGCCGTAGCGGCCGAGCTCCACCGCCAGCGACCGGGCGAGCGCCGTCACGCCCGCCTTCGCGGCGGAGTACGCCTCCTCGCGCGGCGCTCCGAACAACGCCGCGATGCTCGAGGTCAGCACGATGCTGCCGCCCTCACCCTGGGCGATCATGTGCTTGGCGGCCTCGCGGGTGGTCAGATAGGCGCCGTCGAGGTCGACCTTCATCATGTGCTGCCAGGACTCCAACGTGGAGTCGACGAACCGGGGAGCGGTCATCGAGTTCGCCAGCGCCGCGTTCGCGAAGCAGGAGTCGACCCGGCCGTACTCCTCGACGAGCCGGTCGAACCCCCGGCTGACCGCGTCCTCCTCGGTGATGTCCACCTGGACCGCGCTCACCCGACCGCCGTGCGCGGCGAGCTGCTCGGCGGCGGCCTTGTTCTTGTCCGGGTTGCGGCCCCAGACGCACACGTCGGCGCCCGCCCGGGCGAGGCCGTCGGCCATGCCGAGGCCGACCCCG
>NZ_FZMO01000275.1 GCF_900197875.1 Frankia canadensis | reverse complement strand
CCAGCTGGTTCATGCCGCGCTCCAGGCCGCGCCGAGCCTCCTCGTCGAAGGCGATGATCTTCGGCATGGTTTCTGGGTCCTCCCAGTGGGATGGCAGGGTTCGATGGCCTGGCCACAACGACGCCCGCGACGGACGGTCCCCGACGGCACCAGAATGGGCGGATCGGGCAACCTCGCCGTTTCAGCCTTGGCACTCCCCAGGGGAGAGTGCCAAGTCCTGTTTAGCACTCGACATGGGAGAGTGCAAGCTCGCTCCCGTCGAGTGAGGCCTCGAGTCGCCTGCCTGTCACCCGCCCGTCACCCGCCCGTCGCTCCCGCCCAGTGGGGTACCGGGTCGCTCGATCGGGGGTGGTGGCGGTCGGTCAGTCGTCCCCGAGTCCCGCGGCCTCGAACGCACGCAGAGAGGGCTTGATCGTGGCGGTCGGGCCGCCGGTCTCGACGAGGGGGTCGAGGGTCTTCAGCCCGTCGCCGGTGTTGTAGATGACGGTCTCGGCGGCCGGGTCGAGCAGCCCCTCGCGCAGCAGGCGGCGCAGGTTCGCCACCGTGACGCCGCCGGCGGTCTCGCCGAAGACGCCCTCGGTGCGGGCCAGTAGCCGCATACCCTCGACGATCTCCTCGTCGGTGACGTCGGTGATCGCGCCGCCGGTGCGCCGCGCGACGTCGAGCGCGTAGGGCCCGTCGGCCGGATTGCCGATCGACAGCGACTTGGCGATCGTCGACGGCTTCACCGGGGCGACCGTGTCGCTCCCGCGGGCGAAGGCGGCGGCCACCGGGTTGCAGCCCGCGGCCTGCGCGCCGAACACCTTGTACGGCGTCGGCTCCACCAGCCCGAGCTTGCCGAGCTCGCCGAACGCCTTGTCCACCTTGGTCAGCAGTGAGCCGGACGCGATCGGCACCACGACCTGCTCCGGCAGCCGCCAGCCGAGCTGCTCGGCCACCTCGTAGCCCAGCGTCTTGGAGCCCTCGGCGTAGAACGGCCGGACGTTGACGTTGACGAATGCCCACTCGTACTCGCCGGCCAGCTCGCTGCACAGCCGGTTGACGTCGTCGTAGGTGCCCTGGATCGCGACGAGCGTCCCGCCGTACACGCCGGTGGAGACCGTCTTGCCCGCCTCCAGGTCGTGCGGCACGAGGACGACCGAGCGCAGCCCGGCACCGGCGGCGTGCGCGGCCACGGACTGGGCGAGGTTGCCGGTCGACGCGCAGGCCACGGTGGCGAAGCCGAGCTCGCGGGCGGCGCTGAGCGCCACCGAGACGACCCGGTCCTTGAACGAGTGCGTCGGGTTGGCGCTGTCGTCCTTGACGTACAGCGTCTTCATGCCGAGCTCGGCGGCCAGGCGCGGAGCCGGGCGCAGCGGCGTCCACCCGGCGCCGAGCGAGACACGCCGCGCCGGGTCGTGGCCCGCGGGCAGCAGCCCGACATAACGCCACAGGTTGCGCGGCCCGCGTTCGATGGACTCCCGGGTGACCCGGCCGAGCAGATCGGCGTCGTAGGAGATCTCCAGTGGGGCGAAGCACTCCACGCACACGTGGGTCGGGGAGAGCGGGTAGGTTGCGCCGCAGTGACGACAGGAGAGGCCGACGGCGGGATTCGCGACGTCGAGGGCGGAGGCGGAGGCGCGCTCGGGCGCGAGAGTCATAGAGGAGCTCCTCATCTTTCCCGCGTGGCGGTCTGCCGCGGGTCGGAATTAGCACCTGCCGCGCATCGGATGCGGGTGGTTGCCGGGGCTTCGCTGGGCCGTTCCCTCTGCCCCTCTGGATGAGCCAGATGAAGTTGTCTGTCCGTACTGTAGACCGTGTGCGGGCGATCGTGCAGCGGTGTTTCACGCTTCACGTTCGGGTAGGGCCTCACCGGCAGACCAAGGAGTCCATGACTGTGAGTATCCGCGTCGTCTACACCGATCTCGACGGCACGATGGTCGGCCCGAAGGGCTGCTTCTTCCGTGCCGAGGGTGGGGCGATCACCCTGGAGCCGGCGCGGGCGCTCACCGAGCTGCACGCGGCCGGCATCGCGCTGGTCCTGGTCAGCGGGCGGACCCGGCCTCAGCTCGTCGAGGCGGCGCAGATCTTCGGCGCGGACGGCTTCATCGGCGAGCTCGGCGCGATCGTCGGCTGGAACGACGGCCTGGACAGCGAACTGCTGCGCGGCGCGATGCCCCCCGAGTACGACCAGGTCCCCACCGAGCTGCTCGACCGGCTGATCGAGCGCCACCCCGGCCGGCTCGAGCTGCACACCCCCTGGCACGCCGGCCGGGAGGTCGACGTCATGCTCCGCGGGCGCATCGACGTCCCCGAGGTCGACGGCTGGCTCGCCGAGAGCGGCTTCTCCTGGCTGAGCATGCGCGACAACGGCCTGATCTCCCCCGCGCACATGCCCCACCTCGGCGGTTCGCCGCACGTCTACCATCTCGTCCCCGACGGCGTCGGCAAGGGCGACGCGGTCGCCCACGACCTCAAGCGCCGCGGCATCGCGCCCGCCGAGGCGATCGCGATCGGCGACTCGGCCAGCGACCTGGAGATGGCCGCGCACGTCGGCCGCATGCACCTGGTCGCCAACGCGCTGCGCCACCCCCACATCAGCGAGCACCTGGCCCGCTACGACAACATCACCGTCGAGTCGGGCCCGGTCGGCGCCGGCTGGGCCAGCGCCGTGCGCACCGCCCTCGCCGAGTAGGGTGCCGTCACGCTTTGTGATCTTTGTGTCGACCGCGGTGTCGGGTCGCTGTGGGTGAGGTCGCTGGTGGGGGTTGCAGGGCTGAGGGGCTACCTGTGTCGTTCTACCGGGTTCGGTGTCCGTTTCGTCCCGGCGATACAGGAGGACTCGTTCCCACGCATGCCCAGGAAATCTGGGTAACTCCGTAGCGATGTCCCCGGGACGCCTTCCGGACACCGGACGGACGACCTGCGGTCATGTCCGGCCAGCGCGGCGCCCGACGGGTGGGGCAAGCCCGGCCGGCGGGCCCGGCCACCCGCCCCGATGGCCTACCCTCCGCAGTGTGCAACGCATGCCGAGAGTCGAGCAGGGCGCACCCGCGCGCGCCTCGGCACAGGGAAGCAGGTCGCGGGGAGCCACGTCGCAGGGAGCTGCGGAATCGGGAACGGCCCGGGTGCTCGTCGCCTCCAACCGCGGCCCAGTGGCCTTCGCCGCCGGCGACGACGGGGAGCTGGTGCTGCGACGCGGCGCCGGAGGGCTGGTCAGCGGGCTGAGCCAGGCGGCGGCGGACGCGCCCGCCGAGGCGCTGCCGATGGTGTGGGTGTGCGCGGCCCTCGGCGACGCCGACCGGCGGGCCGTGCGCGCGACGCCGGGCGGCCGGCTCGACCTCGCCGGGCACGACACCGGCGGCACGGCCGTGCGGATGCTCGACGTCGAGCCGACGGTGTTCGACCGGGCCTACAACGCCATCGCCAACCGCACCCTGTGGTTCATCCAGCATCTGCTGTACGCACCGGCGACGCAGCCGGTGTTCGGGCCGGTGTTCCGTCGGGACTGGGCGGCCTACGAGGCGTACAACGACATGTTCGCGGAGGCCCTCGCGCACGAGGCCGCGCCGGGCGCCGCGGTGCTGGTGCAGGACTACCACCTGACCCTCGTCCCCGGGCGGCTGCGGGAGCTGCGACCGGACCTGCGCATCGCGCACTTCAGCCACACCCCGTGGGCGCCGCCCGAGTACTTCCGGCTGCTCCCGGACGACATCGGCGAGCAGATCCTGCGGGGCATGCTCGGCGCCGACCGCCTCGGCTTCCTCACCGACGCCTGGGCCGACGCCTTCGAGGACTGCGTGCGGGCCCTGCCGGGCGTCCGCGTCGAGCCACGGGAACTGCTCGTGGCGCCCCCGCCGGGAGGCTGGCCGTCCGGTGACCCCCAGGCACCGCGGACCGTGCGGATCGGTGTGCATCCGCTCGGGGTGGATGCCGACGAGCTGCGGGCGCGGGCAGGCGCGCCTGACGTCGCCGCCCGCGCCGCCGAGCTGCGCAGGGCGACGGCGGGCTGCCGGCTGATCGTCCGGGTCGACCGGACCGAGCTGTCCAAGAACATCGTCCGCGGCCTCGCGGCCTACCGCGAGCTGCTGCGCTCCCGCCCGCAGTGGCGCGGGAAGGTCACCCACCTGGTCTGCGCCTACCCGTCCCGGCACGATCTGCCCGAGTACCGCGAGTACACGGCCGCCGTGCTGCGCCTCGCCGCCGAGATCGAGGACGAGTTCGCCACCGAGGGCTGGCGGCCCCTGCGCCTGGAGCTCACCGACGACTACCCGCGCTCGATCGCGGCCCTCGCACTCGCCGAGGTCCTCGTGGTCAACCCGATCCGCGACGGGATGAACCTGGTCGCGAAGGAAGGGCCGGTGCTCTCCCACGACGGCGCGGCCCTGGTGCTGTCCCGGGAGGCCGGAGCCTGCGCCGAGATGGGCTCCGCTGCACTCGTGATCAACCCGTTCGACATCGAGGCGACCGCCGCGGCCCTGCACACGGCGCTGACGATGCCCCCCGCCGACCGCCGCCGCCGCGCAGACGAACTCGCCGCCGTAGCCGGCCTCCTCCCGCCGCGCATCTGGTTCACCGACCAGCTCGCCGCCCTCACCGCCGACTCCTAGCCCGTGCCTCGGGTTGCGATCTTTGCGTCGGCGTGTCGCGTCAGCGGTTCGAGGCCGTTCGCGGCGGCGGTCGGTGACAGCGTTCTGGCACTGTCACGGCGTTCCCTGCCAGAAACCTAGGGACAAACCGGACACGACACACGGGGAAACTGGCATCACGCTGCCTTCCCCGGCGGCCACTCCCCCTCCACGGGAAGTCCCCCGCCTCCTCGGCGTTCC
>NZ_FZMO01000230.1 GCF_900197875.1 Frankia canadensis | reverse complement strand
GTGATCAGGTCTGCCGGAGCGCGCAGCCCCAGCAGCCGGGCCCCGCACTCACACCACCCGCGGACGCGCCCATCGCGACGCACGGCACCAAAGTGGGGCAGACCGCCACGCCGACGTCCCAGCCGGCGGCGGGAACGGCCGCGGCGTTCCGGTTGCCGTGGAGCGTGCTGCTCCTGCTGGGCGCGCTCGGGTCGCTCGCCTGGAGCGTCGCGCTGGCGCTGGTCACTCCCGGTGATCTGGCCGCGGGGCTGCGCGCTCCGGCAGACCTGATCACCGCGGCCGGAACCGTCGGCGACGACCCGCTCGGCCTGCTCGCCCACTACACGGCCACCACCGGGCACGTGGCCGCGGGGGCGGCCGCCGTCCTGCCCACCCATCCCCCGGGCCCCGTGGTGGCCGCCTGGCTGCTGGCGCGCGCCGGGCTGGGCGGCGCCCTGCCCGTCGGGCTGGTGTTCACCGGCTGCGGGGCGCTGACCCTGCCGGTGGTGTGCGTCGCGATCCGGTCGCTGTGCCACGAGACGGCCACCCGGCGCCTCGTGCCCGTGCTGGTGCTCGCGCCGTGGAGCGGCTGGCTCGCGGGCTCCCCGGACGCCGTCACGGCCCTTCTGGCGGCGCTGGCGGTCGCCGTCGGGGTGGTCGGCTGCGAGCCGGGTCGGCGCTCGGTGTGGTGGGCGCTGGGCAGCGGGCTGCTGCTGGGGCTCGCCGCGTTGTTCGGCTATGCCCCGGTCTGGCTGGGTGTGGCGGTGGCCGCGGCCTACTTCGTCCGGCGCCGACCGTTGCTCAACGTGTTCACCGGGCTCGGCGCGCTGCTACCGCTGTGGCTGTGCGCCGCCTGGGGCTTCGCCTGGCCGGACGGGTTGGCGCTCGCCCGGGCCGCGCGGGTGCCGGTGGGCAGCGCGCTGGCCTGGGTCTTTCTGGACCTGACCATCGTCGTGCTGGCCGCCGGGCCGGTGGCCGTGCGCGCGGCGCGCAGGCTGCGGCTCACCCCCGGCTGGCCGTTCCTGGTCGGCGCGGGCGCGACGGCCCTGTTCGCGACGGCCGTGGGACTCGCCGACGGCGGCGCGGAACGGACCTGGCTCCCTCTGTTTCCGTGGCTGCTGGTCGCCGCGGTGGCGCCCCGGCCACGGCCCCCCGGCCCTGGCGACCGGTTGCGGGCCGGCAGACCGCCCGTCGTCCTGATGTCACTGGGCGCGGTCGCGGCCGTCGCCCTGCGGCTGTGTCTGGGCCGCTCGGCCTGACCCTCGTGGTCCAGGCATCCAGGCAGTCGGGCATCCGGGCAGTCGGGCAGTCGGGCGTCCAGGCAGTCGGGCGAGCGCGTCCCGCCGGGTGACGGATGGTCCGCCCCGCTAAGGGGTCTCGAGGCCCAGGGATCGCAGAAGGTGGGTCAGTTCCTCCTCGAAGAGCGCGTCCGGACGGGCCGTCTGGGCCTGCAGGTGCCCATAGACCTCCAACGCCACCAGGCCGTGCAGGCGTCCCCACAGGCGTAGGGCCAGCGCGAGACCGGCTGGCGGAAGCTCCGGGAAGACCGGACGGACCTTGTCGAGCAGTCCGGCGTCGAAGTCGGACCAGCCGAACGCGCTGTCGGCCTGCAGACCTTCGGCCCATGGCCAGGCGGCGGCCGTCACCGCGGTGAGGGCCAGGCAGACGCGCTGCGCGGCCGCCGGGGCCGCACCGCCCTCCGGCGGCCGGTATCCGGGCACGGGGTCCCCGTAGACCAGCCGGAAACCCTGCGGATTCGCCAGGGCCCAGCCTCGGAAGGCCCGCGCCCACCCACGAATCCGTTCCCGCGGACCGCCGCCGGACCCCGAGCCGCCGGGGGTGTCGTCGGGCACGCGGCCGGGAGTGCCGCCAGGAGTGCCGGCCGGGTCGGCGTTCCAGGCCGCCTCGATCGCGTCCGCGAGTGCCGTGTGCACGTCCTCGATCAGTGCGGTCACCAGGTCGTCGCGGGTGGCGAAGTACCCGTAGATCGCGTTGGCAGTCATGCCCATCTCCCGGGCGATCGCCCGCAGCGTGATCGCGTCGGGGCCGCCCGCGGCCATGAGCGCGAGCGCCACCTGCTTGATCTCCGCTGTCGTCTCGGCCCGTAGCCGCTCTCGGCGTCCGCGCGTTGCTACCACACCGCAGGACTCTATGGCCCCCACTCGCTCACGGCATATCTTTACTTCACGCCATATAGTTTGGTGACACTGTCACCTCAGATGGGAGAACCATGCGCATCGGCGTCATCGGAGCCACGGGCGGCATCGGCAGTCTCGTCGTCACCGAGGCCCTCCAGCGGGGCCACCAGGTCACGGCGTGCAGCCGCGACGCGACGGGCATCAGGGAGGCACGAGAGAACATCACGTGGGCGAGCGTCGACGTCCTCGACGCCGGCAGCGTCACCGCGATCCTGCCGGGGCTGGACGTGCTGATCAGCACGTTCCAGCCGGGCAACGCCACGCGGGACATCGCGGACACGATCCGGCGCTCGATCGCCGATCCGTCCGTCCACTCCCGCGCCGCACATGCCCTGCTCACGGCGTTGAACAGCCACCCCCGCACCCGGCTGATCGTGGTCGGCGGGGCCGGCAGCCTGGAGATCGAACCCGGGCTCGTCCTCGCCGACGCGCAGGACCGGCTGCACCAGGTTCTCGACGGGATCGGGCTGCCGCGGGAGTACGCCGCGTCCGTGCGCGGCGCCCGGGACGGGCTCAACATCCTGCGCACATCCAACCGGCTGTGGACCTACTTCAGCCCCGCCGAGGACATCTTCCCCGGTGAGCGCACCGGGCGGTTCCGCATCGGCGGCGACCAGCCCGTCCGCGACGCCGATGGGCGCAGCCGCGTCTCGACGGCGGACGCGGCCGTCGCCCTGCTCGACGAAGCGGAGCTCCCCCGCTTCATCCAGCGCCGCTTCACGATCGGCTACTGAACCGGCCCGTACCGCGGGACCCCAGCTCCTACGGCGAAAACGCGAGGCCAGGGACACCCGTGGAGCGAACGCCGTTACGAAAGCCTAGGCGGTGGCGGGAGCGGTGGCGGCGGCCGGGTCCCGAGGGACGTCCGGCTCCAGGAAGATCCTCATCGGGGTGTGCACCGCGGCGCGCAGGGCCGCCTCCGCGGTGTCGATGGTCGCGGCGACATCGCGCATGGTCACTGTCGGCGGCAGGCCGATCTTGGCGGCGACGAGCAGCTCGTCCGGGCCCAGGTGCAGCGTGCGCAGGTGGATGACGGCGCTCACCCCGGGGGCGGCGGCGAGGGTGGCCCGGATCGTGGCCACCGTCGCCGGCGTCGCCGCCTCTCCGACGAGCATGCCGTAGGCCTCCGTGGCCACGAGCACCGCGACGACGAGCAGCAGGATGCCGATGGCCAGGGTGCCGACGCCGTCCCAGACCGGATCGTCGAGCAGCATCGTGAGGCCCACCCCGCCGAGCGCGAACAGCAGGCCGAGCTCGGCGGCCAGATCCTCCAGCAGCACGATCGGCAGCTCCGGTGCCCGCGCCTCCCGGATGAACCGCCACCAGGACCGGTCGCCCTTGACCTTGGCCGACTCGCGCATCGCGGTGGCGAACGAGTAGGACTCGAGCGCGACGGCGATGAGCAGGATCACGATCGCGACCAGGCCGCTCTCCAGCTCGTGCGGGTGGCGGATCTTCTCCACGCCCTCGTAGGCGGAGAACAGCCCACCGACGCTGAACAGCACGATGCCGACCAGGAAGGCGGCGATGTAGCGGGCGCGGCCGTAGCCGAAGGGATGGTCCTCGTCGGCCGGCTGGGCGGACCTGCGCTGGCCGAGCAGCAGCAGGCCCTGGTTGCCGGAGTCGGCGACCGAGTGGATCGACTCGGCGAGCATCGACGACGACTGCGTGAACAGGAACGCCACGAACTTCGTGACCGCGATGCCGAGGTTGGCGGCCAACGCCGCGAGGACCGCCTTGGTGCCGCCCTGGGTACTCAAACCGTGCTCCATCGTGACGGTGGTGGGGAATGGGGACCAGGCCCACACGATAGGGCGCGCCCGGAACAGCTCCGAGACGGGCCCGCGAGGCCGGCGATCAGGCCGGACTCCTGGATCAGCCCGGGGTCCTGGATCAGGCCAGACTCCTGGATCAGGCCAGCCTCCTGGATCAGGCCAGGGTGATGAGCTCGGCGAGGTCCGGGGACCAGTTGTCCTCGACGCCGTCGGGCAGCATGAGCACCTTCTGCGGGTCGAGCGCCTCGACGGCGCCCGGGTCGTGCGTGACGAGCACCACGGAGCCCTTGTAGGTGGCGAGCGCGGCCAGCACCTCGTCGCGCGACGCGGGGTCGAGGTTGTTCGTCGGCTCGTCGAGCAGCAGCACGTTCGCCGAGCTGCAGACCAGCCCGGCCAGCGCCAGCCGGGTCTTCTCGCCGCCGGACAGCGTCGCCGCCTTCTGCTCGACGGTGTCGCCGCTGAACAGGAACGCGCCGAGGATGCGCCGCAGCTCCACATCGGAGGTGTTCGGCGCGGCGGCGCGCATGTTGTCGAGGACCGAGCGGTCGGTGTCGAGCGTCTCGTGCTCCTGGGCGTAGTAGCCCAGCCGCAGACCGTGGCCGGGATGCACCTCGCCGGTGTCCGCCCGCTCCACGCCGGCGAGGATGCGCAGCAGCGTCGTCTTGCCGGCGCCGTTGAGGCCGAGGATCACCACCCGCGAGCCGCGGTCGATGGCCAGGTCGACGTCGGTGAACACCTCCAGCGAGCCGTACGTCTTCGACAGGCCCGTCGCCGTCAGCGGCGTGCGCCCGCAGGGAGCCGGGTCCGGGAAGCGCAGCTTGGCCACCCGGTCGGCGACGCGGATCTCGGCCAGGCCGGAGGCGAGCCGGTCGGCGCGGCGGTCCATCTGGTGGGCGGCGCGGGCCTTCGTCGCCTTCGCCCGCATCTTGTCGGCCTGCGCCTTCAGCGCGTCGATCTTCTTCTCGGCGTTGGCCCGCTCGCGCTTGCGGCGGCGCTCGTCGGCCTCCCGCGACGTCAGGTACGTCTTCCAGTTGACGTTGTAGACGTCGAGGGCGGCGCGGTTCGCGTCGAGGTGGAAGACCTTGTTGACGCACTTGTCGAGCAGGTCGACGTCGTGGCTGACGACGATGAGCCCGCCGGTGTGGGCGCGCAGGAAGTCGCGCAGCCAGGTGATGGAGTCGGCGTCGAGGTGGTTCGTCGGCTCGTCGAGCAGCAGCGTGGCGTCGGAGTTCCCGGAGCCGGCGAACAGGATGCGGGCCAGCTCCACCCGGCGGCGCTGGCCGCCGGACAGCGTGCCGAGGCGCTGCCCGAGCACCCGGTCGGCGAGGCCCAGCGACGAGCAGATCCGGGCCGCCTCCGCCTCGGCGGCGTAGCCACCGAGGGTGCCGAAGCGGTCCTCCAGCACGCCGTAGCGGCGCACGGCGGCGTCGCGTTCCTTCGTGTCGGCGAGCTCGGCCATCTCGACCTGGAGCTTCTCCATGTCCCGCAGGATCACGTCGAGGCCGCGGGCGGAGAGTACCCGGTCGCGGGCGGAGTCGGCCGGGTCGCCGGCGCGCGGGTCCTGCGGCAGATAACCGAGCTCGCCGCGAACGTCGACGCTGCCGGCGAACGGCAGCCCCTCTTTGGCCAGGCACTTGAGCAGCGTCGTCTTGCCGGCGCCGTTGCGCCCGACGAGGCCGATCCGGTCACCACCCTGCACCCGGAAGGACACGGGCTCGATCAGGGTGCGGGCTCCGGCACGCAGTTCGAGCTCGGACACGATGATCATGGAGGTGGGGCCTCTTTCGGGGGCTCGCGGGACGACGCCGGGACGGCGCTGGGACGGCTACGGCCGGCGGGAAGCTTCCGCCAGGCCGGACATCCCGTGGATGACGGACGCGGCGACGCTCATACCCACCAGACTACGGGGCCCCCGGCTCCGACTCTCCCGTCCGGGCCCCCGCCCGTC
>NZ_FZMO01000113.1 GCF_900197875.1 Frankia canadensis | reverse complement strand
GGGCGCACATCGACGTGAGGATCTCGGTGATGTCGCGGACCAGGTCGTCGTCGACCTCGGTGACGACCCGGCCAACGGGTAGGCCCTGCCCGGCCGCCCAGGTGACGACCCGCGCGACCTGCCGGTCCAGGTCCGGCTTCTGATCTGCGGACGACACCCGGGCATACACCGCCGTCAGGCCGGTAGCCGCCGGCACGGGTTCGTCGACGAGGATCAGCCCCCCGACCCGACGGGCGGGCACCGGCAGTTTGCCGTCAAGGAACCACTGCCGGGAGGTCGAGTACCCGACCCCGTTCACCGCAGCCCACTCCTTGAGGTTCACACCCACGATCATATGGCACCAATCAGCGCTATCTAGCACTCAACCGGCAACAGTATCCACCCCCGCAGAACGTGGTCATCGACGACTGCTTCGGCGGCTCCCGCCAGCAGTTCCAGCGACGCGGCACGCCAACCGGCGAGACCGGCACCCGCAGCGCGCAGACGGTGACGTTGGTGCCGCGCGGCAGCGGCTGGGTCGCCCAGGACCTCGGCCCCGGCCCCGCGGCCACCTGCGACTGACTGGCACCCCTCACCCGGCGGGCAGCTCAGCCACACTCAAAAGATTGCCCTTGACGCAAAAGTTCCAGCCCGGTCGGGACGATCACCAGAAGGGCGAAAAACCGTGTTACCGCGGGAACACACGGGCCCGGCCCGGCCGCTGGTACGGCCGGGCCGGACGGCGATCGGGTGAGCGGACGCGTGAGCCGGGGCGACGCGAGTCGTCAGCGCGATCAGTTGGTAGCCGGGTGGGTGGAGTCAGGAGAGGATTCGGCCGCACTGGGGGGCGGGGCGGACCACGTCGAAACCGGTGCCGGCCTGGTTCACCTGCACGTAGTCGTAGCACGGCGCGATGGCGCCGATGCCGCTGCGCAGGCTGATCGGCGCGGGGAGCAGGCCGTCGGCGTTGTAGTTCTGCACCGAGCGAAGGCCGTCGAGCACCGTCTGTCTGGTTGGGCAGGGGCCGGCCGCCTCGAGGCCGCGCAGCAGCAGGTCGGCGGAGATCCAGCCGATCAGCGAGACGCCCTGGGGGTGCCCGGCGGCCTGCGGCGAGTAGAGGTTCATCGCCGTCTGGAAGCGGCGGTGCGCCGGGCTGTCGATCTCGAACGGCGCGTAGTCGAGAAACGAGTACGCGCCGGCCGCCGCGGCGCCGACTCCGGCCAGCGCGGTCGGGTCGTAGGTGGCGATGTTGCCAAGCGCGACGGTGAGGTTCACTCCGGCGGCCCGGGCGCCGGCCACCATCTGGTAAAAGATCGAGGCAGGGACAAAGGCGATGATGCTGTCCGCGCCCGTCGCCCTGATCCGTGCGCCGAACGCGGCGGTGTCGAAACCGCTGCCTGGTGCCTGCAGCGTCCCGACGACGTTGATGCCGGCCGCGCGCAGGCTCTGGGCCGCGAAACCGGCGAGGGCCTGCGTCGCCTCGGAGAACTCCACCGAGACGGTGAGGGCGCGCCGGCCTCCGTGCTGGGCGATGAACTCGCCCCAGTTGCTCGACGGCGGCTGCTGGGACAGCGGCCGCGAATAGCTGAAGACATTGCTGTGGTTGACCGGATTGGGGACGACGCCCTCGACGGTGGCGATGCCGGCCTTGTCGAGCAGGTCCGCGGCGCCCGTCGGGGCCACGCTGAACTGCAGGATCGACAGGACCTGCTTCTCCTCGGCGAGCCGCCGGCCGACGACGAGGTTCATCTCAGGACGGCTCTCGTCGTTCTGCAGGTCGTAGGCGACATGGCGGCCGTTGATGCCGCCCTGGGCGTTCTGCTCGTCGAGGCGCGCGTCCACGCCGGCGCGGAACTGGATGCTGGGATCGGCACCGACGCCGCTACCCGAGTACAGCAGCCCCAGGTTGATCGCGGTGTCGGTGACGCTGGCGGTGGCGGCGCATCTCCGCGAGCCGGCCACGTCGGCGGTGGACGGGGAGGTGCCGCAGGCCGCCAGCGTGGCTGCCGTCCAGCCGAGTGCCGCTGCGGCGACGAGCGCGCGCCATCGATGTCCCATGTCCAACCCCCGTCCGCGGCGGCGGGACCGGACCGGGACCCGCCGTGGTCGGTGTCGTCGGGACAACCCCTCTGACCTGCGACGACGCCGGACGGAACCGTAGCAGGCCCCAGGAGGTGGGGCGAGTCAGCCTTGTCGTGGTATGGCGGTGGACATCCCGCGAGGGCGAGCCAGCATGGTGTCCCGCATCGCGGCAAGGAAGTGGTTCGCGGCGGCCTGGTTGGTGAACGTGTCGCGGTAGGCCAGCGGGAGAGGCGCGGAACCGGGGTAGGTGGCGCGTACCACCCGGGTCAGCAGCGTACTGCCGGTGCCGAGGGGGCTGTCGGCGTAGGCGTAGGTCAGGGTGACGTGCACCCGGCCGTCAGCGGGGTCGGAGCTGGCCGGGGGATCGGTGGCGATCTGCCAGGTGATCCCCGGCTCGTCGCGGGTGACGGTCCATTCGACCTCGACGGTCATGGCGGCCTCACCGAGCCGCAGCACGTCCACGAACGTCGTGCCCAGCGTCGCCGGGCGGTCGGTGTTCTCACCGCGAATCGACTCGGTCAGTGGGGAGGCGGCGGCCCAGTTGTCGGGGGTGGTCATGAAGGCGTGGACGTCCGCTGGCGGGCGGGGAATGGTGAGGCTGGCCTCGAGCGTCGTGTCGAGCAACGGAGTGTCTCTTCTCCCTGGCCGGGGGCCGGAACGCGGTGCGACCCGGCAGTAGTGGACCACTTTCTATCGGATTCGCTACCCGGCCGCGGCGTGTTCGGGTGCCTCCCTATGGAACGATCCCGCTTTTCGATGGTGTCATGTCGGTGCGTGGACGCCGGGCTAGGTTGCTTTTGACCGACTGCTCCGGTCCGCGTTTTCCTTCTCCGACGAGGAAGTCCATATGGACCACGCGTTGCGCCATCTTCTCGAACCAAGCGTGGAATACGACGTCGACCTGACGGTCACCTCGGGGGAGTGGCCGGCGGGAATGTCCGGGCATGCCCTGCTCATCGGACCGGCCCAGCCGACCGCCGTCGATTTCATGTTCGCCGGGCCTGGCCTGCTCACCCATGTCGACCTCGCGAGGCGGCACTGGCGTACGGCCCGGGTGGTCACCCCGGACCTCGCGATGCTGGCGGGCCTGTCCGCGGCCCTGCCGCCGCAGGAGCTCGCCGCGCTGCTGGCGACGTCGCGGCCGGCCATGACCAACGTGGCACCGCACACCTTCGGTGACCGGCTCCTGCTGACCGGGCTGGCCCAGCGCCCGGTCGAGATCGACCCGGTGAGCTGGGAGTTCACCTCCTACCTCGGCGGCGTCGGGGAGTATCCGGAGGTCGTCGAGCATCCGCTGTGGCCCGGGGTGCGCACGGCCGCCCATCCGGTCGAGGACCTCGACGAGGGCTGCATGTGGTGGTGCAACACCAACCTGAGGCCACGGGGCAGTTCCCGCACCGAGGTCGAGGGTCCGCTGTGGGTGGTGCGCTGGGATGGCCAGGGCGACATCGACACCTGGTACGTGCCCGGCGCGCACCTGGTCCAGGGCGTGCACGAGGTGACGGTCACGCAGGACTACGTCATCCTCACCGAGATCGGCTTCCAGCCGGAGCCGGGAAGCGTGGCGGGCCGTGACCGGACCCGGCCGCACCTGCCGTTCACCGACGTGTACCTGGTCGCCAAGCGTGATCTGACCCGCGAGCGGCGCGGGCGCGCCGTACCGGTGGTGCACGCACGGGTGCCGCGCGAGTCGTTCCACCACTTCGCCGACTACCGGCAGGACGGCGACGACGTCACGCTGTACCTGGCGCATTCCAACGGCTGGGACCTGAACTACTCGCTGCGCGACAGCGACCGGGTCTGGGGTAGCGGCGAGCCCGTCGCGAAGGGGCTGCGCGGATTCGTGTCCGCGCCCGTCGACGCGTCACCCGTGGGGCGGTACGTCATCGACGGCCGGACCGGCGAGGTCCGCGACAGCCGCACGTTCCTCGACGTCGACCGGCACTGGGCAACGCTGCTCTACAGCCGGGACATGCGGGCGCCGGCGCTGGAGAAGGGCCGCCACCTGTGGCAGGCCTACTGGGGATGCGACCCGGGAATGCTGGTCACCCGGGTCGTGGACCTTTATCGGGATCATCCATACCGGGCTGTGCCGATCGACGCGCTGCCCACCATGGAAATACCGTCCTCGCTGGTCTGCCTCGATCTGGACACCATGACCGAACAGTCGGCGTGGTCGTTTCCGTCAGGTACGGCGGGGGAGTCTCCGGTGTTTGTGCCGGACCCAGACGGAGGCACTGGCTGGGTCGCGATCGTCGTGCATCACACCGATCGCACGGAACTGCAGATCTTTGACGCCCTGTCGCTGGGGAAGGGCCCGGTCGCCGTCGCGACCGTGCCCGGGCTCAAACTTTCCATCCAGTTCCACTCCTTGTACATGCCACGACTTCTGGGAGCCGGCGCCCAGCACACGGACTATCGGCGTCCGTATGCGGACGACATCGGTTCGGGCTGGCGGGGTCTGTCGTCGGACGTGCGAGGCGTGGTCGGTGCCGTGCTGGAGAGGTACTCCTGATGTATGACGTCATCGTGGTGGGGGCGCGGTGCGCGGGGTCGCCGGTGGCGATGCTGCTCGCGCGCCGCGGGTACCGGGTCCTCGTCGTCGATCGGGCGGCCTTTCCGAGCGACACCGTGTCGACGCATTTCATCCACCAGGCGGGGCTGGCCCGGCTGAACGCGTGGGGGCTGCTCGAGCGGCTGCGCGCGACCGGGATGCCGGCGCTGCGGCGGATGCGGTTCGCCAGCGGTGACCTCGTGGTCGAGGGATTCGCCGATCCGATCGAGGGCATCACCGAGGTCTGCTGCCCGCGGCGCACTGTTCTCGACGCGCTCCTCGTCGACGCCGCTCGCGAGGCCGGCGCGGAGGTTCTCGAACGGTGCGGCGTCGTCGGCCTGCTGTTCGCCGCCGACGGCCGGGTGACCGGTGTTCGCGCGAGCATGGCCGATGGCGGGGAGCGGGAGTTCCACGCGCGGTTCGTGGTGGGCGCCGACGGGGTGAACTCCACGGTGGCCGCCCGGGTAGGCGCGGATGTCTACCGTGCCGTTCCAGCGACCGGATTCGTCTACTATTCCTATTTCTCCGGCATCGACTGGTCGCACCAGAACCTCATTCGCGACGAGCGGCAGTTCGCGGCCTGCCGCACCCACGACGACCTGATGATGCTGGTCGTCATGCGCAAGCGGGACGCCTACCGCACGTTCCGCGCCGACCCCGAGGCCGAGTTCCAGGCCGTGTTCGACCATGTGGCGCCCGAGTTCGGCGCGGACCTGCGGGCGAACGGCCGGCAGGAGGAGCCGTTCCGGGCGATCCATTACGCGGACAACTTCTACCGCCGGTCCCACGGCCCTGGCTGGGCCCTCGTCGGCGACGCCGGCTACCACAAGGATCCGCTGACCGGCTGGGGCATCACCGACGCCTTCGTGTACGGCGAACTGCTGGCGGAGCAGCTGCACCTCGGCCTGTCCGGCGACGTCCCGATCGACGACGCCGTCGCCGAGTACGCCCGGCGCCGCGACCGCGACAGCGCCGGCGTGTTCGGGCTGACCGTCGCGATGTCGGAACTCACACTGTCGCCGTTCCTCGCCTCGGTGCTGGGCGCCGTCAGCAGGAGCCCGAGCTACCAGCGAAAGTTCTTCACAATGGTCGGCGGCGGCCTCTCCAGCGACGAGTTCTTCGCCCCGGACAGCCTCGCGGCGCTCTACGACGAGGTCGGCACGCCTCCCGCGGAACGTCTCCTGCCGGCCGACGCCGGCGCGCACTGACCGTCGTTCATCCTGCCTCGGAGCGAAACGTGGACTACGACCCCTTCTCTCCGGCCATCGCGGAGAACCCGTACCCGACCTATCGCTGGATGCGGGACAACGCGCCCGTCTACCACAACGCGGAGCACGGCTTCTACGCCCTCTCCCGACACGAGGACGTGGTGGACGGCCTGCTCGACCACGCCACGTTCCGCAACGCGCACGGCACGACGCTGGAAGGCGTGGAGAAGGGCTTCGACACGCTGCTCACCCGGGATCCGCCCGAGCACGAGTGGAACCGTCGCATCCTCGCGCGGCGGTTCAGCGCCGTGCGGGTGCAGGAACTCGAACCCCGCATTCGGGAGGTCGCCGCCGGGCTGCTCGACACGGCGGCCGAGACCGGCCGCATCGACCTGGTCGACGGCTTCGCGGCCGAGCTGCCCCTGACCATCATCGCCGAGCTGCTCGCACTGCCCGTCGATCAGCGCCTGCGCGTGCGTGACCTGTGCTTCCGCCTGCTCGACCGCGCACCCACCGATCCGCCCGGTGTGCGCCCGCCCGCCTCCGTCGCGGCCGGTGAGGAGCTGGCCCGACTGTTCCTCACCCTGGTCGCGCAGCGGCGTGCCGAACCAGGCGACGATCTCATCAGCCTGCTTGTGCACACACCGGTCGTCGACGACGCGGGGACCGAGCGGTTCCTCACCGACACCCAGCTCCTCGGCCGGCTGATCGAGCTGACCTTCGCCGGCCACGAGACGGTCAAGAAACTCGTCTCGACCGGCGCGGTGCGCCTCGCCGCCTCCCCGGACGCCCGCCGCGAGCTCGTCGACGACCCGAGTCTGATCCCGGGCGCGGTCGAGGAGATGCTGCGCATCGACCCACCCGCCCAGTACACCGGCCGGTGGACCAGCCGCGACGTCGAGATCCACGGCACGGTTGTCCCGGCCGAGCGTCGGGTCCTGCTGCTGCTCGGCTCGGCCTGCCACGATGAGCGGGCGCACCGAGATCCGGAGACCTTTGACATCCGCCGCGTCGTCGGTCGCCAGCTCGGCTTCGGCTATGGCATCCACCTCTGCGTCGGCGCGGCGTTCGCCCGGCTTGAGGCGCGGGTGGCCTTCGAGGAGCTGCTCACCCGCTATCCCGACTATCAGGTGGACCACGCGGGCGTCGTCCGCAGCTACTCCAGCAACCAGCCCGGCCTCAAGCACCTCCCCCTCATCCTCGACCCCGCCGCCGACCGGCAGGCAGTCTCCGGGCCGGCCTGATCTGGCCGGCCGCGCCCTGCCCACGCCCGGCGAGGGCACCCGAGCGGCGCCTACCGTCCGCCGTAAACTGATCGCGTGACGGCAGGGCGCCTCGCGGCGGTGACGGCGGCGGATCGGGCCGCGGCAGACGAGTCGAGTGCTGGCCGGCGGGTGCGGATGGGTAGTCGCCGCAAGCGTCCGGAGGAGATCGATCCTCAGGCGGTGCGGGCGGCCTGGGAGCGGCAGGCCGAGCGGGAGGCGCGGATCCTCGGCGTGCTGGGGGCGCTGCTCTGCTGCGCGTTCCTGCTGTGCCTGGGCGGGGACGCGCGCGGCGTGCCGGTGGGGATGGCAACTGCCGATGCCACCACGAGGCCCGGCATTGCGCTGGCACCAACGCCGGAGCCGGCGCGGTCGTCGGCGTCCTGACCGGGGCCTAGGGCGTCGGTCACCTCGGTAGGCGCGCCACACCCACCACCTGCCCGGCGTCGCTGAGCTTCCCGCCCTGCTGCGTCTGCCCTGGCGTGCGGGTCGGGCTTGGCGTCGTGGCGCCCCGCCGTCCGTGGGTAACCACCGAAGAGACCAGGAACCGCGGTCCCGCGGAACCGCCCGCGGAACGGCCCGCGGAACCGGGTCAGGCGGTTGCGGCCACAGCCAGGGCAAGATGGAGAACCATGGCGCTGCATGGCTCGTTCACGCTGGAACGGACGCTGGCAGCGTCCCCGGCTCGGGTGTTCGCCGGATTCGCCAGGGCCGAGCTGCGCTCGCGGTGGGCGAAGCTGCCGGGCCCCACGGCGACGGCTACGCATGAGCTGGACTTCCGTGTCGGTGGGTCGGAGTCCGCGGGCAACACGTTCGTGGCCGGTGATCTCACCCAGCGCCTGGAGTACCGCGGGTCCTTCCTCGACATCGTGCCCGACGAGCGCGTCGTGTTCACCTACGAGGCCGTGGTCGACGATCGCCCACGGTGGATCTCGCTGGTGACGGTCGAACTCAGGCCGCGGACCGCGGCGTCCGCCGAGTCCGAACGGGACGGGCCCGATGGTGGTGGTCGCGAGGTACCGACGCGGACCGACCTGCGCTGGACGGAACAGTACGTGTTTCTCGTCCTGACCGGCGACGGTGCGGACGACGTCGCCCACCTGCGTGGCGGCACGCTGCTCCGCCTCAACGGCCTTGAGGCGGCGCTCGGCGCCGCCCCGCGGGCCGATACAACGTGACCGCCGATACAATGTGACGGCCGATACGCTGATTCGGTATCTCGCCCCTTTCGTGTGAGCGCCATTACGTGGCCCAGGTCATATTTCCGGGTTTATGTGCGACTGCAGTACAGATCACGTCGTCATCCGGGGTCCATGTGTTCCCACCCGGGGCACAATGGTGTGGGGTGATGGCAGTGGTCCGTTACCCCTGGAATTCTCACAGGAGGAGTTCCCATGTACGTCCGTGAATCCTTTTCCTCGTTGCGGCTGAAGGTCGTCGGGTTTCGTGCGGAGCGTGCCCGGCGGCGCGAGCTCGCGGTACTGCTCGACCCCGCCCTGTCGCCGTTCGTCCGCCAGGAGCTGCACGCGATCCTGGTGCACGCGCAGAGCACGCCGGCCGGCGTCGCCGCTCTTCCGACGCAGCGCGCCGCCTCGATGAGTGGCGGTGTCCGGACCGAGGTCACGGCCTCCCGCTGATCTCGCGCCACCCCGGATTCCCGGTCGCGCCGGCCGCCGACACGGCGGCGGCGAGTACCGGGTTCGCCGGGCGGGCGCGATGCGCCGCGAGCAGGACCTTCGGCCAGCCGTCCACGACAGCCCCGTCGACCAGCAGGCGGTGGACCTCCGACCAGAACGTCTCGGCGTCGGCGACGTTCCACGCGGGTTGGCGCCCAGGTGGGAGCCCCGCCTGGCTGATCAGTGGACGCGCGGCCGGAAGATCGGGAAACTCGTCGGCCAGCGCGCCGATCACGGCCCAGTCCGACGGCGGCGTGGTGGGCGCGCGGCCGGTCGTCGCCGCGCCGACCTGAAAGTCGCCGACCTGAAAGTCGCCGACGACGTCCGCGAGCTGGCGATTGTCAGGAGTCACCGCAACAGCCTCGGCCAACAGCAGCGGGAGCCAACCCTCCGCCTTGGCTCCCGCCATTACCGCGAACACCGCGTCGGGCAGGGGTAGTTGGTCGGCCGCGTAGTGGGCCAGGGACCGATCGAGACCGTCAAGCAGCGCCTCGAGCCGGCCTCGGCTCGGGTACGCGACGACGAGCGCCTCTCGTACGGCACGGCGCTGGGCGCCGTTCATGCCGAGCACCATCGCATCGTCCAGTCTGACCATGGTCACCGCCTTCTCCGTCAGGGGAACTGCCACAGCCGTGCGGAGCCGTCGGCGCCGGCGGTGGCCAGGACGTGACCGCCGGGGGAGAACGCGACGGACCACACCGCGCCCGTGTGGCCGGTCAGCGGGCGGCCGACGGGGTGGGGGTGGGCGAGGTCCGTGACGTCCCAGAAACGGACGGTGCTGTCACCGCCGCCACTGGCCAGGGTGCGGCCGTCGGGGGCGAAGGCGACGGCCCACACTGCGCCGGTGTGGCCGGTCAGCGGTTTCCCGATCGGTACCGGGTTCGACGGGTCTGCCAGGCTCCACAGCCGGATGGTGTGGTCGTGGTCGCCGGCGGCGAGGGTGCGGCCGTCAGGGGAGAACGCGACCGACAACACGGCGCCCGTGTCGATCGTGAGGGGTCCGCCCAGTGGGCGTGGGTGTGCTGGATCGACGAGGCTCCACAGTCTGGTGGCGTGGTCGTCGCTCGCCGCGGCGAGGGTCTGGCCGTCCGGCGAGAACGCCACGGCGACGACCGGGGCGGTGGCGCCGGTCAGCGGTGGAGTGAGGCGGGTCGGATTCGCCGGGTCAGTGGTGTCCCACAGCCAGACGTCGCGGTCGTCGCTGGCGGCGGCGAGCAGGCAGCCGTCCCGGGAGATCGCGACGGAGTACAGCGGGCCCGCGGGACCGGTGAGCGGTGGGCCCAGCGGCGAGGGCCGTTCCCGGCTGGTGAGGTTCCACAGGCGGACGGTGCTGTCATAGCTGGCGACCGCGAGGGTGCGGCTGTCGGGCGAGAACGCCACCGACCAGACCTCGGCGGTGTTGCCGGTCAGGGGCGGTCCGAGCGGCCGTGGCTGGGCGGGGTGGGTAAGGTCCCACAGCCGGACGGTCCTGTCGGCACTCGCGGTGGCGAGGGTCCGGCCATCCGGCGAGAACGCCACCGACGGTATGCCGCCGGCCTGGCCGGTGAGCCGTCCGAGCGGCCGTGGCTGGGCGATGTTCCCGGGACGCGTGTTCGTGACCGGGGAGTGGCTCCCTACGCTGGGTGTTCCCGCGTGGCCGTGTGGGCCCGACCAGTCGATGGCGAGCCCGGTCCCTAAACCCACACCGGCTAAGGCCACGCCGATGGCCAGGGAGGTGGCCAGCCGTCCGCGGGTGGTGGCGAGGCGGCGCGGCGCGCGCGGCCTGATGTCCGCAGGAGGACGGCGGACGGGCGGCTCGGATAACTCTTCCAGCGCGTCGTCGCCGGGTATGGCGCGTCGGTACCGAAGGACGACCACGGCCAAGTGGTTGTTGCCAGGATTGACCGCGGCGGCGTCGGCAAGCAGCCGTGGCAGCCAGCCCTCGGCCCTCGCTCCCTCGACAACTCTGAACACCGCGTCGGGCAGGGGCATGGACTCGGCCGCGTATCGGCTCAGCGGCCGGTCGAGGCCGTCAAGCAGTTCCTCGAGCCGTCCCCAGGTCGGATACGCGGTCAGAAGCGCGTCGCGAACCGTCCGGCGCTCGGCGCCGCTCATGTCCGCGACCCTTGTCTCATCCAGCCAGGTCACCGGCGACCCCCCGTCAGCCGCGCACCAGCAGACGCCCTGAGGGCCCCCGAAATCCACCGGGCGCCGTAACTCTAACGAATCCGTCGCAGATCCGAGTACGGCACTCCGGCGACGATCTGGACGATCGCGGGCAGCGGTAACCCGCGCCGCGGCGGCGGCGATCCGCCGCCCCGGCGTGCCCGAAGAACTGATCGGCCGAAGAACTGGTCGGCGCTTGCTCCTCCAGGTGCTGCTCCTCGAGACGGGAGAAGCTGTGGGCGGCGACCTCCGCTTCCACGGCGAAGACGTCGGCCGCTCAGCAGGATGCAAGAAGTGTTGGTGTGACTATCACGGCTGCCCGCTTAGGCTGTCGGCGCTCGGAGCAGGTTCAGCGTCTGGTCCAGCTCGGCTCGCAGGATCTCGCTGGCGCGCTCGCCGTCGCTGGCAGCCACGGCCTCGACGAGGGCGGCGTGCGCGGCGTCGCCGTGGTTGACCTCGGCGGCGCGAAGATCCAGAAGTTCAACCACCTCGACGAGCCCTCGGCGCAGAGCGGGAAGAAACTCGGTGAACAGCCCGTCGAGCACGGGGTTACGCGCGGCCGCGACCACGGCCGCGTGCAAGCGGATGTCGGCGTCGACGAAGGCCTCGTCGTCGCCACCGGCTGCCGCCTCGCGCCTCCGGTCGAGGGCTGCCCACAGAGCACTCATCTCCACGTCGGTGCGGCGCTGCGCGGCAAGCCGCACCGCCTGCACTTCCATCAGCATCCGCACCTCGTAGACGTCCGCGACCGCGGCTCGGCGCAGCACCTCCCGCCAGTCCTGCGCCGGTTCCAGGGCGATGACGAACACGCCGGATCCCTGCCGGGACCGCACCAGCCCCGCCCCGGCAAGCGCGCGTAATGCCTCCCGCACAGTGGATCGCCCCACTCCGAGCGCCGCCGCGAGCGAGGTCTCCCCGGGCAGGCGAGTGCCGACCGGCCACTCGCCGGCGGTGATCTGCTCACGCAGGCGCTGGGTCGCCTGGTCGACCAGAGACGTCGGATGCAGTGCACCGAGAGCCATCGGACCCCACAGGTTGTCAGAGAAGCTGAGACCTGGAGTATGGTACGTCCGTGACGCTGGGCGTGTGGCTGCTTCTTCTCCGCCGCGGCGGGGCCTGACGCGACCGGCACCCCGCCGCGGTGAGTGTCGTGCTGCCGGTCGACCAGTACGACCGAGCCGAAAGGCCGACCACTCCCATGTCCGTTCATTCCTCCAGGCTGCCTGCCGCGACGGTGCCCGGGACTGCCCCCGCCTCCCTCGCCACCGCGGTCAGCTTTCCCACGCTGATCCGACCCCGGGGCACCAGGCCGACTCACGCACCCGCCTGGAATCCGCAGCGCCCCAGCTCCATGCCCCACCAGCGGTACGAGCCCATCCACGAGCGGGTGGACCTGCCCGGCATCGACCCGTCCGCCCGGAGTTGGCCCACGCGCCGCGTCGACACCGCGCCGCTGTGGGTTCCGGTGGACCTGCGGGACGGCAACCAGGCCCTGCGCGAGCCCATGGACACGCCACGCAAGCGAACGATGTTCGACCTCTTCGTCGCCATGGGCTTCAAGGAGATCGAGATCGGCTACCCCTCGGCCAGCCAGACCGACTTCGATTTCGTCCGGCACCTGGTCGAGGACGACGCCATACCACCGGACGTCACTGTGGTGGTGTTCACGCCGGCACGGCGCGACCTCATCGAACGGACCTTCGAGTCGATTGCCGGGATACCGAGCAACGACGGGATGCCCCGGGTCGTGGTCCACCTCTACGTCGCCACGGCCCCGGTCTGGCGGCAGGTCGTCCTCGGCCGCGACCGCGCGGACCTGCTGGCGCTGGCCCGCGACGCCGGCGGGCACATGGCCCGGCTCGCCGAGGCACCGCACTGCCCGGACGTCCGCTTCCAGTTCTCCCCCGAGGTCTTCAACGCGACTGAACCCGACTTCGCGCTGGAGATCTGCAACGCCTTCACTGAACTGTGGGACGCCTGTCCGCAACGGCCGGTCATCCACAATCTGCCGGCGACGGTCGAGATCTCCACACCGAACATCTACGCCGACCAGATCGAGTACATGCACCGCAACCTGGACCGACGGGACTCGGTGATCCTCTCCGTCCACCCGCACAACGACCGCGGCACCGGGGTCGCGTGCGCTGAGCTGGCACTGCTCGCCGGCGCGCAGCGGATCGAGGGCTGCCTGTTCGGAAACGGCGAGCGCACTGGCAACGTCGACCTGGTCACCCTCGCGCTCAACCTCTACTCCCAGGGCGTCAATCCGATGATCGACTTTTCGGACATCGACGTCATCCGGGAGACTGTCGAGCACTGCAACCGGATGCCGGTCCATCCGCGGCACCCCTACGGTGGTGAGTTGGCGTACACAGCCTTCTCCGGCACCCACCAGGACGCGATCAGCAAGGGCCTCGCGCATCACGCGGCCCGCGCCACCGAACTCGCGGCGCCGGCGGGCCGGGCTCCATGGGCCGTGCCGTACCTGCCGATCGACCCCGCAGACGTCGGGCGTACCTACGAGGCTCTGATCCGGGTGAACAGTCAGTCCGGAAAAGGCGGCATCGCACACCTGCTGAACCTGCACCATGGCCTGCAACTCCCCAGAAGCCTGCAGGTCGACTTCGCCCGGGTCGCCCAGCAGGCCGCCGACCGCGACGGCCGAGAGCTCATGCCCAAGGAACTGTGGGAGATGTTCCAGACCCGCTACCTGGCGCCCGTGCACGACGGGCCAGTCACCCTGTCCGCCTGGCGGACCACCGAGACAGCCGCGGGCGAGCACGAGTTCACCGCCGAGCTGTCGATCTCCGGCATTGAGACGAGCGCCAAGGCGACCGGAAACGGTCCGCTCGCGGCGCTGACAGCCCTGCTCGCCGGGGTCGGCGTCGAGGCGGAGATCGTCGCCTACAGCGAACACGCCATGGAACGCGGCGGGACCAGCCTCGCGACGGCCTACGTCCAGGTCAGCCGGAACGGAACGGACAGCTGGGGCGCGGGCCAGGACACCTCCGTACTCACCGCCTCGGTCAACGCCGTCATCGCCGCGGTCAACCGCCTGCCGCGATAGCCGGCGCCGCGATGACCGGCCCTGACTCCGGGGGCCGGTCATCGCTAGGTGTGGGATCCGCCACGCTGATCTCCGTCGCCATCAACCGATCGGCAGGCGGGGGACGGCGTCGAGCAGCGCGCGCGTGTATGGATGTGTGGGATGTGTCAGCAGGGCGGCGGTGGGCCCACGCTCGACGATCTCGCCGGCGCGCATCACCGCCGCCTGGTCGCACAGCCGGGCCACGACGCCGAGGTCGTGCGAGACGAGGATCAGCCCGAGCCGGTGCGCGGCCGTCAGCTCGCCGAGCAGGTCGAGGATCTGGGCCCGGACCGACATGTCCAGGGCGCTGACCGGCTCGTCCCCGACGAGTACCCGCGGCCGGGGCGCGAGCGCCCGGGCGATCGCGATCCGCTGCCGCTGCCCGCCCGAGAACGCGTGCGGAAACCGATCGCGCGCGTCCGCGGGCAGGCCGACGGCGGCCAGCACCTCCTCGACGCGCGCACCATGATCCTCGTCGATCCGCAGGCACTCCAGCGGTTCGGCGACGATCGCACCGACGGTCAGCCGCGGATCCAGGGACGCCACCGGGTCCTGCAGGACGACCTGCACGTCGCGGCGCAGCCAGCGCAGGTCACGGGATCGGTGGGAGGCGCGCACGGGCCGCCCGCGGTAGCGGATCGTGCCGGAGTCGGGCCGGTCGAGCCCGAGGAGCAGCCGTACCAGGGTCGACTTGCCGGAGCCGGACTCCCCGACGATCCCGAGGCTCGAGCCCGCCGGCAGTGTCAGCGTCACGTCCCGCACGGCCTGCCGCCGGGCGCGGCGCCCACCAGGACGGCCGCCCGCCCGCCAGCCCGCGTGAGGCAGCGGGTACGACCTCGACAACCCCGCCACCTCGAAGAGCGGGATGGTACCGGGTCCCTGCGCCGGACGGCTGGCCGGACGATCCGACGCCGGACGATCCGACGTGGGGTGGGCCGACGTGGGGTGGGGCGGCTTCGGATGGACCGTCATCGGACGACCGCCTCGGGGTCCGACGGGCCGGGCACGTCCTCCGGCTCCCGTGGGGGAACGGTGCCGGCCGGCGGCCAGGCGGCGGCGCGGGCAGCGGCGAGCAGTGCCTGGGTGTGGGGATGGCGAGGGGTGCGCAGCAGGTCGGCCGTGGCTCCGGACTCGACGAGGCGGCCCGCCCGCATCACCTCCAGCCGGCGCGTGGTGGCGGCGACGACGGCCAGATCATGGGTGATGAACAGCAGCGCCGCGCCGGTCTCGTCGACGAGCCGGGTCAGCAGGCCGAGCATCTCCGCCTGCACGGTGACGTCGAGTGCGGTCGTCGGTTCGTCGGCGAGGATGAGTGCCGGGCGGCAGGCGAGCGCCAGTGCCAGGCCGACCCGCTGGCGCTGGCCACCGGAGAGCTGGTGCGGATAGGCGCGCACGAGCAGCTCGGGATCGGGCAGGCCGACGCGCTCGGCGAGGTCGAGGGCGGCCGCGTCGGCGGCCCGGCGCGAGTACCCGCGGTGCACCCGCAGCGGTTCGGCGATCTGCCGCCCGACCCGCATGAGCGGGTTGAGCGCGCTGAGCGGCTCCTGGAAGATCATCGCGACCTCGGCGCCCCGGATCCGGGACAGCTCGCGGTCGGAGCGGCCGACCAGCTCCCGGCCGCGAAGGCGGACACTGCCGCGGACGACCGCGTCGTCCGGGGCCAGCCCAATGATCGCCAGCGCGGTTATCGACTTGCCCGATCCGGACTCGCCGATCAGCCCGACCCGCTCCCCGGCCGCCACCCGGAGCCCGACGCCGTCGACAACCGGGGTCCTCCCGATCCGTACCCGCAGGTCGGTGACCTCCAACAGGAGCTCCGCGCCCCCGCCTGCCCCGGCCGTCACGGCGCACCATCCACAGCGGTGTGCGGCGCGGGACGCAGGTGCGGGTCGGCGGCCTCGCGCAGGCCGTCGCCGAGGAGGTTGAAGCCGAGGACGGTGAGCACGATGGCCAGCCCCGGCCACAGCAGCACCAGTGGGCGCAGCGTCAGGTAGGGCTGCAGGTCGTGCAGGCTGCGGCCCCAGGACGGTGCCGGCGGCGGCGGACCGAGACCCAGGTAGGACAGCGCTGCCTCCGCCACCACCGCGACCCCGGCCGTCAGCGAGAGCTGCACCCACAGCGTCGGGGCGACGTTGGGCAACAGGTGGCGGCGGACGATCCGCCCGGTTCCCGCCCCGGCGGCGCGGGCGGCCAGGACGTAGTCGGTCGCCAGCACCCGGCGCAGCTCGCCGCGGGTGACCCGGCCGACCTGCACTCCCAGGCCCAGCCCCAGTGCCACCACGGTCGTCCAGGTGCGGCCGGGAAAGACCGCGGCCAGCACCAGCGCGATCAGCAGCAGCGGGAAGGCGACCAGGACGTCCACCAGGTGGACGACGCCGCGGGCGACCGGTGGTGGGGGGAGGACCGCGGACAGCGCCAGGGCCAGCCCGATCACAGCGGCGAGCGCCGTCGTGCCGACCGCGACCGCCAGGGTGATCCGGGCTCCGGCGAGCAGCTGGCTGCACAGGTCGCGCCCGAGCCGGTCCGCGCCGAGCGGGTGCCGGCCGAACGGTGGCGCCCACGAGTCGGCCGGATCGACCTGTGTCGGGTCGTAGGGCGTCCAGACGAGCGAGACCAGCGCCGCAAGGACGATCAGGCCAGACAGCGCGGCGCCGAGCCGTCCCGACCGGGTGCGCAACACCCCGCGCACGATGCCGCCCGCGCCACGGCCCGCGCCCGCGCCCGCACTCACCGGGCGTCCCGCAGGCGCGGGTCGAGCAGGTGGTGCCCGACGTCGACGAGGAAACCGACGACCAGGATCACGGCCGTGACCAGCAGGACCGTGCCCTGCACCTTGACCAGGTCCCGGTTGCCGACGTCGGTGACGAGCATCTGGCCGGCGCCGGGCAGCGAGAAGACGTTCTCGATCACGACCGCGCCCAGCAGCAGGCTCGCGAACTCCAGCCCGAGCACGGACAGCACCGGGAGCAGCGCGTTGCGCACCCCGTGCCGCAGCAGCGCCCGTCCCCGGGTCAGCCCCTTCGCTCGGGCGGTGCGCAGGTAGTCGGCGTGCAGCACCTCCAGAGTCGCCGAGCGGGTGAACCGCAGCAGCACCGCACCCTCCAGCAGCGCCAGTGTCAGCACCGGCAGGACGAGCGAGCGCACCGCGGCGGCGGGCTCGTTCCAGCCGCCGGCCGGGAATCCGCCCGCGGGCAGCCACCGCCAGTGCACCGCGAAGACCGTCGTCGCCATCAGGCCAACCCAGAAGCTCGGCACCGCGAGGCCGAGCTGGCTCAGGACCGACAGCACGATCCCCGACCGACGGCGGTGGCGCGCCGCCGCCACGATTCCCAGCGAAACCCCGACCAGCGCCCCCAGCAGGGTCGCGGCGGCCACCAGCGGCCCGGTGACGGTGAGTTTCTGCCCGAGCTCGCCGGACACGGAGACGCCGTTCACCGCCGAGTGTCCGACGTCACCGCTCAGCACCCCGCCCAGCCAGTGCAGGTACTGGATCACCAGGGGACGGTCGGTGCCGAGCTGGTGGGCGATCCGGTCCACCTGCTCGGGCGACGCGCGCGTCCCGGCGATCACCTGGGCTACGTCGCCGGGCAGCAGCCGCAGCGCCGCGAACACCAGCACGCTCGCCACCAGCAGCGACACCAGCAGCAGGCCGAGCCGCCGGATGAGGATCAGCGCCACCGGAGCACCCCGGGCCGCGGCGGCGTGCGAAACCGCGTCACGATCGGGTGACCACGATCTTCGAGGCGTCGTAGATCTGCGAGGTGTTGTTCGCCGGATAGCCGCGGATCCCGCTCCTGGCCACCTGGCGGGACTCGCCGAGCAGCAGCCAGTCGCTGACGGCCTGCTGCGAGACGCGCCTGGCCACCGCGCGGAAGCTGTCGTCGCGGTCCTTGTCGGACGAGGCCTGGACGCCGGTCTGGTAGAGGGCTTGGGTGCGTGGGTCGTCGTAGCCCCAGTAGTAGGCCGGGAGGGCGTAGTTGCCGAGATCGCGCGGTTCCACGTGGTCGACGATGCTCAGGTCGTAGTCATGGTGGGCGAACACGTCGGTCAGCCAGGTCGAGAACTCCACCGGCCGGATCGTGACCTCGACGCCGATCTGGCGCAGCTGCGAGGCGACGTACTCGGCGATCGACGTCGGGTAGATCGTCGGCACGGTCAGCGTCAGCTTCAGCCCGCGCGGATGGCCGGACTGGGCGAGCAGTGCCCTCGCGTGCGCCGGGTCGTAGCGGTCGATGCCGGTCAGGTCCTCGTACCAGGGGTCGCTCGGCGGGACGTCGCCGCCGATCCGCACCCCCGTGCCGAGGACCTTGATCAGGCCGTCCTTGTCGATGCCCTGGCGCAGCGCGTGCCGGACCCGTTCGTCCGACAGCGGCGCGCGCGCCGCGTTGAAGCCGAGGGTGAACTTGTCAGTGGTGGTGCCTCGGACGACGACGAAGTCCGGATTGCCCCGGTAGCTGTTGATCAGGTCGGCGTCGGCGATCGCGCCGATGTCGACCTGGCCGGTCCGCACCGCGTTGTTCTGCGCGTTCGGGTCCGTGATGTAGCGGAAGACGACCTTGGCGACGCCGGCCCGGGCGCCCCAGTAGCCGTCGTTGCGGGCCAGCGTGATGCTGTCGCCGTGACGCCATGAGGCGAACCGGAACGGCCCGGTGCCGTTGGCCGTCGCGGCGAGGTCGGTCGCGCCGCGCCGCAGGATCACCCCGGCGGCGGTGGTCAGCCAGAACGTGAAGTTCGTGTCGCGGTGGCGCAGCGTCAGCACCACCCTGCCCGGGTCGGGGGACGCGACGGACGCGAGCGAGGCCAGGTTCGCCGCGTTCGGGTTCGTCGAGCCCGGCGCGATGACGGCGGTCAGCGACGAGACGACGTCGGCGGCGGTAAGCGGGTTGCCGTCGTGGAAACGGACGCCTGGGCGCAGGGTGAACGTGTAGGTCAGGCCGTCGGGGGAGACCTGGTAGCCGCTGGCAAGCGCCGGGGTGATCGTCCCGGTGTCGTCGCGTTGCAGCAGTCCCTGGTAGACGTTGTTCTGCAGGACGTCGGCGATCGCGACGCCCGAGCCCCGGGTGATGTCGAGCGTGCTCGGCTCGAGGATCTGCCCGATCGTGACCGTCGCTGCCGGATCCGTGCCCTTCGCGCCGGCTCCGGCTCCGGCGCCACCCGAGCCACCGCCGCAGGCGCCGAGAAGAAGCAGGACGGCCGCCGTGAGTGCCGCGACGGACGTCATCACCGGCGGTCGCCGGCGCGTTCCCCGTGTCGGCCAGGGGGATCCGACCTTCATACGCAGTGTCCTCCCTGTGCGGTGCCGAACTGGTGGCGGGAATGCGGGTTCAGGGCAGGTACGAGGGTGGTCGGCGGGACGGAAAAATGCAGGATGGAGGCGGTGTTCACGGGGGAACTACCTGCCATCGCGACAGCGGAAAGGGAGCTGGCGGCGCTAGCTACAGCGACGGCCCGCGGATGGCGGCTGCATGGCGCGCAGCATACCGCGCATAAGCCGCCGCGAGCGGCGGAATTTCCTGGAGTGTCGGGCTGCCACTGTTGGGAAATATTATGGCAGTGCTTTCGTAGAAATACGCCGGCTGGTTGACGGCGGCCGCTCGCCGGTGCGACGCTCACCGGGTCGTGCCGACGCACCCAGAACGGCCGGAAAAGCGTCCGCGTGCATTCTTCCGGTCCTGTGCACCCGTATCCGAGGAGAGCCTGCGGCCATGCCCGCGCATGTGCACTGGTATCTGCCCACCAACGGCGACGACCGGGGCATCGTCGGCTCGGGGGACGGTGAACCCCACCAGGGCTCGGCCGCCGCGGCGCGGTCAGGCGGCCGGTCCCGCTCCGCGAGCATCGACTACCTGGCCCTGATCGCCCGCGCCGCCGAGCAGCTCGGCTACGAGGCAGTGCTCACCCCGACCGGGCTGTGGTGCGAGGACGCCTGGATCGTGACCGCCGCGCTGACCCAGGTCACCAGCCGGCTGCGGTTCCTGGTCGCTTTTCGGCCGGGCCTGATCTCGCCGACTTTGGCCGCGCACCAGGCGGCGGCCTTCCAGCGCGTCTCGGGCGGTCGTCTGCTGCTGAACATCGTCACCGGCGGCGACTCGGCCGAGCAGCGCCGCCTCGGCGACCACCTCGACCACGACCAGCGCTACTCCCGCACCGCCGAGTTCCTGACCGTGCTGCGCGGCGTCGCCGCGGCGGACCCGCCGTTCACCTACACCGGCCAGCACTACCAGGTCCGCGACGCCAGTGTCGACGTGACACCGTGGGGGCCGCCGCCGGTCTTCTTAGGCGGCGCGAGTCCCGCCGCGGAGCGGGCCGAGGCGGACCGGCTGCTCGTCGGGCTCGACGACGCGCGGATCATCGCGCACCAGGCGGTGTTCGCCGCCAGCGAGTCCGTCGGACAGCGCCGGATGGCCGCGCTGCACGGCGGCGACCGCGCGCGCCTGGAGGTCTACCCGAACGTATGGGCCGGCTACGGGCTGGTCCGCGGCGGCGCCGGCACCGCGATCGTCGGCAGCCACGAGCAGGTCGCCGAGCGGATCGAGGAGTACCACGCGCTCGGCGTCGACCACTTCATCCTCTCCGGTCAGCCCCATCTGGAGGAGGCCTACCACCTGGCCGAGGGGGCCGCCGCACTGCTGCGCTCCCGCGGCGTGCTGGCTGCGCTGCCCGCCGCACTCGGAGCACACCGGTGAGCGGGGATGAGCGGCCGCGGCGGCTGACGCTTGGGGCGCTGGTGCACGGCTCCGGCGGGCACATCGCCGGCTGGCGGCACCCGCTCGCCCGGCCCGACGGCCAGCTCGACCTCGACCACCACATCCGGGTCGCGCGGACCCTCGAACGCGGCGCCTTCGACGCGCTGTTCCTCGCGGACGTCGTCGCGATCTGGGGCCACGACCTCGACTCGCTGCGTCGCACCGCCCGCGCGGAGCACTTCGAACCGCTCACCCTGCTCGCGGCCCTGTCGACCGTGACCGAGCGGATCGGCCTGGTCGCGACCGCGACGACCACCTACAACGAGCCGTACCACGTCGCGCGCAGGTTCGCCTCCCTCGATCACCTCTCCGCCGGGCGAGCCGGCTGGAACATCGTGACGTCCGTCGTCCCGCTGGAGGCCGGCAACTTCGGCCGCGACACCCACCTCGACCACACCCTGCGCTACCGGCGGGCGGACGAGTTCGTCGACGTCGTGCGGGCGCTGTGGGACAGCTTCGCCGACGGCGCGGTCGTCCGCGACAAGGCCGCCGGCAGCTACTACGACCCCGCCGGGCTGCGCACGCCCCACCACGAGGGCGAGCACTTCCGGGTTCGCGGGCCGCTGAACATCTCCCGGCCGCCGCAGGGCCACCCGGTGCTGTTCCAGGCCGGGTCCTCGCAGACCGGCCGGGACTTCGCCGCCCGCCACGGCGAGGTCGTCTTCACCGCCCAGACGTCCCTGGCCGGCGCCCAGGGGTTCTACCGGGACGTGAAGGCACGCGCGGCGGCGCACGGCCGAGGCCCCGACGACGTGCTGGTCTGGCCGGTGCTCGCGCCGTACGTGGCGAGCAGCGAGGCGGCCGCGCGGGCCCGGCTCGAGGAGCTGCAGGACCTCATCCACGACGACGTCGCCCGCCGGCTCGTGCAGGACAACATCGGCGACCTCGACCTCAGCGGCGTCCCCCTCGACGGGCCGCTGCCCGCCATCGGCGTCACCAACCGCAGCAGGAGCCGCCAGCAGCTCATGCTGGACCTCGCCCGCCGGGAGAACCTGACCATCCGCCAGCTGGCGCTGCGCTTCGCCGCCGTCTCGTCGGTCGTCGGCACCCCGGAGTCGGTCGCCGACCACCTCGAGACCTGGTTCCGGGGACGCGCCGCCGACGGGTTCAACGTCAGCTTCCCCTACCTGCCCGGCTCGGCGGAGGACTTCGTCGACCAGGTCATCCCGGAACTGCGCCGCCGCGGCCTGGTCCGCCACGAGTACGAGGAGACGACACTGCGCGGTCACCTGGGCCTGCGACGCCCCTCAGGCCGCCCCGCCGGACCCTCCCGGCCCTGCGCCGCCGAGGTGGCCGGGCGGTGAGCGCGTCACGGCCGGCCGCGCGGCGCGAGCTGCACCTGAACGCCTTTCTCAAGCCGCCGGGGGAGTTCCTCGCCGCGTGGCGGCACCCGGACAGCGTCGCGGACGCGGGCGTGAACATCCGCCACGTCGTCGAGCTGGCGCGCACGGCGGAGCGGGCCCGGTTCGACGCGATCTTCTTCGCCGACCTCGTCGGCGTGCCGTTCGCCGACCAGGAGGTGCTGCGCCGGGTCAGCGTCGTCAACGACTCCTTCGAACCGACGACGCTGCTCGCCGCCCTGGCGACCGCCACCAGCCACATCGGCCTGATCGCCACCGCGTCGACCACCTACACCGAGCCCTACCACCTGGCCCGCACGTTCGCCTCCCTCGACCATCTCAGCGGCGGGCGGATCGGCTGGAACCTCGTCACCTCCCTCAACGACGCCGAGGCGCGCAACTTCGGCCTGGACCGCCACGTCGACCACGAGGTCCGCTACGAACGTGCCGCCGAGTTCTTCGACGTCGTCACCGGCCTGTGGGACAGCTTCGACGACGACGCCTTCCTGCACGACCAGCACGGCGGGCTGTACTTCGACGAGACGAAGCTGCACTGGCTGGACCACCAGGGCAGGCACTTCCGCGTGCGCGGGCCGCTGAACATCGCGCGCCCGCCGCAGGGCCGTCCGGTGATCGTGCAGGCCGGCTCGTCCGACACCGGCGTGTCCCTGGCCGCCTCCGTCGCCGACGTCGTGTTCACCCACCACCCGGACCTTGCCGGCGCGCAGGCGTTCTACGCCGACCTCAAGGCACGCGCCGCCGCCGCCGGCCGGGACCCGGACCAGGTCATCGTCCTGCCAGGCCTGTCGGTGCTGGTCGGTGCGACGAAGGCGGAGGCCGAGGACCGGCTCGACCGGCTCAGCGCACTGCTCGACCCGCGGGTCGCCCTCGCCGACCTCGCCTACTGGCTGGGTGGCGTGGACCTGGCGTCGCACCCACTCGACGGCCCGTTGCCCGAGCTGCCGCTGTCCAACCAGAGCCAGAGCGCCCAGGCACACCTGCTGCACCGGGCCCGCGACGAGGGGCTGACCATCCGCCAGCTGGCCGCCCAGCTCGCCCGCGACACGCGCACGATCACCGGTACGGCCCAGTCCATCGCCGACCACATCGAGGAGTGGTTCACCGGACGTGCCGCCGACGGCTTCAACGTCATCTTCCCCTACCTGCCCGACCCCCTCGACGACTTCGCCACCCAGGTGATCCCCGAACTGCGCCGCCGCGGCCTGTTCCGTACCGACTACCCCGGCCGCACCCTGCGCGACACCCTCGGCCTGCCCCGCCCGCCCAGCCGCTGGTCGAGCCCCCACCCGGCGACCGAGGGCACCTCCCGCTGATGCCAGGCGCCAGCGGCCGACGTCCACGTCGGACATCGCGTCCACGTCCACGTCAACCCGGATCCGGGGACATCAGGCGTGCGGCGTCGATCCGACGGCGCCGAGGAGGCGCAGCGTCCGGGCGCGTTCGGCCGCCGTGCCGACGAGACTGACCAGCGCGTCGGTGGCGCCGAGCGTGGCGTAGGCCGCCAGCTGGTCGACGACGGTGTCCTCGTCGCCGGCGACGGCGATCGCCCCCGGTTCGGCGAGGCCGTCCCGGTCCAGCGCCGCACGGTAGGACGGTAGCCGGGCGAGATCACCGTAGGCGGCGTTCAACTCGGCGCGGATTCGGTCCGGCGTGGACGTCACCACCACCGGAAGCCCGACGACCACCCTCGGCGCCGGCCGACCTGCTTCCCGCGCCGCGGCGCTGATCAGCGGAACGACGTGCTCGCCGATGGTGCGCGGCCCGGCCAGGAAGGTGATCGTCCCCTGCGCCCGTTCCCCGGCCAGCCGCAGCATCGCGGGGCCGAGCGCGCCGAGCAGAACCGGAACCCGATCCGTCGCGCCGGGCACGGCGCTGTCGGCGGCGTCCGATCCCGGCCCGGAGGCACCCGGGACGCGGCGCCCGGCCAGGATCGGCAGCAGCGTGTCGAGATGCGTGCGCAGCGCGGCGACCGGCCGGTGGAACGGCTGGCCGTAGACCTCCAGCAGGCCCGGATGGCTGACCCCGAGCCCGAGGGTGAGACGTCCGTGCGCCGCCGCCTGCGCGGTCAGCGCCTGCGCGGCCAGCACCCGCGGATGACGCGGCTGCACGACGACGACCGAGGTGCCGAGCTCGATGTCGGGCACCTGCCGGGCGATCGCCGTCAGCACGCCCAGCGCGTCGTACCCGTAGCCCTGCGGCAGCCAGACGGTACGCACGCCGGCAGCCGCGATCGTCCGCGCGACGCCCGTGAGATCGTCCACGAGGTTGCCGGTCCCGGGAGTGCCCAGGCCGGCGGCGAGGTTGACACCGATACGGATCATGGCGCCGAGCATCGCCGTTGCCGGGCACACGAACCAGGAGTCTGTAGATGGTGGCAGTGGGAGTGACACCCGACGGCGCCGCGGTGGCCGCCCGGCGTCGCGAGCTCGGCGCCTGCCTGCGGGCCTACCGGGCGCTGATCGAACCGGCCAGCGTCGGACTGCCCACCGGAGAGCGCCGCCGCGTCGCCGGACTGCGCCGGGAGGAACTCGCCGCGCTGGCCGGGGTCAGCCTCACCTGGTACACCGGCCTGGAACAGGGCCGGGTGGCGGCGTCCCGGCAGGTCCTCGACGCCGTCGGCCGCGTCCTCGGGCTCGACGGGGCAGGCCGGCGGCACCTGAGCCGGCTCAGCGCGCCCGAGCCGCCGGCGCTCACCCCGCCGGGCGAGCAGCTGCGCGACCTGGAATCGCTCGTGACGAGCTGGCCCGGCGGCCCCGCCGCCCTGCTCGACCACCGGCTCGACGTCCTCGCCACCAACGCGTCCTGGGAGCAGCTGCTGGGTGACCCGTCCGAGCATGAACCGGCGCGCCGGCATGTGCTCGGCCTACTCGCCCACGCGCCGGGAACGACCGGGCTGCTGCGGTCGGTCGCGCGCCAGTTCCGCATGGCGGCCGACCTGCACGCCGGCGACCCGCGCATCGCCGAGATCAGCGCGCTCCTGCGCGCTGACCATCCGATGCTGGAACCGCTGTGGAACTGCCGGGGCATCGGCGCCTTCGGCCGCCCGCACCTCGACCTGGCCGGCGAACCCGCGGCAGCCCATCTGCTGCACCCGACCGGCCAGGCCGAGACCGCCATCCTGGTTGTGGCACCGTCGGGGCCTGTTGTGCGCTGACCATTCCGGCTGCAACCCTCGCGAAACATTGTTCCGGTGCGCCGCGATGTCCTGGAAATTCGGATTCTCCGCCGGATTCGACCTGCTAAGGTCTGTTCCGTGCATGCAGCTCTGCTGACGAGTCGACGCCCGGTCGATCACGTTCGGGTCGCCAGCTGCCTGTGTCGTTGACGCCTCCGCGTCGCCCCTGCCCACCGAGGGTTTCCGTCCTTCGGTGACGGCGTTTCGCCGACCTCGTTGTCGCACGCCCGCCGCAGGCCACCGCGAGCCGCGCCCCGCGCCCGGCGAGCCCGCTGTGTCGCTGTGTCGCTGTGTCGCTGTGCCGTGTCGTGCTCCTGAGCGTTCTGGAGGAGTCATGTCCGCGTCGTCCGCGGGTGAGAACAATCCGCGTGAGGCTCCGGTCGATCCGGTTCTGCCACCGAGCGGTTCGGGTCGACGGCGCCTGCCCTGGATCGTCTCCGCCGCCGTCGTGCTGGTCGCGGCGCTGGTGGTCGGTCTGGTTCTGGCCTTCACCGGCGGCTCGAGCGGATCGAAGACGGTGCGCATCGGCGTCGTCGACGCGTCCGAGCCGTACTGGAAGACGTTCGCCGACCTCGCGAAGAAGCGGCTGGACGTCACGGTGAAGTACGTCAACTTCAACGACTACAGTCAGCCCAATCCGGCGCTGAGGGAAAAGCAGCTCGACCTCAACCAGTTCCAGCACATCCAGTACCTGGCGAACTACAACGCCACCGCGCATGACACCCTGCGCCCGATCGGCGCCACCGCCGTCTATCCGCTGCCGCTGTACGCGCTGAAGTACGACAGGCCCTCGGCGCTGCCCGCCGACGCGAAGGTGGCGGTCCCGAACGACGCGATCAACGAGGCGCGCGGCCTGCTCGTTCTGCAGTCGGCCGGCCTGCTGACGCTGAAGGACGGCGGCTCGGCCTTCTCCACCACCCGCGACATCGAGACGCACAAGGTCACCGTGGTGACGCTGGACGCCGCGCAGACCGCGGGCGCGCTGCAGAGCGGCTCCGTCGCCGCGGCCATCGTCAACAACAACTACGCGACCAGCGCCAAGCTGCCGCGATCGGGCGCGATCTACCAGGACGACCCGGCCGGCGCCAGCGCGGCGCCGTACGTGAACATCTTCGTCGCCCGCGACGAGGACAAGAACGACGAGACCTACCTGGCCCTCGCCGCGCTCTACCACGACCCGTCGGTGGAGGCGGGGGTGCAGAAGGCCAACGGGGGTGTCGCGGTGTTCCGCACGGTGCCCGCCCCGCGGCTCCAGGCGGAACTCGCGACCGTGGAGAAGCAGGCCGCAGCGGCGCGAGGCTAGGCGCGGCGCCGATGTCGGTCCCCGCCGAGCCTGCCGATGCGCGGGCGGAGATCCATGTTCGGCTGGAGCGGGTCGGGAAGACGTTCCCGGGCCGGGGGCGGCGCGCCGCGCCGGTGGTGGTGCTCGACGACGTCAGCCTCGAGGTTCGCCGCGGCGAGGTGTTCGGCGTCATCGGCTCCTCCGGGGCCGGCAAGAGCACGCTGCTGCGACTGATCAACGGTCTGGAGACGCCCACCTCGGGCCGGGTGTACCTCGGGGAGCGCGAGCTTGGCGCGCTGAACGAGCGGGGCCGGCGGGAGGCGCGAGGCGACACCGGGATGATCTTTCAGCAGTTCAACCTCTTCCGGTCGCGGACCGTCGCCGGCAACGTCGCCTACCCGCTGAAGGTCGCCGGGGTCGGTCAGCCCGAGCGCGACCGCCGGGTGGCGCGGCTGCTGGCCTTCGTCGGGCTGCTCGATCGTGCCCACGACCATCCCGAACGGCTCTCCGGCGGTCAGAAACAGCGGGTGGGCATCGCCCGTGCCCTGGCCACCGAGCCGTCGCTGCTGCTCGTCGACGAGGCGACCAGCGCGCTCGACCCCGAGACCACCGGGGAGGTGCTGGCGCTACTTGGCCAGGTCAACCGCGAGCTCGGCGTCACGATCGTGATCGTCTCCCATGAGCTCGACGTCATCCGCTCCCTCGCCGACCGGGTGGCGGTCCTCGACGTCGGGCGGGTGGTGGAGACCGGCACCGTCTACGACGTCTTCACCCGCCCGCGGACGACGGCCGCGGCCCGCCTCATCGGCACCGACCTGCGGGAACGGCCTTCGCCGGCAACGCTGGCCCGGCTGCGGTCCGGGCCAGGCGGCGGCCGGCTGGTGACGGTGCGCGTGCGGGAGGGGGACGGGGAGGGCGAACGGGCAGAGGAGCGGGGCGGCGCCCGGCCCGGCCTGGCACACGTCTTCCTGGCACACCAGGTGGCCGCGGAGGTCGTCTTCGGTGGCATCCGTGAGCTCCAGGGCCGGCCCGCGGGCAGCCTGACCTTCGAGCTCAGCGGCGCGGACGCGGCGGTGGATGCCGCGCTCGCGGCGCTGCGCGCGGACGGCGTCGACGTCGTGGAGGAGCCGGCCGGGAATGCATGAGTTTCTCGACAACCTGGCGGTCTACCGGGAGGCCATTCGGCAGACCCTGTTCATCGTGTCGATCTCCGTGGTGGCCGGCGGCGCGCTTGGCCTGGTTCTCGGCCTGGTGCTGTACGCGACCCGGGCGGGCAACCTGTTCGCGAACCGCGCCGCGTTCCTGATCGTCAACGTGCTGGTGAACGTGGTGCGCCCGATTCCCTTCGTCATCTTCCTGACGGCGATCCAGCCGCTCATGCTGCACACCATCGGCACGACCATCGGCACCAACGCGGTCACGTTCGCGCTGTCACTGTCGGCCGCGTTCGCGATCAGCCGGATCGTGGAGCAGAACCTGCTCACCGTGGAACCGGGCGTCGTCGAGGCCGCCCGCGCCGCGGGGGCGCGGCCGATCAGCATTCTGCTGACCGTGCTGATCCCCGAGGCGCTCGGACCGCTGATCCTCGGCTACACGTTCATCTTCGTCGCCGTCGTCGACATGTCCGCGCAGGCCGGACTGTTCGGCGGCGGCGGGCTGGGCGACTTCGCCATCACCTACGGCTCCCAGCGGTACAACTGGCCGATCGTCTACATCTCCGTCGCGACCATCGTCGTCCTCGTGCAGGCCGGGCAGTTCCTCGGCAGCTGGCTGGCCCGCCGCGCCCTGCGCCGCTGATCATCGCACCGCGGACCGGATGCCCCGGGTCCGAGGTGGCCGCGCGGGCGAATCCGCTGATCGAGGTCGTCCATGCCGCGAATGACTGTCACCTGCCCCCGGCACGGTGACCTGGGTCCAGGTCAGGGTCCGCTCAGGGCCGGCGCGAGGGCGAGCAGGTCCTCGGCCAGAGCCACGTCGCCATCGACGACGACGTCCAGGTCGGGCCTGGCGATCCGGTCGCTGACGAGAAGGCAGAACGCGACCGTGTCGACGGTCAGCTCGGCGTCGACACCGTCGCCGGCCGCCTCGATCCCGCCGCTCGGTGCCGGCGCCCCCAACCGCACCAGCCAGGACCCCCCGCCGGGACCGGTCAGCGCCAGCGCCACGGTGCCCGCCTGGCCACGCGTGGGGCTCCGGGCGGCGAGACCGGCGAGTGTGCGCGCCGCGAGGTCGGCCATGGGGCCGATGACCTCGCCGGCGGGGTCGGGCAGGCGCATCCCCGTGCCCAGCGCGATGTCCCGCGCGTGGATCCACGTCTCGAAGGCTCGCGTCACCACGTGCCCGGCGACCGGCATCGTATGGCCCGCCACCTGCAGGACCCGGTCCGGGAACGCGGACGGCGCACGCAACGCGGCGGCGAGCGTGGTGACGGCATCCCACCACAGAGCTCGCCGCTCGGGCAGGGTGCGCTCGGCGGCGGTCCAGGCCAGCACCGCGCGGGTCGCGCTCTCGAGGTCCGCCTCGGCGGCCACCGGGAGTTCCGTCGGGGCTCCGAGCGCGCAGGTCAGCTGCGCGTAGCCGGCGGCCAGGTGGGTGACGAGGTCGCCGAGAGACCAGTCCAGGACCGGGCTGGGACGGGTCAGACGCGCGGGGTCGACGCCTGCCAGCACCGCGTCGAGCATGCCCGCGGCGGCGCGGAAGGAGGCGGCGAACGCGGGAACCTCGGGCACCGGAGGTCGGCTGGCCCGCGCCGCCGCCAGCAGCGCGCCGACCGGCGGCGGCCCGGGCGGGGCAGACTGGCCGCCCATACCCGAACCGTCACCCAGGCTCGGGACATCGGCGCCGCCGGGCGCCGGGATGGTGCTGGCCAGCGCGGCGAGCAGCATGGACTCGTAGTCGTCAGCCACGGCTCACCCCTCGATTGTCTCGTCGGCCAGGCACCGCGCCAGCCGCTGCAGCGCCAACCGCAGGCGCGATTTGGCCGTACCTTCCGGAATACCCAGTTCGGCGGCGACCTGACGGTAGGTCAGGCCCTGGTAGAACGCCAGCTCCACCGCCACTCGCAACGCACTCGGCAGGCCTCGCACCCCGCGGCGCACCCGCTCGACCGTCTCGGCGTCCACGACGACCTCGTCCACGGGAACCGCCTCGACGTCGCTGGCCCGCTCGGCGATGGCCAGCGGCAGGCCACGGCGGCGCTGCTCGGCGCGCACCCAGTCCACCGCCCGTCGATGCGCCAGCAGCGCGAGCCACGCCCGCAGGCTTCCCCGGCCGGGGTCGTAGACCAGCGGGCTGCGCCAGAACTGGACGAACACCTCCTGGGTGACGTCCGCCGCCGCGTCGGGATCGCGGATGACCCGGAACGCCACCGCGGTGACCAGCGGCGCGAACGCACCGTAGATCTCGGCCAGCGCGGACTCGTCCCCCGCAACCAGCCGACCATGCCAGTCCGCGTCGGAACAGACCGGTGAGACCACCTGCGCCGTGCTCTCGCCTGCCACCGTGACCCCCACCCCCAGAAGGGAGATCATCGTAGCGTGCGCGACGCCGCAGGCGGACCGGTCGGTGGCACAGCGCCATCGATCGGTCTCCTTCGCCGGCCGAACGTCGTGCGGCCACGCTCCCTCCGCGCGTATTCGTCGGGCGACGGCTGGCGGATGACGAACGTCGCTGATCCCACAGAATCCATCCGGCGCCGCGGCATCCGACGAACCCCCTGGTGACGTCAGCCGCGGAGCTGACGCACGGACAAGGGACACCACACATGCGTCTTCGCAGAATCGCCGTCGCCCTCTCGCTCGCGGCGGCCGCCACCGTTCCCGCCGTCGTGCTCGCCGGACCGGCCCGCGCCGCGGACAGCTGCGTCAACCAGTTCACCGGCGCAAGCCTCACCGCGACGCTGGAGGGCACGAACGGCCCGGACATCCTCGACCCGGTCTCGAATGCCGTCGTGTCCGCGAAGGGCGGCAACGACGTCGTGCGGATCTTCCCCGGAGTCAGGAACGTGACCATCTGCCTCGGTGACGGGGACGACCAGGTCGTCAGCGTCGACAGCTTCCCGACCTATCGACTGTCGGTGATGGGCGGCCCCGGCGACGACTTCATCTTCGGCTCCACCGCGGCAGACGCCCTCAACGGCGGCACGGGCTACGACACCATCGACGGCCGTGACGGCTACGACACCTGCACCAACGCCGAGTCAACCACCAGCTGCCCGTAGCCCGCGCATCGTCCGATCTCGTCACCCAGTCGGGTTCCGAACGAGCCCGGCTGGTCGACGATGATGCTGGCTGGGACCTAGGTGATCTTCCGCCCCTGGGGTAGCCGGGGTCTGGCCAGGCGGTTCCCATGGCATGATTCCGCTTGTGATCAGCGAGCCGCAAGAGCCGGTGCCACCGGGAAAGCCCGTGCATCCCCGTGCCGTGGAGGATCTGATCCAGGCGGAGTTCGAGGGTGTGGCGTTGTCGTTCAGGTTCTTCTGGGGCCACCGGCCGGCGGCTGGTGGCGGGGTCGGCGCGAGTTGTCTGAGTCAGTGGCTCGCCTCGGCGTTCACCGTCGACAAGCGACGATACGCCACGGCGGAGCATTTCATGATGGCTGGCAAGGCGCGGCTGTTCGGTGACGATGACGCCCTGGAAACGATCCTCGCCGCGCCGGATCCGGGCAGGGCGAAGGCGCTTGGCCGCCGCGTTCGCGGCTTCGACGAGGCGATCTGGGAGCGGCATCGCTACGAGATTGTCGTGGCGGGCAACCTGGCGAAGTTCGCCCAGAATGACCGGCTGCGTGGCTTTCTGCTTGCCACGGGCGACGATGTTCTTGTCGAGGCGAGCCCACTGGATGCAGTCTGGGGAATTGGTCTGTCGGCCGGCGATCCACGTGCCACCCGCCCCGCCGACTGGCCTGGTCTAAACCTTCTCGGCTTCGCGCTCATGGATGTTCGTGCGATGCTGCGATCCTGATGCCGTGCCCGGTACGTCCGTACGCGGGTCATGCTAAAAGTGGCTCCGATTCCGGCGGATATAGCGGACATCGCGATACTCGTCGAGGTCAGAGCGACCGGCGGCGAACATTCTCGGGGCAGGCGGGCGCGGCGAGGGATCCCAGCGCGCGCACCCACATCCACCTGGGAAGTCCGCGGAGCCGGATCGCGTCAGCGGCGCGTGCCGGGGTCGGTGGGGCCCTGGGGACGGTCGGGAAAAAAGATCTCCTCGATGGTCAGGTCGAAGATGTCGGCGAGAGTGAAGGCGAGGGGCAGGCCGGGGTCGTACCGTTCGGTCTCGATCGCGTTGATGGTCTGCCGGGACACCTGGCATCGGTCGGCCAGGTCGGCCTGACTCCAGTGGCGCTCGGCTCGCAGCGTGCGTAGCCGGTTCCTCACCGGTGCAGGCGGGTGCGCAGGTCCGCGATGGTGAACCAGATCCCCACGCCGCCGAGGACGATCGCCTCACTGAGGGGGCGCAGCCCGATGATGTCGGTGGCGTCGAGCAGCACGGCGGCCTGAAGGCCCACGAGGACGGCGGCGAAGGCGATCGCCATGCTCTCCAGCTGGATCTTGCGCTGGTACTCGTCGGCGCGGCTGAAGGCCCGCACCAGGACCCACGCGACGGAGAGGGTGAAGGCGCCGGTCACGCCGAGCCACCAGCCCTTCTCGGCGCTGCTCGGGTCGGGGGAGCTGCCCAGTGCCAGCGCGATCATCCCGAGGAGGGACACCGGGATCCCGTCGATCATGATCGCCCTGCGGGCGTCGCGTGTCACGTTGTCCTGCCGAGCCTCGTCAGCCATGGGTCAAGTGTAAAGCTGGCTTTCCATCTAGTAAAGCAGGCTTTCCATTTCGGGTGCCCCGGGCTCGAACCTCCTCCGGGAGTCCGAGCCGCGCAGGGAACCCGCGGGCGCGGGGAGCATGGGGGAAAGGCGGCTTGAGGACGCCGGACACGTCGATGCCGATGGCGCGCAGGGCTTCGGCTTCGGCTCCCTCCAGCAGCGACCTGATGGTGCGCATGTCCCGTACGGCGCGGGGCAGCCTCTGTCAGGGAGCCGAGTGCTCAGGGACCGGACAGGCTCGGAGCCAGAGCGAGCAGATCGGCGGCGAGCTGGTCGTCGCCCGCGGTCCGCCGGGGCAGCGCGGAGGGGGGTAGCCGGTCGCCGACGACCAGGCAGAACTCGACGATGCCCGCACTCAGCACGCCCCCGCTGCCTGGCCGCGCCGGACCTGGCGCGACCCCCGCCTCGTGGGCGCCCACGGGGTCCAGCGTCCAGCTGCCGCCGCCCGGGCCGGTCAGGGTGACGTGCAGCGCCGCGTCGGTGCTCCGTCCGGTGCGTGCGGCGGTCGTGGCCGCCCAGGGGGAGGCCAGCAGCCGCAGCGAGAGGTCGGCCATGGCGTGCAGGTCGAACCCGCCGGGGTCCGGGGGGTGCAGGCCTGCGGCCGCGGCGACGTCACGAGTGTGGATCCAGGTCTCGAAGGCGCGGGCGATCAGGTGATCGTTCACCGGAGCTGCCAGTGGGCCTACCGTCACCACCCACGCCGCTGGGTTCCGCCCGGAGTGGTTCACAACGGTGCACAGCCGCCCGGCCCGCTCGTACCAGCGCTGCCAGACGACCTCGATGGGCCAGTCCCGGGCGTGGTCGTGGACGGCGAGCGTTCGGGTCAGCGGGTCGTCGTCGGTCGCGGCGTGCCCGCTCAGCGCGTCGAGCAGCAGTCCGTCTACGGCGTAGAGGTGCAGGATCAGCTCCCGGACCGACCAGCCGACGGCGGCCGGGCGTGACCACAGGTCGGGAGCCATCTCGATCAACACCCGATCGAGCGCGCCGACCCGGTTCCCATAGCACGCCGCACCCACTCCGCGGGCCGGTCCTGCGGGACCGCTGGACGGTGCCAGATCGAAGCCGGGGGCGGAGGGCCAGACGGCGAGCGCCGCGGTGAGGACGTCGGTGAGCGAGCCGGGGCCGTCGATCGGCGGCTCAAGGTCGTGCGGACCGGCGGTGACGGCCGTCCCCGAGGACCACGGCAGCGCGGCTGGCAGGAGACGGGCCGCGTCGGCGGCGCAGGTCGCGCAGTGGCCGAGATGCGTCTCGACGACATCCGCCTCGGCCGCCGTGCAGGCGCCCAGTACGTACGCGGCCACCAGATCACCGACACAGGAACCGCCGGCGGGAACCTCCGGTGGGTCCGGCGTCACGGGGAGACTCCTTGGGCGGCGAGAGCGCGGGCGAGGGAAGTGAGAGCCGCGCGCATGCGGGACTTCGCGGTTCCTTCGGGGATGGCCAGCCGCAGCGCGATGTCACGCTAGGTCAGTCGCGTGTAGTACGCCAGCTGCACCACCTCACGCTGCTGCGGGGGGAGTGCGGCGACGGCGGCGCGTACCGCGGCCGTGTTCTCGCGCGCGAGCAGCTCGCTGTCGGCCGGCGCCTCGGCGGCGCGTTCGACGAGGGCCAGGGCGACCCGTTCGGTGGGCCGCCGCGCGGTCTCCCGGCGCACCCAGTCGACGGCACGCCGGTGCGTGAGCACCGCGAGCCAGGTGCGCAGCTCGCCGCGGCACGGATCGAAACGCAACGGATGCTGCCAGAAGGCGACCAGGACCTCCTGCAGCACATCCCGGGTGGCATGGGCGTCCCGGGTCACTCGCATGGCGACGGCGAGCAGGTAGGGAGCGTAGCGCTCGTGCACCTCAGCGAGCGCCGCAGGATCACCGGATACCAGCCGGCCGTGCAACTCGACGATCTCGCCACCCGAGGACGACGGAGGTGGCGGCGACGCGGGTGATGGGCGTGCCGAGGCGGCCGGGTGCGGGACTTCTGCCGGTTTGGCCGGATCACGCACGATCGGGATAGTAACGCAGGGGGCCGCCGTCGTTCGATCAACGCGGGTCATGGGGGAGGGAGAACCTGACCACCGGCGCGCAGAGCCACGGCTGCCCCCACGATGATGATTACGGCCGCGCTCGCCACCGGCGCCCAGCGCAGGCTCGCGGTGAACCCGGGGACCAAGGCCTGCGCCCGGCGCAGCAGCGGGATGATGGTGCGATCGAGCAGGAATCCCACGCCGACCAGGGTCACCGCCATCCCAGTGCCGTAGGCCAGGACCAGCAGCACCCCGAACCACGCCCGCCCCAGCGCCACCGCCCCGAGCAGCACGATCACGGCCGACGGCGTCGGCACCATCCCACCGGCGAACCCGGCGGCGACCAGCCCACGCAGTGACGGCGCCTCCGTCACGGCGGGGTGCGTATGCCAACGCCCCCCGTGAGCGTGCGCGACCCCCTCGCGACGCCCACGCCCGCGCGTGTGGCTGTGCCCGCGCGTGTGGCTGTGCTCGTGGGCGTGGCGGTGATCATGGCGACGGCCGTGATCGTGGGTGTGGGTGTGGCCGTTGTCCCGGCCTGGATGGTCGTGGCCGGAATGGCTGTGCTCGGGATGGCCTTGCTCGGGATGGCTGTGCTCGGGATGGTGGTCGTGGTCGTGGTCGTCGGGGTGGTCGTGGTCGCGGTGGGGGTGCTCGTGGCCGGGGAGGTCGAGGCCGGGGGAGCCGCGGGCCAGGCGTGAGCGCAGCAGGCCCGCGCCGACGCCGACCATGAGCAGCCCGCTCGCCACGCCGAGCCAGGGGTACACGCGCTCCGGCGCGAAGCCGCTGGACGCCGACAGCACGAGCGCGAGGACCAGCACGCCACACGTGTGGGTGAGGGTCACCGCCGCGGCGGTGAGGGCCAGCTGCCGGCGCGTCACCGAACCGCCGACGATCCGGGCCGCCATCACCGTCTTCCCGTGCCCGGGGGCGAAGGCGTGCGCCGTGCCCAGCACGACCGCGGCGAGCAGCGCGAGCAGAGCGACGCCGAGGGACAGTGAGGTGCGCCGGACCAACCCGTCCAACCAGCCGGACAATCCGCCGCCCACCCGTCGGCTCGCAGTCGCGTCAGCCGGCCCGCGCTGCCCTGTACTGGACGTGTCGGCGGTGCTGGCCGGGGGGCCGGAGATCAGGTCCGGGGCCGGCGGGCCGCCGAGGCGCACGGTGACGTTGGCGCGGGTGACGTCCGAGCCGCGCGCCAGGGGATCCGTGGGATACCGGGTGAGCAGCGCGGTCGTCGAGCGGTCGGGAACGTCCGAGGCGATCACCGTCGCGCCGTCCCCGAGGGCGACCGTCTCCCGCCACCCGATCCGATCGGTGTAGGCGGTCAGCGCGTACCGGACCGTCCGTGCCGCCCCCGCCGTGCCGCCGGCAGCAGGAGCCGTGGTGGCGGCGTAGCGGCATACCAGGCGGGTCGTCGCCAGCCCGCCGGCGCCGGCGGGGAACGTGACCGAGGTGCCGGTCACGGCCAGGGCGAGACGGTGGCCGTCGAGGGCCAGGGCAGCCTGACCGGCGGTGCGGGCGCACTCGGCCCGCTGCCAGCGCTGGGCGCCGAGCCGGTCGACGTCCGGGCGCAGCTGGGCGGTCGGGATCTCGGCGGCGTCGACGACCACGTCCACGCGGATCTGTGTGACGCCCACCCGCAGCACGCTGGCGGTGTTGACGGTGAAGTTCCCCAGCGGATGCGCCGACGCGGACCCGCCGGCGGTCAGGACGAACACCGCCACGGCCACTGCCAGCACACCGGCACGGCCCAGGCGCCGGCGCGGACGCGGTTCCCGGCTCATCGGCGTGCCGCCTCGAGGGAGGCGAGCAGGGTGCGCGCCCGCGGGGAGTGCCGCGGGGAGAAATGCGGGTCCATGGCCAGCGCCGAGCGCAGATCGGTGATCGCCCCGGCGGGCTGGCCGAGAGCGGCGCGGATCTCGCCGCGGTGATACGAGAACAGCGCTCGGTGCAGCCCCAGCGCGAGCGCCGCGTTCGCGGACGCCAGCGCCTCACGGTCCCGGCCGAGGCGGTGCAGCGCCCAGCCGCGCGCGTCGTCGACGAAGACGCCGGCGCGATGCGGTGCGGCGCCCGGCGCGGGCGTCAGCGCGGCCAGTGCCGCGGCCGGATCACCGTGGTCGGACTCGAACAGCGCCAGGTCGACGTCCACCTCGACGCCCTGGGCGCGAAACAGTGCCGCCGTGGTGCGCACCAGGTCGTACTGCCGTCTCGCTTCGTCGGGCCGGCCCGACGCCTCGAGCAGTTCGCCGTACTCGGCGACGATCCACGGCTGGGGACTGCGGGTCGCGGCGACGCCGTAGTCCGCCAGGGCGGCGGTGGTCTGCCCGCGGGCGGCGGCCAGCCGGGCGCGTCCCACCAGCAGCTGCACCGACGACGGGTCGTGGGCGAGTCCCGTCGCGTAGGCGACGGCCGCGCCGTCGAGGTCGCCGCGCTGGCGAGCCAGTTCCCCCAGGTGGAAGGAGGCGAACGTGATGTCGGCGGGGGAGGTGGCGTCGGCGAGGACACGGCGCAGCAGGCTGGCCGCCTCGTCGGTCTGTCCGCGCAGCTCCTCCGCGTACGCGGCCCTGACCAGGGATCCCACATCGGGACGGAGATCGACCGCGGCCTGCGCGGCCTGCCAGGCCTCGGGATAGCGCCCGAGTTCGACGAGGGCGTCGAAGCGGATGCCGTGCGCGGTCGCGTTGTACGGGTTGGCGGCCAGGGCATGGTCCGCGTCGCGCAGCGCGGCGGGGAAGTCGTGGCGCGCCGCGGCGAGCGCCGCCCGTCCCGCGAGCGCGGGATCGTTGTCCGCCCGCAGCGCCAGCGAACGGGCGAACGCGCCGTCCGCGCGCGGATAGGAGGTCGGATCGCCGCGCAGCCGGGCCTGCTCGACGTAGGCCAGGCCGAGCGCGGCCCAGCTCGTCCAGTCCCGCGGTACCCGTCCAAGCCGGTCCTGCAGACCCGCGACGGACGCACCCGCCGGGTCAGTCTGGTCCGTCAGCTCAGCCGGACGGAGGCGCGCCGCCGAGCTGCTCGTGCGGCCAGCCGCGGGTCCGGTCATCGCCGCTGGCACGTGACCGGCATCGGCGGACGTGGCGGCCAGTCGGACCTCCGGCCGGCTGACCGTCACGGCGCTGCCCGTCAGGCCGAGCACCGCCGCCAGGACGGCGAACGTCAGCATCCGGCGCGCCCTGGTGCTCCGCAGCCCTGTCATGACCGCCATCCCAAGGCCGTCCTCCCGTGTCCGCGTCCATGTCCGCCTGTCACCGGCCAGGCCACCGGCCAGGCCGACAGCCAGGCATCGGTTGTTCGGCCCGCGGCGGCGCACGGATCACCGCCGGCCGCGCCGAAGGGTGTCGGGTATCCGACACATCCGGGTCGCCCGCGGCGCCGAACCATCGGCGATCACCGAGACCGCGCCCGAGGGCCGGTCCCCACTCCAGGGAGAACCATGAGAGAACTGACGCCCGGGGCCGGCCCCACTGCCGGCGTTGGCCCCACTGCCGGCGCTGGCCCCGCTCCAGGCGCCGTCAGAGACCGTCCGCCTCGGGCCTGGCTGCCGCGCCGGTGCCGCAGCCGTCATCGCCGGATCGTCGGCGCGGGCGCGCTGGTCGTGGGCATGACGGCCGCCACGCTCGCCGCCGTGCCCACCGCCGCCGAGGCGTCCAGCCACCGGGAGGCACCACTGATCAGCGCCGACCCGACGGTCGACAACACCGACACCTACGCCTTCGTCAGCCCGGACGACCCGAAGTCCGTGACGCTCGTCGCCAACTGGTCGCCCTTCCAGAAGCCGGCCGGCGGGCCGAACTTCTACCCGTTCGCCACCGACGCCCAGTACGACATCCACGTCGACAACGACGGCGACGCCAAGCCCGACATCACCTTCCGCTGGACGTTCACCAGCAGCTACCGCAACCCGAACACGTTCCTGTACAACACCGGGCAGGTGACCTCGTTCAACGACCCCGACCTGAACTTCCGCCAGACCTACCGGCTCGAGCGGATCGCCGGCGGGAAGACGACCACCCTCGCCGACAAGGTGCCGGTGGCGCCGTCGTTCGTCGGCAACGCGTCCATGCCGGACTATCTCGCGCTGCGCACCTCCACGCTGCGCACCCTGCCTGGTGGCGCGAAGACGTTCGCCGGGCAGGCCGACGACCCGTTCTTCGTTGACCTGCGGGTGTTCGACCTGCTCTACGGCGCCAACCTGTCCGAGGTCGGCAAGGACACCCTCGCCGGATTCAACGTGAACTCGATCGTGCTGCAGGTACCCAGGTCGGAGCTCGCCCTGCGCCGCGACGAGAAGCGCAATCCGGTGATCGGCGTGTGGAGCAGCACCCAGCGCCGCGGCGCCGCGCTGCTCGGCCCGACGGGCGGCTCCGGCCAGCGGATGTCGTTCGGCGGCTGGTCGCAGGTGTCCCGGCTCGGTTCCCCGCTCGTCAACGAGGTCGTCGTACCCGTGGGCCAGAAGGACCGCTTCAACGCCTCCACGCCGAGCACCGACGCGCAGTTCCTGAAGTTCGTCACCGACCCCGAACTGCCGAAGCTGATCCAGGCCATCTACAGGATTCCCGCGCCGGCGGCCCCGCGCAGAGATCTGACCGCGGTGTTCCTGACCGGGGTGAGCAAGGACAACGTCGGCGTCGACCTGAACGCACACACCCTCAACGCCGACGCCGACCGGGCGAGAATCGCGCCGTCCGAGCAGCTGCGGCTGAACATGTCCATCCCACCGACCGCGGCACCCAACCGCCTCGGCGTCCTCGGCGGTGACAAGGCCGGTTACCCGAACGGACGCCGCCTCGGCGACGATGTCCTCGACATCTCCCTGCAGGCCGTCGAAGGCGCCCTGCTGCCCAACCCGCCGGCCGCCGTCGCCGGACTCGGCGACGGGGTGAACGGAACCGACGTGCGTTTCCGGGGCTGGTTCCCCTACGTCGGCCTGCCCACCTCCGGATCGAACTGACCGACGAGCGGTGACACCATGAATCGATTTCCGCGCGCCGGCGTGGCCGCTGTCCTGATCGCCGTCCTCGCCACCGCGGCGGCGGGCTGCGCGGACAACGGCCCGCCGCCCGCGCCGCCGCTGCCCCAGGCGGCGTCGTTCACCGCCGGCATCTGCCGGCAGCTGGCCCCCGACCTGATCGAGACGCTGCGTCTCGCCCAGGCCGACCACAGCGGCCCGAACGGGATCGCGACGCTCTCCCGCGCGCTCGTCCCGTCCCAGGAGAAGCTGTACAGCCAGCTCGACACGGCCGGCGAGTACGTCGCCGACCTTGAGAGGGTGACCACCGCCGTCGGCTTCCTGCGGCTGCGCAGCGACGCCGGCACCTATCAGCCCGCCCTGCTCACGGAGGTGACGACAAGCACCCGGCACCTGGTCGACCGCTGCACCTGAGGGCCCCCGCCCCGCCGTCAGCCCGCCGGTTCCCCGCCCGTCATCCGGGGAACCGGCCCGCGGCGATGCGCGAGCGCGGCCGGTTCACGGCGTCTCGCGGGAGAGCGCCTGCCCTGGCTGGTGGGACTGTCCGGCGCCGGGGGTGCGTCGGCGGCGCCAGGTGCGGGTGTCGCGGGGCTGGGCGTACAGCTCGGTGTGTGCCGGCACGCCGCGCAGCAGGGCCCGCTCGCGGGTGATCTCGGCGTCCAGCTCCAGGCCGAGCAGGATTGACAGGTTCGACAGCCACAGCCAGACCAGGAAGATGATGACGCCGGCGAGCGTCCCGTAGGTCTTGTTGTACGAGCCGAAGTTCGCCACGTACACCGCGAAGCCGGCGGACGCGGCGAGCCAGAGCGTCACGGCGAGGGCGCTGCCCGGCGTCAGCCACCGGAACCCCGGCCCCCGCACGTTCGGCGTCGACCAGTACAGCAACGCGATGACCATCGACGCGAGCACGGCGAGGATCGGCCATTTCACGTACGACCAGGCGTGCAGCGAGTGCACGTCGAGCCCGAGCACGTCGCCGACCCGGTCGGCGAGGCCGCCGGAGATGACGACGATGCCGGTGCAGGCCGCGAGCAGGATCACCAGCAGCACCGTGACGGCCAGCCGCAACGGCACGACCTTCCAGGCCGGACGGCCCTCGGGTACGTCGTAGACCACGTTCGCCGCCCGGATGAACGCGGCGATGTAGCTCGACGACGACCACAGCGCACCGACGAGACCAACCGCGGCGAGGACGCTGCCGGTACCGGGGCTGGCGCGGATGCCCGTGACGGAGTCGCGCAGGATGTCGCGGGCCGAACCCGGCGCGAGCTGCTGCACGTTGGTGAGGATGGTGTCGGCCGCCGACTGGCTGATGAACCCGAGCGTCGAGACCAGCACCAGGAGCGCGGGGAAGACCGCGAGCACGCCGTAGTAGGTCAGCGCGGCCGCGCGGTCGGGCAGCTCGTCGCCGCGGAACTCGCCGATCGTGCGGCGCAGCACCGCGAACCACGACCGCGGCCGCAGCTGCGGCTGCCGCTCGAGCTCGGCCGATACCCCGGTGACGGTGCCTTCACCGGACGCCGCTGCCGGCCGCCCGGCCGGCCCCTTGCCGGGGGCGGCCAGGACTGCGGGCGCCGGCGGTGCCGTATGGAGGGTGAGATCCTGCGGCTCGGCGCTCGCCGCCGCCCGCTTCCTCTCGCGTCGACGACGTCGCCAGCTCGCAGCCATGACCATTCTTTTACCGTGCCGTCCCAGGCGAAACCGCATCGACCGCCAAGATCCCTGAACAGCCTGGACCGGCCGGGCCCAGTTCGACGATGGGCGGAGACCGTCGGCAGGCGTGAGGTCACCTGAGGCAGGCGTTCCTGCCCGATCTCGCGGCTCATCGAGAGACGGCGCCGCGCCGATGGTTGGCGCGACGCCGTTCTGGTCGGGTGGGATCGGCTCTCGGACAGGTCAGCGGATCTTGAGGACCAGGTCGTAGGAAGGCGTGGAGGTCGACCGCAGCGGGCTGTCGAGTTTCCCCACGGCCAGCGTGTACCCGCCGGCCCGCAGGTTGCCGCCGCTGGCGAGCGGGGCTAGGTACAGGTAACGGCCGGTGTAGTTCGGGCCGGAGCCGGTCCACTCCGCCGCGCTGGAGGGAATCACGGTCAGAGCGCCTCGCAGCAGGCGGGGATTCACCGCGGACCGGGTATTGCGTCCCAGCGTGAAGCGGGCGCCGATATAGGAGGTCGGCCGCGCCGTCGAGGACAGCGCGAAGGAGAAGTAGGCCGTGTTGTATCCGGCGCCTGAGATCAGCGGTGGGCACCGACGGATGACGATGCTGCCCCGGACGGTACCGAGCCGGTAGGGGTGCGAGTAGGAGCCATCCCCCGAAAGGCCTGAACAGGACCGGGTCGCGGCATCGGCCGGCGTGGTGGTGGCCACTGTCACCAGAGCCGCGAGCAGCGCCACCAACGCGACGGTGCCCCGAGTCAGACGGCCCACGACGGGCGCCGAACTCGGTCGAGCAGGCATGCGAATCATTGCTCCCCCGAAGCATGAAGAGAAGGTGAGAGATCTGGCCGGTCGCCGTGACGTCTCCCCGCGCCGCACTCGTCCTCGACGTTCGGCGCCCGGCGTGACCGAGACGGCGATCAGGGCGGCCCGGCCGCCCCCGATCGACCGGGCCGGGGAAAACGTAGCCGGATTTCGGTGCCCCCAGCCGGCGTCCGGCGGCACAATAGGTACCGGTTGTCCTGTCCTGTCCGCCCGGGACAGTCGGATCGGCGGGAACGCAGACCTGTCCGAGTGGATAAAAATGGACCAAACGGACAATCTTGCGCATGAAATCGGCTCACGTGAAAGCCGCAGACCACCAACGAACGGAAGCGATGTCGCGCACGGGGGAAACGTCGCACATGGCCGAGTCGCCGCCACAGGGCCCGGACGGGGTATCCAGCTACCAGGATCTGCACGAAGCGATCACCGGCCTGTGGGGGAGGTCCAACGACCGGTCGGTCGAGTCACGGACCGGCCTGTCCAAGACCACTATCAACGACCTGCGAAATCGGCGCCGTCGGCTCACCGAGCATTCGGTGACCCGGATCGTCGAGGCCTTCGACCCGGCCCGCAGCGCGGCCTGGCTGGCCGCCTGGTACCGGCTGCAGCGCACGGCCGGCCTGGGGCAGGAGCCCGTGGGGCAGGAGCCCGAAGCCGGCCCGTCCGGGACCGGCCCGTCCGGGACCGGCCCGTCCGGGACCGGCCCGTCCGGGACCGACCCGTCCGGGACCGACCCGTCCGGGACCGACCTGTCCGGGACCGACCCGTCCGTGACCGGGCCGTCCGTGACCTACCCGTCCGAAGCCGTCCCGGCGCGACCTCGCGAGGGCCGGCCGCAACGAGACGGGGAACGGCCCGGCGGACAGCGGCGGGCGGTGTCGGTCAGGACGTTGTTCGGGGCGGCGATCGGCCTTGTGGGGGTGGGGATCGGCGCCGGTGTCGGTCTGGGTGCGCTGCTGTTCGGCGGCGGCACCGTGCCGCCGGCCGCGGTGCCGGCCGCGCGGGCCGCGGCCGGCCCGCACGGCTGCTTCAACCTGCCACTGCGGACGGCGGCTACCGTCGTCGACCAGCGCGGCGCAACCCAGTACGGCGTCCGGGTCATCGAGGCCTCCTACACGTACCAAGCCTCCTGGAATCCGGCGCTGGAGGTGGGCGGCCGGCTTTCGACGCCGGTACCGGTCGGCAAGGAGCTCGTCGGCGCCGGCTGGGCCGATCCGGCCACGACTGATTCGACGCCCCGGCACAACCCGGGTAACGGCCGCTATTACCCCGGGGACGTGTTCACCGTCTCCGACGAGCTCTGCTTTCGCGGACCGCGCGGCATCGTGGGTTACCCGGGCTATCCCGGAATCACGACTCGCATCTACGTGATGCTGGTCGACAGGGGTGCGGCGTCGCTGCTGGCGCGCGACGCCGAACGACTTGACGGTTTCACCGACAGGGACCTGGCCATCCGCGGAGCCGACATGATCGGCTACTTCGACGTCCCGTCGGCCCACGTGTCATCGCCGTTCAGGTGATCCACCGGCTGGGCCGTGCCTTCCGGTTCCGCTGGTGACGACATCGGCGATCGCGGCAGCCGGTACCGGTTCGCCGTGTCCCGTGACGGCCACCGCGGCCGGGCGGTCGCGCCCCGCGGCCGTATCTGCGTGAGCAGGGCCGGGCCGGCGGCCCAGGCGCCGGTTCCGGCGGCGAGGCAGACGAGGAGCACGACGGGCGGGGGCAGGTGCGGCAGGAGCGCCGGGTAGATCGCGTAGTGGGTCAGGTAGATCGCGAGCGATGCGCTGGCGAGCAGCCCGGCCACGCGGGCAGCGGGCCGCGGCAGGGCGATCGTCGGAAGCAGGACGATGGCGAGCAGGCCGGCGGTGACGATGGTGTCGCGAGTCAGGTTGGTGAAGTATCCGGGGACCAGCAGCAGCACCAGGGCGAGCACGGCGAGTCTGCGGGTGCGGGTCACGGCGCGGTGAGCGAGCCAGCCGAGTACGAACAACCAGGCCGCGCCGTGCGCGGTGTAGAACTGCTCGGGGAAGTCGTCGCGGTCCTGGGCGAACTGGTTCGCGGCCAGGGCGAGGGCCAGCACCACGGCGGCGGCGGCGAAGGGTCGGCGGCGCTCGAACCGCCGCACGGCCGGGATCGCGGCGGCTGCGCCCAGCACGAGCAGGATCTGGACAAGAACCTCGATGTACCAGTAGCCGGCGGCCGGGGACCGGTGCAGGTAGCTGTTGACGAGCAGGAGGTTGTCCCACCCGACGTCGTCGCTGACCAGGACGCGGTACCCGATCCAGAGCATGGCGGGGATCGCGATCCGGGCCGCGCCGCGCAGGATGCGGCGCGCCGCCGGACCGGCCGGAGCGAGGGCGAAGCGGGCGAAGGTCCAGCCGGAGACGGCCAGCATCAGGTGGGCGCCGCCAAGCAGATGGAAGGCCCCGATGTGGTTGGCGGCCACGAGCGTGATCGCGACCGCGCGGAGCACGATCGTGGTCTCCACGCGTGGCAGGCGCCGGTGCCGCGGCCGGAGCGCTTCGAGGTCGCGCACCGGGGTCGTGGGCCAGCTCGGCGGGACGCGGCCGATGAGCCGTTCCAGGTCCAGTGACACCGCCACGTATGACAGGGAGTCCCCGCCCAGGTCGACGAACGTGTCGTCGCCGGTGATGGGGGCGCCGGGGAAGGCGGTGGCGAACACCTGGCGCACCGACCCGGCCGAGGGTCCCTCACGCCGCGCCCCGGGTAGCCGCGCCAGCGCGGGGTAGTCGATCTTGCCGTTGCCGAGCCGGGGGAGTTCGGTCACCGGCTGGACGAGGATGTGCCGCCGCGGCACGGGCAGGTGCGTGGCCAGCAGGTTCCGGGCGGAGCGGGCGTCGTGGCCGGTCACGGCGACCACGAGGGTGTCCTCGGTGCCGGTACACGCGGCGTCGTGGCCGTGCTCGCGCAGGAGGCACTCGACATGGTCGAGGTCGACGCGGTGGCCGAACAGTTTGCAGAATCGGTTCGCTCGCCCGGTGACCTCGTAGCTCCCGTCCGGGCGTCGCCGGCCGAGGTCGCCGGTGGCGAGCACGTCGACGGTGCGCCCGAGGGCGAGGTCGGCGGGGCGTTCGGCATAGCCGAGCATGACATTGGGTCCGCGGTAGACCAGTTCGCCGGCGTCGGGGGCGTCGCCGGTGGGCCGGATCTCGAACGCGCCACCGGGGATCGGCACGCCGATGGTCGTGGGGTGGGTCAGGGCCAGCTCGGGCGGCAGGTAGGCCATGCGCGCGGTGGCCTCGGTCTGGCCGTACATGACGAAGAACCGCCAGCCGCCGCGCTCGGCCAGCCGGGCGTAGCGGCCGACCTGTTCCGGTGCGAGTCGGCCACCCGCCTGGGTGACGTACCGCAGGCTGGGCAGGCTCATCCGGCCGAACCCGACCCGGTCGAGCAGGTCGAAGGTGTACGGGACGCCGTGCAGGCTGGTGCCGCCGTGCTCGCGGAACATCGCCCAGAACTCGGGTTCGACGACCGATCGGTCGGTCAGCAGCACGGCGGCGCCGCGTGCCAGGTTGCTGTTGAGCACCGACAGGCCGTAGCAGTAGTGGATGGGCAGCGACAGCACCGCGCGGTCAGTGTTCCGGATGTCCAGGTAGTCGCCGATCGCGGTGGCGTTCGCCTGCACGTTGTCGTGCGAGAGGCGTACCAGCTTCGCCGAGCCGGTCGAGCCGGAGGTGGACAGCAGCAACGCGAGGTCGGGATGCAGCCGGTGCGCCGTCCCCGCGCGCCGCTCGTCCACGGCCGACCCGTCTCCGGCCACGACATCGGGGTCGTAGCGTGCGACGAGGGCCTCGTGATGCTGGTGGTCGGTGGCGAGCAGGACGGGGTGGCCACCGTGCAGGGCCGCCAGATAGGCGACGACGGCGTCGACGGTGTTACTTCCGGTGACGAGCACCAGCCGGCGGATGGGGCCGATCCGCTCGGCGACCTCGCCGACCCTCCCCGCGAGCTCGATGTAACTCAGCGTAGATCCATCCGGGTCGACCAGCGCCGGCCGGTTGCCGTACCGGGCGATCGCCCGCACGAACGGCACTCCACGGCCCGCGCCCTCGACATCGGCGGGTCCGGCGGGTGACAGGAGCGGCGTCGACACCGGATTTAGTACTCCTACCTGCATCTACCGGTAGCTGCCGGCACTGGAACCAGGGGAAACGATTGGGTAGGTTAACCTAACCGAACATCAACGGTAGATCTGTGGCGAAGGGCACAGAACGCGCAGGTCAGATGCCGCTTTAGAGATCATTTCACGGTGATGCTGGTTAAGGTATACCTGAGCTAACAATCGAGGGAGAGGGAGCGTATGCGTCGGTCGAGGCGGGCCCTGCCCGTGCTACTCAGCGTGACCCTGGGTGCGGCGCTCGCTGCCTGCGGAGGCGGGTCCGGAGCCGACGGCAATGCGCTCACCGTCTATGGGGCTCCGCACGGAGAGCTACTCAGCGCGATGGCAGACGGGTTCACGCAACAGACCGGGATCAAGGTCAACGTCAGGCCCGGCGCCGACGCGGAGCTGGCCAACCAGATCGTGCAGGAAGGCAAAGCCTCGCCGGCCGACGTGATCATGACCGAGAACTCGCCCGCGATGGGGCTGGCGGACAGCAGGGGCCTGCTCGCCCGGGTCGACACCGCGACGGTTGCCCAGGTGCCGAGCAAGTTCGTGCCGTCGAGCCACAACTGGGTCGGCTTCGCCGCGCGCTCGACCGTGCTGGTCTACAACACCAAGGCGCTGGCCCCCGGGCAGCTCCCTGTGTCGATCATGGATCTCGCCCAGCCGCAGTGGCGGGGCCGGGTCGGCATCGCTCCCTCCGGAGCGGACTTCCAGGCGATCGTGAGCGCCGTGCTCGCGCTCAGGGGCGAGACGGCCACGCGGCAGTGGCTGGACGGGCTCAAGGCGAACGCCAAGGCCTACTCCAACAACATCGCCATTCTCAAGGCCGTCAACTCCGGCGAGGTCGCCGCCGGGGTGAGCTACCACTACTACTGGTACAAGGACCGCGCCGCGGGGGGCGTCTCCAGCGGCAACGCCGAGCTCAGGTTCTTCGGCAACCAGGACCCGGGCGCGTTCCTGAGCACCTCGGGCGCGGGCGTGCTGGCCTCCAGCAAGAAGCAGCCGCAGGCCCAGCAGTTCCTGGCGTACCTGACCAGCGAGGCCGGCCAGAAGGTGCTCGCCGCCAGCAAGGCGATGGAGTACCCACTCCTGCCCAGTGTGACCAACTCGGTGCTCAGGCCGATCAGTGTGCTCGATCCGCCCGAGGTGGACCCGGCCAAGCTCAACGGGCCCGAGGTGGTCACGCTGATGCAGAAGGCGGGGCTGCTCTGACCAGCTCGGTTCCGGCCACCGACGCTCAACCGGCCACTGACGCACATCCGGCCACGCCGCAGGTCGCCCAGGACCTGCCGCGCGCGCTGGCCCTCGCCCACGGGCGCCTTCCGTCAGCCGTGCCCGTACTGGGGGTCCTGGTCGCGCTGTTGGTGCTGCTGCCGCTGGGGTTCGTCGCCAGTTATGTGGCGACCTCGAGCTGGGCCGAGATCCGGCAGCTGGTGCTGCGGCCCCGCACCGCGGAGCTGCTGTGGAACACCAGCCGCCTGATCGCCGGATGCGTGCTGGCCTGCGCCGTGCTCGGGACAGCGACGGCGTGGCTGGTGGAACGCACGACGGTGCCGTGGCGGGGCCTGTGGCGGGTGCTGCTGGTGGCCCCGCTGGCGATCCCCGCCTTTGTCAACAGCTACGGCTGGGTGTCGCTGCTGCCGGGGGCGAGCGGCTACGGCGGGGCGCTGCTGATCGTGACACTGTCGTACTTCCCGCTGGTGTACCTGCCGGTGGGGGCTGCCCTGCGCGGGCTCGACCCCGCGCTGGAGGAAAGCGCCTTCACTCTGGGCCGCGGTCCGCTGCGGGTGTTCTGGGGGGTCGTGCTGCCGCAGCTGCGCCCCGCACTGGCGGGTGGCTGCCTGCTCGTGGGGCTGCACCTGCTGGCCGAGTTCGGCGCGCTGCAGATGCTGCGGTTCCCGACCTTCACCGTCGCGATCTACGAGCAGTACCAGTCCTCGTTCAACGGCCCCGCGGCCAACATGCTCTCCGCCGTGCTGCTGGCCTACTGCCTGCTGCTCCTGCTCGCCGAGCTGCGGCTGCGCCGCCGCGCCCGCTACGCGCGGGTCGGCTCCGGCGCCGCCCGGCCCGCTCCCCGCGTGCGGCTGGGCGCCCTGACGCTGCCCGCCGTGGCGGGGCTGGCGCTGCTGGCCGCGCTGTCGCTCGGAGTACCGCTGGGCAGCCTCGTCTACTGGCTGGCCAAGGGCACGACCAGCCACGTGGCCTTCGGCCCACTCGGGGTGGCCGCGGCGACCTCGCTCGGGCTCGGAGCCACCGCCGCCCTGGTGACCGTGGCGCTGGCGCTGCCGGTGGCCTGGCTGGACGTGCGCCGCCCCGGTCGGCTGGCCACCCTCATCGAGCGCAGCACCTACTTCGGCAACGCGCTGCCAGGAATCGTGGTGGCGCTGGCGCTGGTGACGATCAGCATCCGCGTCGTCCCAGCGCTGTACCAGACGGTTCCGCTGCTGACGGCGGCCTACGCGATCCTGTTCCTGCCGCGCGCCGTGGTGGGTGTGCGGGCCGCGCTCGCCCAGGCGCCCCCAGTGCTCGACGACGTCGCGCGAAGCCTTGGCCTGTCCGCGATGGCCGGCCTGCGCCGGGTCACGATCCCGCTGACCGCGCCCGGACTCGGCGTGGGGGCGGCGCTGGTGTTCATCGCGGTCGTGACCGAACTGACCGCGACGCTGCTGCTCGCCCCGACCGGTACCCAGACCCTGGCTACCCGGTTCTGGGCCAGCAGCGACGGTCTCGCCTACGGCGAGGCCGCGCCCTATGCCGCCGTGATGGTGCTGCTGTCGACACCGGCCACCTACCTTCTGACCCGTGACATGAGGAGGGCGTCCTCCGGATGACAGCACTGACCGTGCAGGGCGTCACGAAGTCGTTCGGGACGACCCGGGTGCTCCACGGGGTCGACCTGGACGCCCCCGCCCGTGGCCTCACCGCGATCCTCGGCCCCTCCGGCTGTGGCAAGACCACCCTGCTGCGGCTGATCGCCGGGTTCGCCGACCCCGACACCGGCACCATCACCCTCGGCGAGCAGACCGTGTTCGCCGGCGGGCGCTCGGTGCCGCCGCAGCGCAGGCGGATCGGCTACGTGCCCCAGGAAGGCGCCCTGTTCCCGCACCAGAGCGTGGCCGCCAACATCGCGTTCGGTCTTTCCCGGCGCGAGCGGCGGTCCGGGCACCGGCTACGGGAGCTGCTCGACCTCGTCGGGCTCGACCGGGAGATCGCCGGCCGCAACCCGCACGAGCTGTCCGGCGGCCAGCAGCAGCGGGTCGCCCTGGCCCGAGCACTGGCACCGGAACCCGACCTCGTGCTGCTCGACGAACCGTTCAGCGCGCTCGACGCCCGCCGACGGGACGACACCCGCCGCGCCGTCGCCGCCGCGCTGCGCGCTGCCGGGGCCACGGCGGTCCTGGTCACCCACGACCAGGCCGAAGCGCTGTCCATGGCCGACCAGGTCGCCATCATGCGCGACGGGCGCCTGGTCCAGATCGACCGGCCTGCCACCGTCTACCGGCAGCCACGTGATGCCGGGATCGCGCGCTTCCTCGGCGAGGCCGTCCTGCTGCCCGCCGACGTCATCGACGGCAAGGCGAGGTGCGCACTGGGCACCCTCGTCGTTCGCACGCCCAGCGTCACCGGCCCGGCCGAGGTCCTCGTCCGCCCCGAGCAGCTCCGCCTGCGCCACGACGGCGACGGGCCCACAGCGACCGTACGGGAGATCAGCTACTACGGCCACGACGCCGCGGTGCGACTGACCCTGCACCCCGACGGGCTCCCGATCACCGCCCGCCTCAGCGGCACGGAGCTACCCGAACCCGGCAGCGAGGTCCGGGTCACCGTCACCAGTGACGTCCTCGCCTACCCCACCCCGGACACCCGCGGGTCCCGCCCTCCGGGCGAAGCGCTGGTCCGCCACCAGTAACCGTTCGACGTGGTCGTCCACGCCTGCTGCCAGGCCCCCACGGGACACACGGTTGCTCTTGATCTGCCGGTGGTCGAGGGTAGCGACAAGCACCCTGTCCGACCGTGTAACATCGCAGTCGTACGCGGGTGAGACACCCCGCTACCACCTGTCCGGGTGGCGGAATGGCAGACGCGCTAGCTTGAGGTGCTAGTGCCCTTTATCGGGCGTGGGGGTTCAAGTCCCCCCTCGGACACAGCCAGTAGGCCCACCGATGATCTCGGTGAGACCTCAGCCGAGACCACGTGGGTCTCGTGATCGTAGCTTAGACGCAGCCCGAGTTGGCCATAGATCTCCGCTTTGTCGGCTGCCTCTGCCGCGCGGATGACGTCGATGATCTCTCCGAGGCCTTCGACGATGTTCTTGATCTCCTGACGGGTGAGGCGAGGCGGTGTGGTCTTCGTGCGGGCTCCGGCCCGTGCGAGGGCGGCCACGGCCGTGGCGCGTTCGGCCTGGGTCTCGTTGATCCACCCGGTCACGAGGATGGGGTCGGCGCCGGCTTCGAGGGCGGCACGGTGTTGGGCGAGCCTGCGGTCGCAGGCGGCGATCGTCCGGCGGATCGGGTCGGTCAGGGCGGTCGTCTCCTCGGGCTGTTGGTCTACGAGCGCGTCCAGGGTGGCCGTGAGCCGCTGCGGGTCGAAGGCGCTGGCCAGCCAGGCGTCGAGGTCGGGGAGGATCGCGTCCTCACGGAGGTAGACCGCCAGCGGATGGTCGATCAGGTTGGCGATCGCGTATTCCTGCGGGTAGCGGCAACGGTAGTGGGCGTGCCCATGGTTCCAGGTGCCCTGCATCCGTCGGCCGCACTGATGGTGAACCAGCAGGCTGCGCAGGGCGTAGGGGTGCGCGGCACGGACCTTCGGCCGGTCGGAGCTGGGCCCTCGGCGGGCGCGGCGTTCCTGGACTGCGGTGAAGGTCGCCCTGTCGATGATGGCGGGGTGGGCGGGCCGGTCGGACCAGACCCACTGCTCCCGTTCGTTCCACTTCAGCTTGGTCTCGTAGCCGAGAGCGACGTCGTCAACGTCGAGAAGGACCTCGGCCTTGTGCTGCTTGTTCCAGACCTGGTAGCCGGTGTAGCGCGGGTTCGCGAGGATGGCCTGCACCGCGCCCTTCGACCAGGCGATGCCGGTGCGGTGCCGGTTACGGGCCCGGTCGTAGGCCGATGGTGAGGGGATGTCCTCGTCGGTCAGTGTCTGGGCGATCAGAAAGAACCCCATGCCGCCCAGGTACCAGCGGAAGATCCGTTCCACGACGGGTGCCGTGACCGGGTCCTTCTCCAGCACGTGGAGACGCTTGCCGTCGGCGGCCTTTGCCGGGTTGGGATGGGGACCGGCGTCGGCGAGACGGTAGCCGTAGGGAGGCCGTCCACCGAGATAGCGGCCTTCGACCTTGGCCTGGGACTGCATCGCGGACCGCACCCGAATCTTGATTCGGTTTCGTTCGCCCTTGGACATGCCCCCGAACACGGACATGATCAGATCGTGGGCCTCGGAGGCGGGGTCGATGGGCCCGCCGACTTCTGGAACCCACAGGGTGACTCCGTAGTGCTCGAAGACGGGCATGGTCAGGCCGTACTGGTTGCCGTAGAACGCCCGGTGCGGCTCGCCGATGAGCACCGCGTCGAATCCACGGTCGGAATGCGGGAGGTCCTGAAGCAGACGCGCGGCCTCTGGGCGACGCTTCCAGGGCAGGGAACGGGACTGGCCTACATCGAAGTATTCGGTGGCGACCTGCCCGTGGCCGTCGATGAGGGCGCGGGCCCGCCCGAGCTGCCAGCTGCGCGACGCTTCCGGGTCCTGCTGGTCCTCGGTGGACACTCGGCCGTAGAAGGCAAACCGGATCATGGGCTCTGCCCTTCAGGATGGTCGGACGCAGACCGGTCAGGTCGATGCGCCGCGGGGCGGCCCACCCCGTGCCCGACTGGCCTCGGAGGAGCGGCGACTGGCCCTCGCTGCGTACAGGATACGCAGCAACAGCCGCGCGACGTCCGGCGTAATGACGGGCGGGGTCTCCGGTGGGATCAACCGGACCGCCTCCCCTACCGAGACGCCATTCGCCGAACCCAGCGAACGGCCGGCGCTTCTGGGAGACCCGTCGCTGTTCCCACACTCTGTTCGACTCCGCTCCCCCGTCGCGGACCCTGGCGCGCCGGAATCGGGTAGCGCTGCCGCAGACCTTGCTGGTGGCCTTGTCTCCGTCATGGGCGACAAGATCGGAGGCAAGGACACCGCCAAGGACCTCACGGAAGTCATCGCGGCAGCGGCCAGGCTGATGCACGCATCGCATTGCAACCCCACGAACCGTCACGGCACATCTGCTCACGAGCTGTGCCAGAAGCTGCTGTTCCCTACCTGCGTACGACCCATCGGTGATCGACCCGGGTCACTGAGTCTCTCCTGGTAACGTTTCTATAGCATTGTGTGACATCGATGCCGTGTCGTGGTGTGCCAGGCTGCAGGTCGTCCGCCATACTGCGCGAACCCGTGCCGCCTCTGCTCGGCCGTCCCTCCGTTCTCGATGCGAGGCCCGGTCGGCTCATAGAACATCCGCCTGACGAGGTTGCCGAGGTCCGGGTGCATCCGGAACTGCTTGTCCAGCCGGATGGTCCTTTCCTCGGTCCGCGCGTACTGGAGCAGCAGGAAGAGACGTTGGAACAGGCTGGTGCGCAGCGCGGTCAGCCAGTCGTCCTGGTCCGTGTCGTCCACGCCCAGCTTGCCCAGCTGCTCCTCGAGATTTCTTTGCAGGATGTGCGGCAGTCTGGCGTCCGGCGCTGCTCCTGAGGGCTACTCGCGGCGGCGTCGCCGAGGACGTTGTGACCCTTCGCCGGGCGCGGACGCCCGACGCTGCCCTGCCCGAGCAGCATATTTCGGACGCCTGTTCCCGGCGCGTCCGCAAGATGGCGGTGATTCCGCCCGGTTTATGTCGGTTTTGGGTTCGGAAGGTACCGGGAGACGGCGAACCGCTTCGGGTTCCGAGGCTGGCGGATGCGATGGCGATGTCTCTTGTCGAAGGGCCAAGTGCCGCGTGCCTGACCGTCTGGTCGAGGCGCGGGCCGGGCCCGGCATGCACCCGGGTTCGATTCACAGTGTGATCAAGAGGGGGCGCCGCGATCTTTTCCGCGAGTGGCGGCGTAGGCCTCGATGTCGCTGGTGTTCCAGATGAGGCCGGCGGACAGCTCGGCGATCGGTCGGGGGAAGGCGGGGTCGTCTCGTAGTAGCCGGAGGACGTACTGACGGGAGACGCCGAGGCGGTCGGCGACTTCGCGGGTTCCCATCACCGGCGGTGCCACGAGGCGATCATATGGAGTTGTCAATTGACAACCTCGAACAGAAGGGGGATGGTTGTCAATTGACGACTACGCCAGATGGTGTGTGTCGCTGACGGTCCCGCCGGCCGCGAAGGTCGGCGGCGGGCCCTGGCTACCAGGAGGCCGTAGATCATGAATTACGACCCGATCCCTGATCCGATCGGTGGTCCGCTTCTCTCGTCTCAGCCTGTCCGCGTGGCGACGATCGTCCACGCGCCCGTGGTGGATCACGGGCTGACGGTTGATCCGGACGCGACGGTGGCGCAGGTGTCCGCGGCGCTGGCCACGCTGCCGGTGGACGCCCTCTTCACCGAACACTTCGGTGACGTCGAGGTGACCCTCGTCTTCCGGGAGCCGCTCCCGAAGAGCTAGTCCGCCTCGGCGCTGATCTTCCGTGGGAGCGCGCAGCTCGGTGAGAGGCCTGCCGTGCTCGCGTCACGCGGGCGCACGGCAGGCCGTTCTCAACGGCCAGTCGTGGTTCCTGGGAGCTTGCGCGTAGCGCAAGCTCCATATGTGCCGACGGAGGTTGGTGACGCCGGGTGTCGTGCTTTTTTGGGGTGTAGTTCGCTCTGGTGACGGGTGCGGCCGACTGCGTCTCGGCTGGTTGCGCCCAGCTCGCCACGGGCCGCCTTCGCCGGCGGCCTGCGGAGGGGCTTCAGGCGGCGCTTCAGACGCCGTGGCATAGCGAAGGGCCGGCGCCTCCCGGTGGGAGTGGGCCGGCCCTTCGGGTGTGCGTTTGGGAGTTAGCTGCCGAGGGCGGGGCGGCGGGTGGTGGTCAGGCG
>NZ_FZMO01000229.1 GCF_900197875.1 Frankia canadensis | reverse complement strand
GGGCGGGGGATCGGTATCCGGCTGGGCGACGGGGACCTCGCCGGCGCCCGTGCACAGCTGCCCACGCTGTGCGGGCGCGACCCGGCACATCTCGACGACGCCGGGGTGGCCCGCGCGGCCATCGAGTCGCTCGCCGAGAACACCTGCGACGCCGTCGTCGCCCCCCTGTGGTGGGGGGCGCTCGCCGGCCTGCCCGGCCTCGCCGGCTACCGGGCGGTGAACACCCTCGACGCGATGATCGGCCATCACAGCGACCGCTACGAACGCTTCGGCTGGGCCGCGGCCCGCCTCGACGACCTGGCGAACCTGCTGCCGGCACGGCTGTGCGCGCTGGCCGCCTGCGCGTGTGCGCCCCTGGTCGGTGGCAGCGCCGTGGACGCCTACTGGGTGATGCGCCGCGACGGCCGCTCGCATCCCAGCCCCAACGCCGGCCCGGTCGAGGCGGCGTTCGCCGGCGCGCTGGGCCTGCGCCTGGGTGGCGAGTTGCGCTACCCCTACCGGGTGGAGCACCGTCCGGAGCTGGGTTTCGGCCGTCCCCCGGCCGCCGCCGACGTCGCCCGCGCCGCCCGGCTGTCCGCCGCCACCGGCCTGGTCGGTCTCGCCGTCACCGCGCTTGCCGTCGCTCCGCTCGCCGCCGCCGCGGCCGCCCTGGCTCGCCGGGCGGTGTTCCGCGGCCACCGCGCGCGTCGGAGCTGAGGCAGCCGCGCGGCAACCGGGGAGATCGGGAGCCGGGGGAGTGCGGCAACCGGGGGAGTGCGGGAGCCGGCGGGCCGCTCCGTCACCCGGGACGGCTGATCACGGACATGGGAAGGGGAGTGCGACGGGAATGGGTGGGGGGCTGCTGGTCGCCGGGACGGCGTCGGATGCCGGCAAGAGCGTGCTGACCGCGGGGATCTGCCGGTGGCTCGCCCGCGAAGGGGTGCGGGTCGCGCCGTTCAAGGCGCAGAACATGGCGCTGAACTCGACGGTGACCGCCGACGGCGCGGAGATCGGCCGGGCGCAGGCGATGCAGGCCGCGGCCGCCGGCGTCGAGCCGGAGGCGGCGATGAACCCGGTGTTGCTCAAGCCGGGCTCGGATCGCAGCAGCCAGCTGGTCGTGCTCGGCCGCCCGGTCGCCGAGGTGGACGCGCTCGGCTACCGCCCGCACAAGAAGGCCCTCGCGGCGGTGGTGCTCGACTGCCTCGACGACCTGCGCTCCCGCTTCGACGCGGTGATCTGCGAGGGCGCTGGTTCCCCGGCGGAGATCAACCTGCGCGACACCGACATCGCCAACATGGGCCTGGCCCGCGCGGCGAACCTGCCGGTCATCGTCGTCGGCGACATCGACAAGGGCGGGGTGTTCGCCGCCCTGTTCGGCACCCTCGCCCTGCTGGACCCCGCCGACCAGGCGCTCATCTCCGGATTCGTGATCAACCGGTTCCGCGGCGACCCGCGCCTGCTCGACCCCGGCCTGCGCCAGATCGAACGCCTCACCGGCCGCCGGGTGCACGGCGTCGTCCCGTTCCGCCCCGGCCTGTGGCTCGACGTCGAGGACTCCCTTGACCTCGCCCGCTACGCCGACGGGGGAGCGGACGGCGATCCCACGGGGGCGCCCGCTGGGTCGGGGGAGACGCTGCGGGTGGCCGTGATCCGGCTGCCGCGGCTGTCCAACGTGACTGACCTCGACGCCGTGCGCGCCGAACCGGGTGTCGTCGTGCGCCTGGCCACCCGACCCGACGACCTCGCCGACGCCGATCTGGTCGTGCTGCCCGGCACCCGCGCGACCGTCTCCGACCTCGCCTGGCTGCGCCGCCGCGGCCTCGCGGGCGTCCTCGCCGCCCGCGCCGCCGCCGGCCGTCCCATCCTCGGCATCTGCGGTGGCTACCAGATGCTCGGCACCCGCATCACCGACGAGGTCGAGTCGGGCGCCGGCGAGGTCGAGGGCCTCGGACTGCTGCCCGTCACCACCGCCTTCGACCCCGCGAAGCTACTCGGCCGCCGTCACGCCACCAGTGCCGACGGCGGCCATCCGATCAGCGGCTACGAGATCCGCCACGGTCGCCTCACCGTCGCCGAGCACCCGCACGCCGCGCCGTTCGCCGCCGACGGGGTCCGCGTCGGCGCCGTGGCGGGCACCAGCTGGCACGGCCTGCTGGAGAACGACGCCTTCCGCCGCGCCTACCTCACCTCCGTCGCCTCCGCCGCCGGGCGCGCCTTCACCCCCGGCCCCGACACCTGCTTCGCCGACGTCCGCGCGCGGCGCCTCGACGCCCTCGGCGACCTGGTCGCCGACCACCTCGACACCTCCGCCCTGCGCCACCTCCTCGACCACGGCGCCCCCGCCGATCTCCCCTTCGTCCCCCCGGGCGCCCCCTGACCGCCGACAAGATAATCAACGTTGTTGACGACGTCTCGCCGCCGCCGGAAGCCATGCAGACACGGGACGGCAGAACTCTGGCTGTCAGTGGCACCGATGATCCCGAACCGCGGATCTCCGCTCTCGTCGCCCGAGCTGGCTCGTGACAGCGTTCTGACCACTTCACCGCAGTCCGTGTCGCGAACCGGGGGGCGAAACGGACACGACATGCGGTGTTCGCGACACGATGCCGCTGTCCGCCGCGCCCGCTTCCCACCCTGGGGAAGTCCGCCACGGATCCTCGCGGAACCCAACCGCGGATCCGCGCCGGGCCGGACAGCGGCCGTGGCGGCGCCGCGCGGTCGCTCAGCTGGCGGCGACGGACGCGGCCGCGCGCCGGTGGTCGGGAGCGAGGCCACGGTGGCGTCCGCGCAGCGCTTTGCCGGCTACCCCGGAGGAAGGCTCGCCGCCCGGCGCGAGGGCGGGCTGTGCGGGCGCGGTCTCACGGCGCACCTGATAGACCCAGCTCTTGCTGACGGTGATGCCCTGGGTGGCAAGAATCGCGACGGCGGCGGTGGCGGATCCGCCCGCGTCGCCAAGGGCCCGCACGATCGCCGCGCGCTTCGCGGTCGGATCCATGGACACCACCGCCGCCGGCGAGCCGGCGCCCGGCTCGCCGCCAGGCGCGAGGGTGGCCAGCGGGATGGTGGTGGCCAGATGATCGACCTCGGTGATCTCGTACGGCACCGGGAGCGTAACCGGGCCAGCCGGCGCCGCCGCCGGGACGCCAGCTGGCACGACGTCGCCCGGGGAAGCGTCGCCCGGGGAAGCGTCGCCCGGGGAAGCGTCGTCCGGGGAGGCATGGCCCGCGGCGCCGTCTCGGCGGGCCTCGTCGTGCGCACCGTCCGCGGTCGGCGCCGAGAGCACCGGTGTCGCACCCTGTGACGGCGGGGCCGACGGCACGGATGACGCCGGCACACCGCCTGCCGACGAGGGAGACAGCGGAGCCGGAGCGGAGGGAGACAGCGGAGTCGGAACGGCCGTCAGAGCAGTCGACGACGGCGTTGCCGGCGAGGACACGGCAGCTGGCGAGGACACGGTGTCCGCCGCAGGCAGCGTGGCCGTGGGCGGCGGGGCCGGGTCGGCCGAGGGGGACGGCGCGGCCGGCTGGGCCTGTGGGGTAGGAAGAACCGGGTGGCGCTGGCCGGGAATCGAGAGGCGGGGGAGAGTCCGCGGGGCGGCGTCCGGATGGATCTGGCGCATGAGCAGTTCGTAGGAACCCAGCAGGGCCAGCGGCGGCCACCCGGCGATGATCCGGGCGGCGAGGCTGGGCTCGGCGTGCAGCATGTTCGCCGCCAGGGACGCGCAGGCGCCGAGGGCGAGCATCAGGTAGGACAGCCCGCCGCGCCCCCGTCCGGCTCGACGGTCCGCGAGCATCGTCATCGACGCGGCCACGATCAGGCCGTCGACGCTCAGCGGCAGTACCGCCGAGGTCATCGCGTCCTCGCCGTGCTCCAGAGCGACCGCGCGCATGTGCCGGTAGGACGCGAACGCCGCGACCGCCGCCACGATCGACACCGCCGTCACCGTCGTGGTGCGGATCGCCCGGGTGCCCCGGACGTGACGCGATCGGTCCCCGTCAACGAGCTGGCCGTCGGCCATCCAGACCTCCAAACCCCGCGCCGCGAAAGCCGCGACGCGCCCATAGTGCAGCAGGTCGAATTCCGGTTGACGCGTGGTGGGCGGCTGGGATGGACATCTCCGCCGAAGGGGGGTGCGGACCGTGGAGGACCAGCACGTCTGCGCGATCGGCAGGGCTCCGGCGGCGCGGAGCACCCGCGCCGCGCGACGGGTCGGCCGCGCTGGCGCACCGGGTACCTCCGGGCGGTGCACCCCGGGCGGGGGCCGTCACCCCACCCGACCAGGGCCGGCGGCGCGCAGCCGCGCTGCTGCCCGGACTCGGACGGCGGGGTCTGGCCGGCCCGCCGTGCGCGGGGTGGCGGTGTCAGGCGGACAGGCGCGGGGCCGCCTCGTCGCGCGCCTGGGACGCGAGCTCGACGGCCTGGGCGACGGCGCGGGTCTCGTCGCCGTCGAGGACGCCGGCACTCAGGAAGTCCTGCCACGGTTCGATCGCCGAGCTCAGGTAGGACGTGCGGTTGGCGGGCGGCATCATGGCGATCGCCGTCCGCACCGCCTCGATCCCCTCGTCGCCGCGGCCGGACAGGATGAGGCAGTCGGCGAGGTCGAGCAGCTTCCAGGCCAGATCCTCCCGCAGCGGGGCCGGGTGCACCGCGCCGTCGTCCAACGTCGCCTGCAGGTCCTCGGCGGTGAACCGGCACAGCCGTTCCAGCCGGCGGAAGGAGGCGCGGGCCGCGTCGTGGCCGCCGGGATTCTCGGCGGCCAGCAGCAGGTGGATCCGGGCCTCGTTCAGCCGGGGGTAGGTGTCGTTGCCGGCGAGCGAGATGGCCTTGCGGTAGGCGCCGAGTGCCTCGCGCAGCAACGCGGTGTCGAACACGCCGCTGCCCTGCCGGGCGCGGCGACGCAGCAGGCCGCCCAGGTTCGACCAGGTGCCGTCGTCGGCCGGGTCGATGCGCACCGCCTCCTGGAACGCGGCGGACGCGTCGAGGAGACGACCGCCCAGGCTCAGGGCGATGCCGAGCTCTCGCCAGGCCGGCGCGTGGTCCGGCTGGCGCTGGGTGGCGTTGCGCAGCGCCAGCGCGGCCCGCGCGTAGTCGTCGTCGGTGGCGGCGGTCCGCCGCAGCGCGCAGCCGAGCTCGAAGTAGGTGCGGAAGCTGGGATGTGCCTCGACGGCCTTGGTGAGCAGGACGATGGACTGCCCGGGGGAACGGTGGGCGAGCTCGATCAGGTCCTCGGCCTGCTGGCCGCGCAGCCGGGCGATCTGCCCGCGCAGATCGTCGAGCTCCGCTCGGGTGAGGGTGACGTGCTGGCGGTGACGGCGCACGGGGCTGTCGACGTGGTCGGCGTGGCGCAGGCCGTAGCTGGCCGCGGCGACGATCGCCGCGATCGCCCGGCGTAGCTCGGCCGGCCTCGAACCGTAGGGGATGATCCGGTTGCTGCCCACGTTGAACCGCGGATGCTGGTCCGCGTTCTGTGTGACGAGGATGGTGACGCCGTCGCGCACCGCCCAGCGCACCCCGACCTCCAGGAAGACGTTCGGGTTGTCGCCGGTGAGGTCGGCGATGTAGACGTCCGCGTCGAACGCCTCGCCGAACATCGAGTCGTGAATGGGCGCGCTGATCTTCTTCTCGTCCTCGATGACCAGCTCGGTGGGCCGGCCGAGTTCGTCGGAGAGGTGCGCCGCCACGACGTCGAACAGGTCCCGGCGAATCTCCTCGACCTCGCCCCAGGACGCCCGCGTACCCATCGACGAGAAGGGCATGGCCACGAAGATCCGAATCTTCTCCGGCGGCGCCACGGCCGCATCATAGCAATGCGATCACCAGGGGCTGCCGAGGAAGAGCCTGGTCGGACACGGCGGTGCGGCGTGGTCAGGGTGTGCGGACCGGGCTGGCGAGAAGATCCTCGCGGTGGCGGTGGCGGTGGCGGTGGCGG
>NZ_FZMO01000312.1 GCF_900197875.1 Frankia canadensis | reverse complement strand
CGTTGGCGGGTGAGGGTGTCCTCGAGGCTTCGTCGATCTTGTGGGGTGGGGGAAGTGTCGGTGGGCTCAGGGTCGGCGGTGGGGAACGCTGGTACGTGGGCTGGTGCGTTGAGCCTGTGTACGGGGAAGTCGGGTGGGGTGGTGGGTTTCGCGCGTCCGGTAAGGGCGTGGCGGACATGGTCGAGGAGGTGCGGCCCGGCCGTGTCGGGGTTGTGGTGGAACAGGTCGATGGAGACGACGCCGCCGAGCAGTCCGGGTCGTGGGCAGTCTTCGACCCGGACGGGGAGGAGTTTGCGGCCGAAGCCGTGGGGGTCGGCGGCTTGGGCGGCCTGCCATTCGCTCTGTCCGTATACCGAGGTCAGGTAGGCGGCGGAGAGCACGGCGACGGTGCGCTGTGAGTGTTGGACGCCTTGTTGCATGCGGATCTGCCAGTTGGAGCCGGCGACGAAGTCCCAGGCTTGGACCAGAACCCGGTAGCCGGCTTCCTCAAGCTGCCAGGAGATCCACTCCGCCCACTCGCGGTCCGCCCGGGTGTAGGAGACGAAGAAATCCCAGCCCTCCCCGCCGTTGTTGGTGCTGTAGGTGCTGCCCCCGCCGGTCACCAATCCAGTGTGTCACTGGCACACACCGCGGCAGACCCGCCCATGACGACACTACGGCGACAGAAAGTCTGTGATGGCCGTCACGGTGTACTTTGCTTTGCGCGACGAGTCGCAAGAGAGGACTCGTGCACCGGTGGAGTCGTGATCGGTGCTCAGGAGTCGGCCGGTACCCAAACAAGGACGGCGTGGTCGTAGCTGGCGCTGGCGAGCAGAGTGGTGCCGTCGGGCTGGGACAGCATGGCCAGGGCGCGCACCGGTCCGGTGTGGCCGGGGGTGAGGATGGGGCCGTGTGGCTGGCCGCTGGTCGGACCCCACAGCCGCACCGTGGCGTCGCTGCCGGCCTAGACCTCGACCCTCGGGTCTGCGGCTTACAGTGCTCGACCACTGGCGGACACCAACCCCATCACAGACGGAACTGGTGCAGCCCCATTAGCGGTTTTCCCTATGGAACCCGGGCAGCAGCGTCTGGACCAGCGCGTCCGTCTCGGCTTCGGCCCGGCCACCCCGGCGCGAGCTGCCGGTACTGATCGAGCGGTACATCTCCGTGACCACTGCTTCCAGTATCCCCGTCGGTCGCCTCGGGCGGCGACCGTGCGCAGGAGGTCCCGCCAGAGCACCTCCGAGGTGGGTACGGCCCGAAGCCCAGTCCGATTGGCAGCCATGGCGGTCATCGTGTCCCCGGAACCGAGGGCCAGACCGGCGAGCCGATGGGCCACGTCCACGACGCCGGCCCGGGTGCTGCGCGCGATCGGCCCGGTGGTCGCCCACCGGTACCGGTCCGCGGGAATGTTGGTCCACAGCGGGCCGCTGACCATCCTCAGCGCCGTGGTGAGATCCGCCTCGGTGTCGCTGCCGACCAGGTCGGCCCGATGGCTGTAGGCGACGAACAACTCCCAGTCGCAGCGCACCTCGGCGCTGAGCCGCCACTGTCCCTGTGGGTCCGCGGCGAGCCTGGGTCGCCCCTCGCTGTCGACACCCAGCCAGCGCCCCGCCCGTTCCAACGCGGTCTGGACGGGATCGCGGTCTCCCGAATCCGTACCTGTGAACGTGATCTCCTGGGCGAGCTGTTGATGCTGCGCACCCTCCCGGTGCAGGGCGAGGTAGACGACGAGCTCGGTGAGCAGATCGAGGTCGCTTCCCGGCTGCCGGCCCGGTGCTTCGACGGTGGGAGTGCCGAAGACCCGCACATGGGCCTCACCGGTGGCCTTGGGCGTGTCCGGCTGGGCCGTGTCGCGCCCAGCGGTGCCGGCCGCGGCCGTCTCGGTGGCGGGGCGGGACATACGTGCGGTGACTGGTCGGCCGGCAGCCCGCGGTGAATCATCCGGGATCGTCGAGTCCCTGTCCCTGTTGGTCGGCGGCCTCGCCGTTGACCGCATGGTCGTCCCGGTCGGGCCGCTGGAAGCATCGGCGGACTGAGGTCCATCGACGGGGAAGGCTGGCGCATGGATATGCGTATTAGCTCGGCGTGCGGGGAAGTCGGGTGGATCGGTGGGTTTGGCGCGCCCGGTGAGCGCGTGCAGGACGTGGTTGAGAAGGTGTCCGCTGGCCTGGTCGGGGTCGTGGTCGAACAGGTCGATGGAGACGACGGCGCCGAGAAGCCCCGGTCGCGGGCAGTCCTCCACCCGGACGGGGAGGAGTTTGCGGCCGAAGCCTTGGGGGTCTGCGGCCTGGGCGGCCTGCCATTCGGCCCGGCCATAGACCGAGGCCAGGTAGGCGTTGGAGAGTATTGCGACGGTGCGTTGTGCGTGTTCTACGCCCTGATGCATGCGGATCTGCCAGTTCGAGCCCGGAACGAAGTCCCAGGCTTGGACGAGCACGCGGTAGCCAGCTTCTTCGAGCTGCCAGGAGATCCACTCCGCCCATGGGCGATCCACGGCCGTGTAGGAGACGAAGAAGTCCCAGCCCTCCCCGCCGTTGTCCGCGCTGTGCGTGATGCCCCCGACGGTCATCGGATCAGTGTTTCACCGACGCGGAGCGCAGCACACCCGCCCGTACTGACGTCCGTACGACCGGCGGGTTGTGGTCCAGATCACGGTGCACCTTGCTTTGTACGACGAGGCGCGAGAAAAGACTCGTACACCGGCAACGTCCTGACTGACGATCACTCAAAATCCGGTGCCCAGACGAGGATGGTTCGGTCGTTGCCTGCGCTGGCGAGCAGGGTGGGTCTGTCGGGCAGGGGCAGGACGGCGAGGGCGCGGACCCAGTCGGTGTGGCCGGTGAGGGTGGGGCCGGGCTGTCCGGTGGCCGGGTCCCACAGTCGCACGGTGTGGTCTGCGCTGGCGCTGGCGAGCAGGGTGCGTCCGTCGGGCAGGGGCAGGACGGCGAGGGCGGTCACCCAGCCGGTGTGGCCGGTGAGGGTGAGGCCGGCCTGTCCGGTGGCCGGATCCCACAGCCGCACGGTGTGGTCGTTGCCTGCGCTGGCGAGCAGGGTGGGTCCGTCGGGCAGGGGCAGGATGGCCAAGGCGCGGACCCAGTCGGTGTGGCCGGTGAGGGTGGGGCCGGCCTGTCCGGTGGCCGGGTCCCACAGCCGCACGGTGTGATCGTCGCTGGCGCTGGCGAGCAGGGTGGGTCCGTCGGGCAGGGGCAGGACGGCCAGAGCATTCACCGGAGCGGTGTGGCCGGTGAGGGTGGGGCCGGGCTGTCCGGTGGCCGGGTTCCACAGCCGCACGGTGTGGTCGTTGCCTGCGCTGGCGAGCAGGGTAGGTCCGTCGGGCAGGGACAGGACGGCCAGGGCAGTCACCGTGCCGGTGTGGCCGGTGAGGCAGGGAACGGGCTGTCCGGTGGCGGGATCCCATAGCTGCACCGTGTGGTCGTTACCTGCGCTGGCGAGCAGGGTGCGTCCGTCGGGCAGGGACAGGACGGCCAGGGCGAGCACTGTGCTGGTGTGTAGGGCGAGGGTGCGATGGGTGGTGCCGGTCCACATGGCTGTGTGAATAGTCCACGGGCGTGGGGTGTGATGGGCGGCGTTGTCGGCGAGGGTGGTGGCGCGGGTCTTGCGCGCCCAGATATGTAGCCACCAAGTGGGTGCGTCCTCGGGGTAGCGGTTGATGTCGTCAAGGGCTTGTTCATAGGCGTCGACGGCTGCGGTGCCAGCGGGTGTGGTGAGGCGGTGTCGGTGACGCAGGATGCCGTCTGGCTGGCATGCCAGCAGGAACTCAGGATCCTGGACCAGGTCGTCGAGGCGCCCGGCGTAGGCGGCGTGATGAGGTAGGTGGGTGCGGGTGTAATCGTCGGTCCAGGCGCGACGGGCGGGGTCGCCGGCTGGGATGAAGTGATCGGTGAGTGTGCTGTGGGCGGTGAGGATCGCGTAGTGGAGTTCGTCGCCGAGGCCACCGTCGTCGTGGTCAACCTGTGTCCTGGTGGGGGTGAACAGGTCGCGGAGGCTTTGGTGGCGCATGGTGTAGGTCCGTGGCCAGGGCCGTGTGACATCGAGGAACGCCCGGAGATCACCTTCCAGCCAGGCGGCGACGTCGTCGCGGTCGACACAGGCCAGCTCGGCGAGTTCGGTAGCGGTGGCGGGGCGTTGGAGAGCGGCGATTAGCGCGAGGGTGGGCCGGCGGAGGCGCTTCCAGTGGTGGTCCACGGCCCATCGCTCACGGATCTGTTGCATGTAGTAAGTGCGGAGTCCGACTGGAAGGGAGGCGACGTCAGTGGGGGAGCGGCGTCCGGCGCGTATGTCGGCGAGGACGTATTGCAGGTAGAGCCAGACTCCGGCACACCGGTCAAGCAGGGTGGCGGTGAACGCTGCCGAGGTGATCTGTTGCTCGTCCAGCAGCCGAACGAGCTGTGAGTCCGGGTGGGGGCCGGTGAGGAGCCTGGTCAGGTAGTCGTGCATGTCCTGCCGGTTGCTGGCATCGTCGACGTTAAGGGTGAACCAGCCCTGGGAGCCATCCTGAAAGCGATCCAGGGGTGGGCCGAGCCGGCTTGTCGCCACCACGAACACGCCGGGGGGAAGGCTGTCCGGGGCGGGTAACCCGAGTGGCACGCCGGTGTCCATACCGGGGGGGTCGGGTTCGGCTTCGTCGAGTCCGTCGACGACGAGAACTAGCGGCGCGCCGGGAGAAAAGGTGTCGCGTTGGCGGGCTGCTGCCCGGAGGACTTTACCGAGCCAGTCAGGACGTGCTGCCCCGATGGGGAAAGTATCGTCGGGAGCGAACTGGCCCGCTAGATCCCAGGCACCGATCAGCTGCGCGGCCAGGTTCTTGCGTGCTTCTACAGGTATGCGTGCACCCGCGCCAACGCGGGTGAAGTGGTAGGCGCAGGGCCGTGTCCACACCAGATGCGCCGCCAGCGCGCTTTTGCCGACGCCGGCTTCTCCGCGGATCAGGGTGTAGCCGCGGTCGTGGGTGGCGATGTACTGGTCGATTTTGCCGATGAAGTCAGTCCGGCCTTGGAAGCGGGCGACGTCGAGTTGGTCGGCCAGCTCCTCCACATCGAAGATTGCGTCGGCCAGGCGATCGAAACTACCCTGCACCACCCGGATGGTGACCGGCCCGCCGATCGTCAGGTCTCGGCCCGCGCCGATCGCCCCAGGCCCGAGACTCCACGTCACCGCGCTCACGAGCCGGAAGGACCACCCGTGCTACCTGGACGGGTCTGCACGTCCCCGCCGATCTCCATGTCCCGGCCGGAGGCGACCGCGCCCGGGCCGAGCTGCCAGCCCGGGCCCGCAGCCGGAGGCGGATCGGCCGGTGTCTCCAGCCCGGTCGAGGTCGATACTCCGCCGAGGATCTTCAGGTCCTGGCCGGAGAACACCCCTCCCCTACCGATGTGCACACGGTCTGGTGGGCCTGCCGAGTTGGCGGGAGGGGGGGCTGATGGGGGGCTATCGGTGGTCCGCCACGTCGTCCATGCGGTCACAACACCGCCGATCACAAGAGCGGCGCCCAGGCAGACCCACGCCCATCGGCTTCCGGCGAGATTCCCGCCCGCCGCGCCAGCTGCGCCGGCCATCACGAACGTCACCCCGCCACCCGCCGTGGCGACCCATCGACGTGACATCCCCACCCCCGTATGCCACTTCTGGTGGAAGATCGTACGTGGCCTGATCGTAACCCTGAGCAGCAGCTACCCGGAGACCTTGCCGCTACTGGGGCAAACGGGTGCCGGATGTAACGCGCGTCACGGTGTACTTTGCTTTGCGCGACGAGGCGCGAGAGTAGGCATCGGGGGATGCGGCCGGTACACGGGGAAGTGTCGGGTGGTGCGGCGGGTTTGGCACGTCCGGTGAGTGCGTGGCGGACGTGGTGGAGCAGATGCTGGCTGGCCTGGTGGGCGTCCCACCGGAACAGGTATATGGCACCGAGCAGGGCGGAGGTGCTCGCGGCGCTGGCGAGGTTCGCGGTGATCGTGAGGGTGTCGTTGCCGCCGACGCGGGTCTGTGGGGTGAGAAGGTGGCGGTGGCGCCGGCGGGTAGTCCGGTGACGCTGAGGTCGACGGGAGCGCCGTGCAGGCGGCGGCTGGCGTCGAAGGTGATGGTGGTGCTCACCTGGCTGCCGGGCTGGATGGTCGCGGCGGTGGTGGACGTCGCATCGTGCTCTCCCCTCTCTCGCCGACGCCCACGGGGTAGGCGGGCGCGGCTCAACTGATGCCTTTCCGTGGTCGTGACCTGGCCGTGCCGCCACCCCGAGACGCTTCTGGGACGGCAATGGCCAGGCGGCTACGACGGGCCGGCAGCCTTGCGGTCGAGGACGGCGCGTTCGCGGGTGTTGCGGCACAGGGCGGCGGCGCGGGCGAACTCGGCGCGGGCCTGGGTGGTGCGGCCGAGGCGGGCGAGGAGTTCGGCGCGGACGCTGGGCAACAGGTGGGAGTTGGACAGGTGGCCGGCGGCGGCCAGGGCGTCGACGATCTCCAGGGCGGGCAGCGGTCCGACGGCCATCGCGACGGCCACGGCCCGGTTCAGCTCGACGATCGGGGACGGAGCGATCCGGCCGAGCGCCTCGTAGAGCAGCACCACCCGCTCCCAGTCGGTCTCGGCGACCGACGGCGCCACCGCGTGGCAGGCCGCGATCGCCGCCTGCAGGCCGTAGGGCCCGAGGCCCCGCCCGAGCGCGCCGGCCCGGTCCAGCGCCGCGCGCCCGCGGCGGATCGCCGAGCGGTCCCAGCGGCGGCGGTCCTGGTGCTCCAACAGGATCGCCTCACCGTCCGGGCCGGTGCGGGCGGGGAAGCGGGCCGCCGTCAGTTCGCACAGGGCGAGCAGGCCATGGATCTCCGGCTCGGACGGCAGCAGGGCGGCGAGCGTCCGGGCCAGCCGGATCGCCTCGTGCGCGAGGTCGGCGCGCAGCAGATCGTCGCCGGACGTCGCGGTCGAACCCTCCGTGAAGATCACGTAGAGCACGCTCAGGACGCCGCCGAGACGTTCCCGCCGCGCCGCCGCGGCCGGCGGCTCGAAGGGGACGCCGGCCGCGGCGATCGTCTTCTTCGCCCGGGTGATCCGCGCCTGCACGGTCGGCACCGGGACGAGGAACGCCCGGGCGATCTCCTCGCTGGTCAGGCCGCCGACGGCACGCAGGGTCAGGGCGACGCGGGCCTCCGGCGCGAGCACCGGATGGCACGAGATGAACATGAGCGCCAGCAGGTCGTCGTCGATCCGGTCGGGATCCCACAGCAGGTCGTCCGGTCGCTCCGGCGGGAGATGCGCACCGGAGGTCGCCTGGCCCTCGGCGAGCTGGCCGGCGAGGGCAGCGTGCCGCTCGTCGAGGGCCGAGCGGCGGCGGAACCCGTCGATCGCCCGGCGCCGTGCGGTCGCGAGCAGCCATCCCACCGGGTTCGCCGGCGTGCCGTCGCGGGCCCAGGAGACGAGCGCCTCGGCGACCGCTTCCTGGGCCACGTCCTCGGCGAGTTCGAGGTCACGCGTGTAGCGGGCGAGCGCGCCGACGATGCGTGCCGACTCGATCCGCCACACCGCCTCCACCGCCCGCCGCGCGGCCGAGCCGTTCCTGGCCGCCGCGGTGTCCAGCCCAGCCGCGGTGTCCCGCGCCGTCGCGGCGTCCGCCAGCGGCCCCTCCGAGGACGGGCCGCCGGGCGTCGGGACCATCAGAGCTGGCCGGTCCGCTCGCGCCAGGCCCGCTCCTTGATGATCCACTCGTTGTCCTGCGGGAACTCGTCGATGGTGGGCACCCGGCGGATCTCGCACTTGGAGCCGCGGACCGCCGGCATCCGCCGGGCCCACTCGACCGCCTCCTCCTTGGAGGCGACCTCCAACAGGTAGAAGCCGCCGAACAGCTCCTTCGTCTCGCCGTACGGCCCGTCGGTGACCACCGGCGTCTCGCTCCCGAAGTCGACGACGACGCCCTGCCCGGGGTCGTCGAGCCCCTCGGCGGCGACGAGCACGCCGGCGCGGATCAGCTCCTCGTTGAACCGGCCCACCACTTCGAGCATCTCCTCGAACGGCGTCGACATCATCTCCGCCATCGACTCGTCCGTCCCGCGCATGATCAGCATGAACTTCGGCATCGCGGTGTTCTCCCTGGTCGTGGGCCCGTGTCCGGACCCTCTCACCACAGGGTCGAACGGGACACCCGCACATCGACACGGCGGCGGCACCTTTTTCACGGCGGATGTCGACCTTCACGGCGGATGTCGACCTGCGGCTCCCGCGGGGCGAACGGCGCACGGACCCGCCGCGGGGAGCCGGCATGGCTGCGGCGCCACGGTCGCGGGGTGGCCTCAGCCGGCCGAGCGGCCGCCGTCGACGACCCAGATCTGGCCGGTGACGTGGCTGGCCTGGCTGTCGTCGGCGAGGAACGCCGCGACGTTCGCGATCTCCTCGGGGGTGCCGAGACGTCCCTGCGGGATGCGGCCCTCGAGCATCCGCATCAGGTCCGGCGTTGCCTCGTCGAGGATGGCGGTGCGGGTCGTCCCGGGCGCGACGGCGTTGACCCGGATGTTGCGCTGCGCGTACTCCAGCGCGGCGACCCGGGTCATCATCACCATCGCGCCCTTGGAGGTGATGTACGCCGACGCGGTGGCGGTGGCGCGGAAGCCGCCGATCGACGCGGTGTTGACCACGGCGCCGCCGCCGCTGGCCAGCATGAGCCGCAGGCCGGCCTGCAGAACCAGGTAGGCGCCGCGGATGTTGACCGCGACGACCCTGTCGAAGGCATCGACCGGGTATTCGTGGATGGGCAGGTTCGGGCCGCCGATCCCGGCGTTGTTCGCGAGGATGTCCAGGCCACCGAACTCGGACCCGATCCATCGCTCCAGGTCGGCGACGTTGGCCTGGTCGGCGACGTCGAGCCGGCGGGCCAGCGCGAGCCCGCCGATCTCCCGTGCGGCCGCGTCCTGCGCCCCGCTGACGTCGGTGAGGATCACCCGGGCGCCGTCAGCGGCGAGGCGGGCGGCGATCGCGCGTCCGATGCCCGAGCCCGCGCCGGTGACGAGAGCGGTCTTGCCGTCGAAGCGTCCCATCTGAGCGTCTCCTGATCTGTGTATGACGGACGCCGGGGCTGCCCGGCAGGGCGGTCGCCCGCGGCGAAGGTTTCCGAGGGAAAACATATAGGCGGTACTGTGTTGATGTGGACGAGGACGGTGCCCCTCAGGAGCTGCGGCACGCCGTCGAGCTGACGGCGCTGCTGAGCTGGCTGGCGGAGCTGTGGTCGTCGCCGACCTACCAGGCGTCGATCCTCGCGGCCATCGGGGCGGACGTCGGCGTCACGGAGGGCCGCGTGCTGTGGCATCTCGGCCAGTACGGCCCGCTGCGGCCGACCATGCTGGCCGAGCGCCTCGAGATCGGCGTGCCCAGCATCAGCAAGGCGGCCGCCAAGCTGCGCCGTCGGGGCCTGGTGGCGGACCGGAGCCCGGCGGGCGACCAGCGGGTGAGACTGCTCTACCTCACCCCGTCGGGCCGGGTGACGGTCGCTCGCATGTACCAGGTGGGTGACGCGGCGGTCCGCGGCATCCTCGCGGGGTGGGAACCGGCCGAGGCCGAGAGGTTCACGGTGGCGATGCGGACGTTCGTCGGCGCCGTGAGTGACTACGCCGCCCGGCTGCGCTCTCGGGCGGGCCTGGCACCCGGCGACGACCGGCCGACGCCCCGTCCCCGCACGGCAGACTCGGACGCGACGTGACGCGCCGTGCGCACGGGGAGGGACCGGGAGATGCGGCTGCACGTGGGGTGCGCGATGTGGAGTCTGCCGTCCTGGCAGGGGCGCTTCCTGCCGCACCGGCTCGCGGCCCACGAGCGGCTGCGGCACTACGCCAGCTGGTGTACGGCCGTGGAGGGCAACACCACCTTCTACGCGACGCCGGCGCGGGCGACCGTCGAGGCGTGGGCGCGCCAGACCGAGCCCGCCTTCCGGTTCGTCCCGAAGCTGCCGAAGATCGTCACCCATGACCGGCGCTTCGTCGACGTCGACGCCGAGCTGCGCGCCTTCTGGGACGCGATCGCCCCGCTCGGCCCGCGCGTCGACGCCGTGTGGATCCAGCTGCCGGCGGCGTTCACGCCCGTCGATGTGCCGGCGCTCGGCCGCTTCCTCGCCGGCCTGCCGGCGGTCCACCGTTACGCCGTCGAGGTGCGCCACCCGGCGTTCTTCACCGACCCACGGGCCGCGGACCTGCTCGAACGGGCGCTGGGGGCAGCGCGCGCCGAGTGGGTTCCCTTCGACACGACCGTCTTCTTCGCGTCCCCGCCGGACAGCGACGCCGAACGCGACGCCTGGGCGAAGAAGCCACGCGTGCCGGCGCGGAACCGCGCGCTCACCGAGCGGCCGATCGTGCGCTACCTCGGCCGCGACGACGTCGAGGCGACGGTCGCGGGCTGGCGGGGCTGGGTCGACGCCGTCGTCGCGTGGCTGCGGGAGGGACGCTCGCCGACGATGTTCGTCCACACGCCCGACAACGCCGACGCCCCGGCGCTCGCCCGCCGCTTCCACGACGAGGTCCGCGCCCGCGTCCCCGCCCTCGACCCACTGCCCGCCCCGATCCCGGCCGCACCGCCGACGCTGTTCTGATCCGGCCGGCGCGCGGTGGCGGTCCTGGGCACGCCACGCCCAAGGGTGCCATGCCTGATCGCCATGACCTGGCGGCGGTCCCCGGCGCCGCCCGGCAACCCTGTGAGCACGTCGTTCGTTGCACCGACAGCGTCTGATCGGTGTTCCTGCGTCACTACGGCGACACAATGATCGTCGAGGGCTCTGTCCTGGAACCGCGAATTGTCCCTAAAATCACCTTTGGTGGGGGGCGGCATCGGCTCCGGCGCGTATGGGAGCCCTGACACAAGGGCGGTTCAATCGATGGCGGTCAGTGATGACCGTGGCTGGCGGGGAACCGCCTCGCCTCCCCGGACCCCGGTTGACCCCTCGGCGGACGGCGCCGCCGGGGAGGAGCCGTACTTCATCATCAACACGCCCAGCGGCCCGATCGCCGTGAGTCGGCCGCTCGCCCCGACGACCAGCTGGGGCCAGGTGCCTGGCGGGTCGGCGCGGGACTGGCCCGACTTCGAGGACGACTTCCCCGCCCAGCCATCGGATCCCCGGCTCACGGCGCTGTTCGACCTGCCCGGGCCGGACGCGGGCGCAGACCCCTTCGACCCCGTCTATCAGGCCGGTCCCGCCGGTCTGTACGACCCGGCTGGTCTGGCGGGGCCATCGGGCTGGGACGCCGCCGGCCCCGGGCCGGGCGGATCCGGGCCGATGCGGGTGAGCCCACCCGATGGGGGCGCCCTGCCGTTCGAGTCCGTACCGCCGTCCACCGGCCAGGGGACGACGGCAGCCGGCCCGGTGGCGCCGCGGCCGAACGCGGCGAATGCGCCCGACCAGGACGACTGGGGCGACGCCGAGTGGGAGGACGACGCCTGGGGTGCCAGCGATCCGTCACCCCGCGGCGGCCGGGCCGCCACGCGCCGCGGCCGCGGGCGCCAGCAGAGCGGCGAGCGTGGTGGCGCTCAGCGTGGTGGCGGCCGGCGCGGCAGAGCGCAGCGTGGCGGTAGTCAGAGCGAGGAGGAACCGCCGCCCGCCGACCGGTACCGCGCCTATCTGGTCTCCGAGCGCGAGTCCGCCGCGATGTACCGGGAGCTCGCCGAGGTCAGCGACGGCTCGCAGGGCGAGGTGCTGCGCCAGCTCGCCGACGTCGAGGACGAGCACGCCGGGCACTGGGAGAGCCAGCTGCGCGCGATGGGCGAGCCCGTTCCCCCCGCCCGCCGCCAGCGCAGGAGCCTGCGGCTGCGGATCGTCATCATGCTGGCCCGCTGGTTCTCGCTGTCCGCGGTGCTGCCGATGCTCGAGGCCGGCGAGCGCGCCAGTGCCGGCCGCTACGACGACGAGGCCAACGCGGCGCCGGGCATGCGCCTGCAGGAACGCCGCCACGCCCGGATGCTGGCCGGGATGTCGGTGCGCCGCGCGTCGCGGGGCGGCATCGGCGACGGCGAGCGATGGCATCACGGCGACCGCTCCGGCGCGCTGCGCGCCGCCGTGTTCGGCGTCAACGACGGGCTGGTCTCCAACGCCTCCCTGGTGCTCGGCTTCGTCGGCTCCGGGGCGTCCAGCCGGGCGATCCTGCTCGCCGGGGTCGCCGGGCTGCTCGCCGGCGCGTTCTCGATGGGCGCGGGCGAGTTTGTGTCCGTGTCCAGCCAGCGCGAGATGTTCGCCGCCGAGATCCGCCTCGAGGAGCAGGAGCTGCGCGACTTCCCCGCGGGCGAGGAACGCGAGCTGGCCCTGCTCTACCAGGCGAAGGGCCTGCCGAAGGAGCAGGCGGAGGAGACCGCCCGCAAGATCATGGAGAATCCGGAGACGGCGCTGGACACCCTCGCCCGCGAGGAACTCGGCCTCGACCCGGACGAGCTCGGCTCACCGTGGGCGACCGCGGCGTCGAGCGCGGCGTCGTTCACCGCCGGCGCGTTCGTCGTCGTGCTGCCGTTCCTCATCGGGTCGGGCACGGGGGCGGCCGTGGTGGCGGTGATCCTCGCCGCCATCGCGCTCGCCGTCGTCGGCGGCGGGCTGAGCCTGCTGGCCGGCGACTCGCCACGCCGCGGCGCCACCCGTCAGCTCGTCGTCGGTGGGCTGGCGGCCGCCGCCGCGTTCGGCATCGGCGGCCTGCTCGGCGTCAACGTCTCCTGATCCCGCACGTCTCCTGATCCTGCACGTCTCCTGATCCTGCACGCCCCGACGGCCGGACGCCCTGACCGACGCGAGTTCTCATCACCCCGGGCTCGCACGGACAGGGCGCCGGCCGAACGGTTGCGGCGCGTCGCGGCGGCCCTGAGCATGTTCCGACGACGGGACCGCCACGGACCGGCTGTCATCACGGTCCCGGTGTCACCGTCCGCGCCGTCCCACCGCCCTCGGCCGCACCGAAGCGACCCGTCGACCGAATTCTGTGAGGAGAGACGCCGTATGCCGATCATCGCCGTCACCGGGGCCACCGGGCACCTCGGCCACCTCGCCGTCGAGCAGCTGCTCGCGTGCGACGTGGCCGCCGGCGACATCGTCGCTGTCGTGCGCACCCCGGCCCGGGCCGACGATCTCGCCGCCCGCGGGGTCCAGGTCCGCCACGGCGACTACGACCGGCCCGACACCCTCGCCGCCGCCCTCGTCGGCGTCGACCGGCTGCTGCTGGTCTCCGGCACTGACCTCGGCCGGCGCACCGGGCAGCACGCCGCCGTCATCGACGCCGCCCGGACCGCGGGGGTGCACCGGATCGGCTACACCAGCGTGCTGCGCGCCGACACCACCGGCAATCCGCTCGCCCCGGAGCACGTCGCCACCGAGCAGGCGCTGCGCGACTCGGACGTGCCGTACACCGTGCTGCGCACCAGCTGGTACACCGAGGTTTACACCGAGCGGCTCGCCGAGTTCCTGCGCACCGGGGAGATCGTCGGCGCCGCCGGCACCGGCCGGATCTCCGCCGCCACCCGGGCCGACTACGCCGCCGCCGCCGTCACCGCCCTGCTGCAGGACACCGACTCCGACACGATCCACGAGCTCGGTGGCCCCGCCTTCACCCTCGACGAGCTCGCCGCGACGATCACCGAGGTCACCGGGCGGACGGTCGTCTACCGCAACCTGCCCGCCGACGAGTACGCCGCCACCCTGACCGGCGCCGGCGTCGACCCGGCGCTCGCGGGCATGCTCGCCGCGATCGACACGTCCATCGCGGCCGGTGAGCTGTACACCGACAGCGACGCGCTCACCCGGCTGGCCCGCCAACCGGCCACCCCGCTCGCCGACGCCGTCCGCGCGGCCGCCCGCGACGCCGCGGCCGTCGTGGACTGAGCCGCGGCGCCGGGAGCGGCGCGGGGGAGCGTCAGCCCAGCGGTCTCCCTACGATCGCGTAGGCGCTGCGACCGCCGGCGGCGAGGGCGCGGGCGAGGGTGAGGCCGCTGGTCCCGGTGACGGGCACAGGCTGGGCACTGTCGTTGGCGGTTCCGTCTCCCACCGGACCGGGTGATCACCACTGGTGACGGTCTCCGCCGATCTCGATACTGGACGGGTGGCGAGAACCGATCCGAACACCGTCCAGTCCGTGCTACGGGCGTCCAGCCTGCTGGACTGCTTCGCGGACGGGCGCCGGGACAGCACGCTGACCGAGCTCGCCGCGGCCACGGGCCTGACCACCAGTACCGCCTACCGCCTGCTGCGCACCCTTACGCAGGCCGGCCTGCTGTGGCGCGAGCCCCACTCGGAGCGCTACCTGCCCGGACCCGCCCTGCTGCGCCTCGCGCGGTCGGTACTGGACACCGGGGACGTCGCCAGCAGCCGGGAGGTGGTGGAGAGCCTCGCGGTGCGGACCGGCCTGCCGGTGTCGGTCGCCGTCCGCGTCGGCGACGGGGTCGAGACCATTCTCGGCGCGGACGGCGACGGCGTCGCCCTGCCCGACCCGCGCACACTGCCGCGTCTCCCGCTGCACGCGACGGCGCTCGGCAAGGTGCTGCTCGCCTACGCCGCGCCCGACCTCGGTGCGGCCGGCGCCGAACCGGGTGCCGCGCCCGGCGACGGCTGGGGCGACGACCGCGGTCCCGGCGACGGCGGGAACGGTGCCGGTCTCGGCGTCGTGAGCGAGGCCGGCCCGGACAGGCTGCCGCGGTTCACGGCGGCGACGATCGCGTCGCGCGCGGATCTCGCCGTGGACCTCTCGCGCGTCCTCGACCGGGCCTACGCCGTCGAGGACCTCGAGTACACGTCGGATCGGCGTGGCGTCGCGGTGCCGGTCCGCGGTGACGACGGGCGGGTGGTGGCCGCGCTCGGCGTGGTGGGCGCGGCCGATGTCCTGCCGCTGGCGGCGGTCCGCCGCACGGGGCTGGAGCTGGCGGCGGCCGCCGGTGCGCTGGGTCTGCCGCGTTCGCTCGTGGGGCGGGCCCGCGCCGAGGAGGTCACCGCCGCGGTGCCGCCGCCGCACGTGCCACGCTAAGCCGACCAGATCAGTGGTGTTTGCCGCATCGCGGGAAATGCCTCTTTACCTGCGTCGGGGCGGCGGGTAGCGTGTGCCGCGAAGAAGGAGGAACCGGTGTTCGTCGACTGCGGCTTCGCGGGGAGCGACTGCCGCCGCGCCCACAGGGGGGCGCCGCGGCCGGTCGGCCGTGCGCTGCTTCTCACCCGACGGCGCGATGTCGACCTCATGCGTAACAGCGGAGCGGTCTGTCCCTAGCGCGCTGATTCCGAGGCGGCGTTCCGGGCGGCAGAACCCGGCTGGCCCGCCGAATCCAGCGTGATTCCTCTCGGTCGCCATCCATATCCGGAGGCGACCCCGGCCGGGTGATTCCGGTCCCGGTCGGGACCTTTCCGCGTCCACATCGGGCGCGTCACTCTCCTGTTCCGGCACCGGGCGTCCTGGAAAACATCCGCGCGCCTGCGCCGCTGATTCCCGCGCGTAGGCGCCGGCGGTCCGAAACACGCCGCTGTTCCACGCTGCCTCGACCATCTCAGGCTGCCCAGAAAGAGGGACCATGGACCTCGGCCTCACCGACAGACGCGCCATTGTGACGGGTGCGAGCCAGGGAATAGGACTGGCCGTCGCGCACGCGCTGGCGGCGGAGGGCGTCGACCTCGTCCTGGCCGCGCGCTCAGCCGACCGGCTGCGCCGCGCCGCCGACGAGGTGGCACAGCGCCACGGCCGCGTCGTCCACGCCGTGCCGACCGACACCGGCGTCGACGAGTCCGTCCGCGCGCTCGTCGACGAGACGGTCGCGCGGCTCGGCGGCGTCGACATCCTCGTCAACAACGCGTCGAACCAGACGGCGGGCTACCCGTTCCCGCCGCTGGCCGACACCACGGACGAGGCGTTCTGGGCGGACGTGAACGTCAAGGTCGTCGGCTATCTGCGGACCAGCCGGGCGGTCGCTCCCCACCTCGTCGCCCAGGGCTGGGGCCGCATCATCAACATCAGTGGTCTGGGCGCGCGGCAGACCCATTCGATCGTCCGCACGATCCGCAACGTCAGCGTGGCCGCCCTGACGAAGAACCTCGCCGACGAACTCGGCCCGCATGGTGTGAACGTGACGGTCGTCCACCCCGGGCCCACCCGTACGGAGACCAACGCGGCCCTGCTCGCCGCGGTGGCGGCGACCGGCGCCACCGACCAGGCGGGGCGGACGACGGCAACCTCCATCGGCCGGATCGTCGAGGCCCACGAGGTCGCCGACGTGGTCGCCTTCCTCGCCTCGCCCCGCAGCGTCAGCATCACCGGCGACGCGATCGCCGCCGGCGGTGGCCTGCCCGGCGCCGTCTACTACTAGATCGCCGTGACGATGACCAGCGCGATCCCTCCCACCAACGCCCACTCGGGGAGCAGGCCATGACGCTCATCGACGCCCGTGACCCGTCCGCCGCCGGCGCCTCCGCCGCCGGCGCCTGGGTCACCGGCTCCGCCGGCGCCGATGTCGACGGGCCGGTGACGCCCGGGTCCGCCGCGCTGCGCGCGCTGCTCGCCGAACTGGCCCACGGGGAGGCGGACCGTGAGCGCGACGGCCGAGCGCCGCATGAGCAGTTCGCCCTGATCCGCCGGGCCCGGCTGGGTGCCCTGCGGGTGCCCGCCGAGCGGGGAGGCGGCGGCGCGTCGATCCGCGAACTGTTCGAGACCGTGCTCGACCTGGGGGCGGCGGACCCGAACATCGCGCAGAGCCTGCGCAACCACTTCCTGATCGTGGAGGCGAGGGTGCGGGTGTCGGCCGGCGGCGCGGCGGATCCGCTGCTGGACAGGGTCGTCGCCGGCACCCTGCTCGGCGCCGCGTCGTCCGAGCCGGGCACGCCGGACGTCGGCCAGCGCGCGCAGGACCACGCGACGACGGTGACCCCCGACGGCGACGGGCACCGGCTGGACGGGACCAAGGTCTACAGCACGGGTAACCTCTATGCCGACCTGCTCCTGGTCACCGCCGGTACACCCGACGGAACCACGGCGCAGGTGCTCGTCCCGGCCGACCGCGACGGGATCCTCCACGAGGACGACTGGGACGGCATCGGCCAGCGTCTCACCGGCAGCGGCACGACCCGGTTCGCCGGCGTCCGGGTGCTTCCGGAGGAGTTCCTGGCCGGGCAGGAGGCGTGGCCGGAGGGTGGCTCGGCCTATCCGGCGACCTATCCCCAGCTGTGGCTCACGGCGATCGTCGCCGGCATTGTTCGCCGGGTCGCCGGCGACGCGGCGGCCCTGGTCCGGGAACGGTCGCGGACCTTTTATCACGCGCCGGCGCGCCGCCCGGTGGACGACCCGATCCTGCAGGAGACCGTCGGCTACATCGCGAGCGCCGCCTATGCGGCCGAGGCGCTGGTACGGGACGCGGCGGCGGCTCTCGACGCGTCGTTCACCGCCGTTCTCGCCGGGGTGGAAAATCCCGATCTGGACGCCGCCGCGGCACTGAAGGCCGCACAGGCCAAGGTGGTCGTCGACGACCTGGCGCAGCGCGCCGCGACGGCCCTGTTCGACGCGGGCGGTGCCTCCGCCGTGCGCCGGGCGGCCCAGTTCGACCGGCACTGGCGCAACATCCGTACCCTCGCCTCCCACAACCCCCGCGCCTACAAGGCGATGTGGATAGGCGCGCACACGATCAACGGAACACCGCTGCCCGACGGCTCCTATTTCTAGGCCGCCATCCGCCGCCTTTTCCCCGCCCCTGTTTCCCCTTTCCTTCGTGACCCTTCGTTCGCCCTGAGGAGCCTGGACATGGCCGACCCGGCCGTCGCGACCGTCACCGCCCCCGAGTTGCACGCCCTGGTCGGCGGCTAGGCGGAGTACGCGCTGATCGATGTGCGGGAGGCGCGCGTCACCGCGGAGCGTGGGTCGATCCTGCTCGGGGTGTCGGTGCCGCGCAGCGTTCTCGAGACGCGGATCGACGCGCTCGTCCCCCGGCGGTCGACGCCGGTCGTCGTGTACGACGGCGGCGAGGAGGGGGAGACCCTGGCCGCGCGCGCCGCCCGCCGCCTCACCGAACTCGGGTACACCGACGTCCGCACCCTCGACGGCGGCCTGCGCGCCTGGGCGGACGCCGGCCACAAGGTGCACCTCGGCGGCACCCACGTGGTCGGCCAGTCCTTCGGTGAGTTCGTCGAGGACGTCCACGGGACCCCGCACGTCACCGTCGCCGAGCTGCGCGCCGCCCAGGCCCGCGGCGAGGACGTGGTCATCCTCGACAGCCGGCCGACCGAGGAGTTCGTCGTTCACAGCCTGCCCGGCGGCACCTCCATCCCCGGCGCCGAGCTCGTCTACCGGGCGGACGAGGTCGTCTCCTCACCGGACACGCTGGTCGTCGTGAACTGCGCCGGGCGCACCCGCAGCATCCTCGGCGCGCAGACCCTGATCAACGCCGGTCTGCCGAACCGGGTGGTCGCCCTGGCGGGCGGCACCCAGTCCTGGATCCTCGAGGGCCACACCCTCGAGCACGGCACGGTCTCCGCCGCCCCGCCGCCGTCGCCGGCGGCCCTCGACAGGGCCCGCGCCCGCGCCCGGGGGGTCGCCGAGCGCTTCGGGGTCCGCGCGATCGACGGGGCGACGCTCCGCCAGTTCCGCGAGGAGCGCGAGCGGCGCTCGCTGTACCTGCTCGACGTCCGCACTCCCGAGGAGTTCACCGCGGGACACCTGCCCGGGTCGCGGTCGGCGCCGAGCTGGGAGGTCGCCCCGTGGATCTTCCGGTTCGCCGGCACCCACCATGCGCGGATCGTGCTGCTCGACGATCCCGACCTGGTGCGGGCGACGGTGACCGCGTCGTGGCTGGAGCAGCTCGGGTGGGGCGAGGTGTTCGTGACGAGCATCGCCGAGGCCGGCGGGGAGCGCGCGACCGGTCCCGACGTGCCGACCGTCCTCGGTCTGACCGACGTCCCGTCCACCGATCCGCTCGCGCTGCGAGACGCCCTCGCCTCGGCCACGCCTCCCGTCGTCGTCGACCTGGCGCCGAGCCCCGACTACGGCGCGGGGCACATCCCCGGCGCGGTCTTCGCGATTCGCGCCCGGCTGGCCGACAGCGCGGCGGACCTGCCCGGCGCCGGAGCCATCACGCTGACCTCCCCCGACGGGGTGCTCGCCCGACTCGCCGTGCGCGACCTCACGGCGGCCACCGACCGGCCGGTCACCGCCCTGGCCGGGGGAACCGCGGCCTGGGTCGACGCCGGGCTTGCGCTCGCCACGGGGGAGGAGCGCCTCCTGCACCCAGCCGACGACGCGGTCCCGCACGGCTGGCGCGAGACCGACCCCGAGCGCCAGAAGGAGGGATTTCGCCGTTACCTGGCCTGGGAGCTGGGCCTTGTCGCCGAACTGCGCCAGGACGACACCGTCCCCTTCCGGCGCTTCCGGTAGCCCCCGCCGCCGATCCCCGCCGGACGAACCCGCTCGCCCGCGGCGCAGCCGCACGACAGGCCAGCAGCCGCACGACAGGCCAGCAGCCCACCGCGACCGCCGCCACCCGGACCGCCCCCGTCGGCCCTGCCCCGGCCTCCGCGCACCAGCAGACATCTCCACCCAGCATTTTCGCCCATCGGAGGAAAAGACCGTGCAGGGCTCCATCCGAATGCTCACCCGCCGCAGACGTGGCGCCGTCGCCGCCGTCGTCGCTCTCGTTCTCACTCTCGCGGCCTGCTCCAGTTCGGGAGGATCACACTCCTCCGGATCCGGTGGATCCGCGACCGCGGCACCCGACCTGAGCAAGGTGACCCTCAAACTCGGCCAGATCACCGCCAGCGAGGCCGCCCAGATCAAGCTGTCGGGCGTCTTCGACGACACGCCGTACAAGGTCTCCTGGTCGACGTTCGCCGGGCCGGCTCCGATGATGACCGCGCTGCTCGCCGGCGCGATCGACGCCGGCGCGAACTTCGGTGACGTCTCGGTCACCCTGGCCAACGCGAACAGCTCCACACCCTGGACGGCGGACAACGCCCCCGCGAAGACCATCGGCGTGCTCGCCACCACCCACCCGCTCTACCAGACGATCGCGACAACGTCGTCGGGCATCACCAGCCTCGACGACCTCAGGGGCAAGCGGTTCGCCTACAACAACGGCGGCAACATCCAGGCGCAGTACCTGCTCGACCTGAAAAAGGCCGGCCTCACTCCCGCCGACGTGAAGCCGATCGTCATCCAGGCGGCCACCCAGGGCAGTACCTTCGCCGCGGGAGCCACCGATGTGCTGAGCACCTCGGCCGGGGTGGCGGTGCCCTTCCTCGCCGAGGGCAAGGCCCGGGTCATCGCCACGCAGAACGACATCGGCCTGCCCGGGCTGAACGCGTTCGTCGCCAGCACGAAGGCGCTGAAGGATCCGGCGAAGCGCGCGGCGTTCGCCGACGTCCTCACCCGGCTGACGAAGTTCTACGCCTGGTACGCCAAGAACCTGCCGGCGGTCGCGAAGCAGTCGGAGTCGGTGAGCAACGTGCCGGCGAAGTACTCGCTGGAGGAGGCGAAGTACGCCGGCAGCTACCTTGTCCCGACGACTCCGGACATCATCGCGAAGGAACAGGCGCTGGCGGACCTCCTCGTGGAGGGGGGCGTCATCAAGAGCAAGGTCGATGTGAGCGCCCAGTACGACCAGTCGTTCAATTCGGTCATCTCCGCCGGGAACGCGGTCAACGGGATTCCTCGGGCGACCAGCTGACTGCCCGCCGGCGGCGGCCCGCCCACCGCCCGCGGGCGTCGCCGGCGCTTCTTCTCTTCTCTCCGTTCCCGGATCTCACGTCGAGGTAGGCAATGTCTTCCAAATCCGTCGCGGTGAACTCACCATCACCGCTGGCGCGCCCGCTCCCCGGGGCGGGCGTGCCGTCTCCGACGCTCTCCTCCGATGTCCCGGCGTCCGAGGCCGTGGCGTCGGAGGTCTCGACGCCCGAGATTCCGGCGTCGGATGTCCCGGCGTCCGAGGATCCGGCGTCCGGCGTCCGGGACCTGAGCCGGGTGGCGCCGCCGCCGGGACGCCCGCGGACCCGCGTGCGCCCGCGTGTCCTGCGCCGCGCGCTGCGCGTGCTGGTGCCCCTCCTCGTCCTGGCGGCATGGGCGGCCGGATCCGCGACCGGGCTCATCCCGGCGAAGATCCTCGACTCGCCGCCGACCGTCGTCGACGCCTTCGGCCACCTGATCTCCACCCATCAGCTGCAGGACGCGCTGTCCATCTCCCTGCGCCGCGCCGGGGTGGGCCTCGCGTTCGGCCTCGCCGTAGGGCTGGTCTTCGGGCTGACGACCGGCCTGAGCCGGCTGGGCGAGGAACTGCTCGACTCCTCGATGCAGATGGTCCGGATGGTCCCGTTCCTGGCCGTCACGCCGCTCATCGTCGTGTGGTTCGGGATCGGCGAGACCGCGAAGATCGCGCTGATCGCCTTCGCCTGCGTCTTCCCGATCTACCTCAACACCTACGCGGCGGTCCGGGCCATCGATCCGAAGCTGATCGAGGCGGCCCGGGTCTTCGGGCTGCGCGGCCTCGCCCTGACCCGGCGGCTCATCATCCCCAACGCGATGCCGGGAATCCTGGTCGGGCTGCGGTTCTCGATGGGCGTGTCGATCCTCGCCCTCATCGCGGCCGAGCAGATCAACGCCGACTCCGGCCTCGGCTACCTTGTCGCGAACGCCCAGGAGGCGTTCCGCAACGACCTCATCCTCGCCCTGCTGTTCGTCTACACGGTGCTCGGACTGTTCATCGACCTGTTCGTCCGGCTGTTGGAACGGACGCTGCTGCCCTGGCGAGCGACGGTGGTGGGCAGATGAGCACGCGCACGGTCGCCCCGGTCGGAATGAAGCCGGTCGACAGCGGGGCCGTCCACATCCGGGGGGCGGCGAAGTCGTTCGGTGCCAAGGACGTCCTCGTCGACTTCGACCTGGACATCGCCCCCGGCGAGTTCGTCGCGCTGCTTGGCGCGTCCGGCAGCGGCAAGAGCACCCTGCTGAAGATCCTCTGCGAGCTGGAGACCGTCGACCACGGCATCGTTCGGGTCCCCTCGGCCCGCTCGGTGGTGTTCCAGGAGCCGCGGCTCGTCCCGTCCATGCAGGTGTGGAAGAACGTCGTCCTCGGCCGGTCGCGCGCCCTCGCCTCGCGGGCCGCCGCCGAGGCCGCGCTCGCCGAGGTGGGCCTGGCCAGCCACGCCGACGACTGGCCCCGCACGTTGTCCGGCGGCGAGGCCCAGCGGGTGGCGCTCGCCCGCGCGCTGATCCGGGAGCCCCGACTGCTCCTGCTCGACGAGCCGTTCGCCGCCCTCGACGCGCTGACCCGGATCCGCATGCATGCCCTGGTCGCCCAGCTCTGCGCCCGGCACAACCCGTCTGTGCTGCTGGTCACGCACGACATCGACGAGGCGATCCTGCTCGCCGACCGGGTCGCCGTGCTGCGCTCGGGCCACAAGAGCCTCGACGCGGTGGTCGACCTGCCCCGCCCCCGCACCCGCGGCGGACCGGCGTTCGAGGCTCTGCGCCGCACCCTGCTCGCCGAGATCGGAGTCAGCACCGATCCCGAGGCCGAGCCAGCGGTCGCCGACCAGACCCAGCCGCCGCGGGCCGCACCGCTCCCGGTGCGGGCGCGGTCCGCGTCGACGGTCGTGCCGAGGACGGTCGTGCCGAGGACGGTCGTACCGAAGGAGACCGAACGGCGATGACCGCGTACGAGCGCGAGCTGCATCTCAACGTCAACATCCTCGACGCGGGCAAGCACCCGGGCGCCTGGCGGTTCCAGGACGACCCCCGGTGGTTCCTCGACATCGACTACTTCTCGACCATCGCCCGCCTGGCCGAGCGTGGCACCTTCGACGCCGTCTTCCTCTCGGACGGGGTCGCGCTGCTCTCCGAGCCGGCCGAAAAGCCATGGCAGGCGCTGGAACCCACCGTCCTGCTCGCCGCGCTCGCCCGGGAGACCGAGCACGTCGGCCTCATCGGCACGGCGTCGACCACCTTCAACGACCCGTTCAACCTCGCCCGCCGGTTCGCGTCCCTCGACCACCTCAGCCGAGGCCGCGCCGCGCTCAACGTCGTCACCTCCTACTCGCCGCGGGCGGCCGCGAACTTCGGCCTCGACGTGGTCCCCGACCACGACGCCCGCTACGCCCGGGCGGAGGAGTTCGTCGACGTCCTCACCGGGCTCTGGGACAGCTGGGACGACGACGCGATCACCGGGAAGCGGGACGCCGTGGCGTTCATGGACCCGGCCGGTGTGCGCCCGATCCACCACCGGGGCGAGCACTTCGCCGTGCGCGGCCCGCTGAACGTGCCGCGCTCCCCACAGGGTCGTCCGGTGCTGGTGCAGGCCGGGTCGTCCGAGGTCGGCAAGCGGTTCGCGGCCCGCGTCGCCGAGGTCGTCTTCACCGCCCAGACCACCCATGGCGCCGCCCAGGCGTTCTACGCGGACATGAAGAACCGGGCGCGGGCCTTCGGCCGCGACCCCGGTCATCTCGTCGTCCTGCCCGGGCTGTTTCCCGTCGTCGGGTCCACCGAGGCGGAGGCATGGGCCCGCAAGGACGCGCTCGACGAGCTGTTCCCCTTCGACCTCGAACTGCCCCGGCTCGCCGCGCAGCTCGGCCTGGATCCCGCGGACCTGCCCCTCGACCGGGAGCTTCCCTACGACCTGCTCGGCGACGCGGGCCAGTTCACCGGATCGCGAGGCTTCCTGGAGGCGACCGTGAACCTCGCCCGCGAACGCGGGTACACCGTGCGCGAGCTCCTGCTCAGCAACGGTGGGGGCCACCGGCAGGTCGTCGGCTCCCCGGAGCAGGTCGTCGACAGCATCGAGCACTGGTTCCACAGCCGCGCGGCCGACGGGTTCAACCTCAACTTCGACGTCTTCCCGTCCGGTCTGGAGACCTTCGTCGAGCACGTGATCCCCGAACTGCGCCGCCGCGGCCTGTTCCGCTCCGCCTACACCGGCCGCACCCTGCGCGACCATCTCGGCCTGCCCCGGCCGCCACGCAGGTAGGCCGCCGTCCTCGCCCGGCAGTCCCGCCCCCGGACGTGGCACTGGCAGGTGCCGGCTACACGCCGGGATAGCGGGCGAACCAGTCCGCCGACGCGGCCCCGAAGTCGTCCGAGACGGAGCCGGGGTGTTCGATCTCCGTCACCAGGTCCGCCGCCAGATGCGCCACAAGGGCGTGGCCCTCGAGCTGCGCGATCCAGCCGGCCGGCAACTTCAGGCGGGGGAGGACGTCAACAATGTCGGCGACATGTTGGAACGCTGGACCGGCGGCCAGCTGCTCGCCACCCCGCACCGGGTCGTCAACGCCACCGGTGCCGCGGGGGGCCGCTACTCGATCGCCTACTTCCAGCAGCCCAACCCCGACGCGCTTGTCGCCCCCGCGCTGCCGGTGGCACCGGGACGTCCCGACTACACCCCGGTCCTCGCCGGCCAGCACATCTCCCGCAAAGAACTCGGCTACCACACCGTGGCGGCGCTCGGCGTCTGACGCCCGCGACGCCGGCGCCATCGCGGGCGGCCGGCGGGCCGCGTCCGTGCACGACGCGTCGGTCGATCTGGCCGGCTGGTGGTCCGGCGAGCCCGCCGTGCGCCGGTCGATCGCGACGGTGGTCGACCGGGCGTGTCGCGAGACCGGCTTCCTGCTGCTGGACGGCCACGGCCTGCCGGCGGCGGCGATGGCCGCGTGCGCCGGCATTGAGGTCGTCGACGGGATGGTGGTGATGAGCCCCAGCACGTCCCGGCGGCACAACCGGTTGGCTGGCGCGGCCCCGCGGCCCCGCGGCCCCGCGGCGTCAGGCCATGGCGGTGGCGATGGGTTCGGCGCGGCGGACGAGCGCGGTGATGCGCTCGGTGAACGCGGGCCACAGGGCCCGGGGGAGGCTGTGGCCCATCCCGTCGAAGACCGCCAGCTCGGAGCGCGGGATGGCATCGGCTGTCGCGCGGCCGCCGCTCACGTCGCACATCACGTCCGCGGCGCCGTGGATCACCAGGCTGGGTGTCCGCAACCCCCGCAGCGGGACGGTGCGGTCCCCGGAGGCGAGCACCGCGACGGACTGACGCAGGATGCCGACCGGGTCATGGCCTCGGTCGTAGGCACGCCCGGCCCGCTCGGCGACCGCCTCCTCCTCGAACGGGAAACCCGGGGAGGCGACGGCCCGCATCGCTCGCACCTGCCACGCGACGAAGCCGGAGCGGTCCGTGGGCGGCGTGCCGAGAGCGCCGATGACCGCCGGGTCCGGCTGGCCCACCGCGCGGTCCCCGGTCGTCGACATCATCGACGTGAGCGAGCGCACTCGGAGGCGATACTCGAGCGCCACCGTCTGGGCGACCATGCCGCCGAGCGAGGCGCCGACCAGATGGGCGGCGTCGATGCCGAGCGCGCCCAGCAGGCCGACCGTGTCCGCCGCCATGTCCGACAGCGTGTACGACGCCGACGAGCAGTCGCCGGCGAGCGCCGCCGGCAGGTCCGGCGCGGGGGCGTCGGTGAGGTGCGTGGACCGCCCGACGTCCCGGTTGTCGAACCGGACGACCTGCATCCCGCTGTCGACCAGCATGGCGCAGAACTCGTCAGGCCAGTTGATCATCTGGGCGCCGCCGCCCATCATCAGCACCACCGGCGGCGCCGCCAGGTCACCGAGACGCTCGTAGGCGATGTCGATCCGATCCGGTCCCACACCGCGGGCGATCTCTTCGGCCACGTCCGACCACCTTCTTCGCCTGAACGAACCCCGCGGCACGGTAACAGGGGACCAGCGGGTAGCCGGGGATCCGGCTACCGTGCGGGCGCGCCGACCAGCGCGGGGGAGCGACGCGCTCCGTCGGCCGACGGCAACCATCCCTGACGGCGCCGTCGCCGGGAGAGTCTCGTCGGGATCGCCGAGGCCAGGATGCCGAGGGCGGTCTACGGCGTCAGCGCTTGCTGCCGACGGCGCCGTAGACGTTGACCTGACCGTCGGGGATGGCGGCGCTCGCGTTGTCGTCCGGACGCCAGCGGTGCACCGACTGGATGCCAGGGGCGACGAGGTCGAAGCCCGCGAAGAACGGTGCGATCTCGTCGCGGCTGCGCAGCCGTACGGGGATGCCGCGGGCGCGGTAGCTGCGGGCGGCCTGCTCCTCCATGGTCGGGTCGAAGTCGGCGGTGGCGTGGCTGATGGTGAGGCAGCTGCCGGCGGGCAGGGGAGCGACGAGCCGGCGGACGATGTCGTACGCGGCGTCCGGGTCTGGCAGGAAGTGCAGGATCGCGATGACGGACACGGCGACGGGGCGGGAAAGGTCCAGGGTGTCGCGCAGCTCGGCGGAGTCGAGGATCGTGTCGACGTCGCCCAGGTCCGCCTCGAGGTAGGCGGTGCGGCCCGCCGCGCTGCCGCCGAGCAGCGCGCGGGCGTGGGTGAGCACGATCGGGTCGTTGTCGGTGTAGACGACGCGGGCGTCGGGGGCGGCGGCCTGCGCGACCTCGTGCAGGTTCGGGCTGGTGGGGATGCCGGTGCCGATGTCGAGGAACTGGCGGATCCCCTGCTGCTCGGCCAGGTGGCGGACCGCGCGGTGCATGAACGCCCGGTTCTCCCGCGCGGTGGTCCGCAGGTACGGCGCGCCGGCGATGGCCTGCTCGGCGGCCTCCCGGTCGGCGGGGAAGTTGTCCTTGCCGCCCAGCAGGTAGTCGTACATCCGGGCGGTGTGCGCCTGGTCGGTTCTGAGGTCGACCGGCTCGCGCCGGCGTGTCTGCCGGGTCCAGGCCATGTTCCCGGCAGGCCACCGGTCGTTCCTCGCGCCCACGCGAACCCCCTCGCCCGTCGGCATCCGTGCACCAATCGTCCGGATCGCGTTAAAGGTATCTTCTTCGGTGCGTGGTGCATCTAGGTGATGGCGCTGCGCAGGCAAGGGCGGATGGCTGTAGGCGGTGGGCGGCATTCCTGGGCTGGGTGGGTGGCTCAGCCTGCGGGCGCGAGGGTGTGCAGCGCGAGCGCGGGCAGGCCGTTGAAGTCGACGGAGGCGAGGGTGGTGGCGTAGGCGCCGGTGGACCAGATCGCCATCCGGTCCCCGTCGGTCAGGGCGCGGGGCAGGCGGTAGGGCTCGCGGGCGATGAGACGGTCGAGACTGTCGCAGGTCGGCCCGCAGAGGGTGACCGGCCGGGTCGGGGCGTCCGGGGGATGATCGGGCGCGGTCACCCGGTACTCGATGCCGCCGAGGGTCTCGACGAGACCGGCGTTCCAGATTCCCGCGTCGAGCACGACGTAGGTCACGCCGTCCTCGCGAGGCAGCACCGCCCTGACCCGGCTGACGGTCACGCCGGCGTCGGCGACGAGGCCGCGTCCGGGCTCGATGACCAGGTGCGGGAGATCAGTGGCGCCGAAGTGACGCCGCACCGCCTGACCGATGACGCGCCCGTAGGCCTCGACCGCGGGGCGGGTTCGCGGTAGGAACCCGGCAGCCCGCCGCCGAGGTTGAGCACCGACACCGCGAGTCCCGCCTCACACATGCCCGTCCACACCTTCGCCGCGGCCGCGAGCGCCACGTCCCACTGCCGCGGGTCACGCTGCTGGCTGCCGACGTGCCAGGTCAGGCCGGCGATGGTGAGTCCGCGGCCGCCGCGTCGAGCGCGAGGGGGACGGCCTGCCCGGGGCCGACGCCGAACCGGCCCGACATCGGCCAGTCGCTGCCCGCCCCGCCATGGGCGAGCCGCAGCACGACCGTGGCACCGGGCGCGTCGCGTGCCAGGCGGCGCACCTCGGCCGCGCTGTCCACCGCGAAGGTCCGCACCCCCCGGTCCCACGCATGGCGGATCTCGGCGGGATCGCGCACCGGATTGCCGTGGGAGATCAGCGTGGGCGGGCAGCCGGCGGCCAGCGCCAGGTCGATCTCCCGGGGGGAGGCGACGTCGAGGCCGGCGCCGCGCCGCACCGGCGCGGCGAGCAACGTCGGGTCGGGCTGGGCCTTGAGGGAGAATTGCACCGCCGCGTCCAGGCAGGACACCAGCCGGTCGTGGGCGGTCAGGGCGTGATCGACGTCGAGGACGGCGTACGGCGTCTCCTGCTGCGTGGCGACGAAGTGCCGTAGGCGCGCGGTGGGCACGGTTGACCTCCGGGTGGCGGGCGGTCGGTCGGGTACGGCGCAGTCAGTGGGGCCCGCGGCCGGGCGCCGGGGGCCTGGCGGTCGAACGGGCCGCGGGCAGCTGCCGGGTGATGCAGTGCACGCCGCCGTCGCCCAGGGCGAGCGCCCGCGCTGGCACGCCGACGATCTCGTGGTCGGGATACGCGCGGGCGGCGGCGGCCAGGGCGTCGTCGTCGGCGGCCGTGCCCGCCAGCGGCAGGATCACCCCGCCGCCCGCGATGTAGAATTCACGTAGTTGACGACGGCGTCCCGTCCGTGCAGGTGGATGCGCTGCTGTGGCGGCAGCTCGTGGATCTCGAACAGCCGTCCGGCGGCGTCGGTCGACGCCTCCAGCACCGCCCGGTTGGCCCGCAGCCGCGGATGGTCCGGACGACCGGCCACGGCGGCCTCGACGACGACCCGTGCCGGTCCGGTGAACTGGCAGACGTGGTCGATGTGCCCGTCGGTCTCCCCGGCGAGGTGGCCGTAGGGCAGCCACACCACCGTGGTCACGCCGAGCAGCGCGCGCAGCTCGGCCTCCACGTCGTGCCGGTCCAGCCGCGGGTTGCGGTTGGCGGCCAACACACACTGCTCGGTGGCGAGCAGCGTGCCCTGGCCGTCGACGCTGATCGCGCCGCCCTCCAACACCATCGTGGAAGCCCGGCGGGGCAGACCCAGCGCCGGCAGGAGCCGACGCGCGACGAGGTCGTCCTGGTCGTAGGGGTGGAAGCGCTCGCCGAAGGAGTTGAAGCGGAAGTCGACGCCCACCCGCCCGTCGGGCCCGTGTACGACGATCGGGCCGCAGGCTCGCAGCCACGAGTCGTCCATCGGGATCTCGTGGACGTCCACCGGCACCTCACAGGCGGCGCGCACCCGGGCGGCCGACCCGGGTGGGACAACGAGCGTCACCGGCTCGAAGCGGGCGACGGCACGCACGATCGCCGCGTACTCACGCTCGACGTCGGCGAGGACGTCCTCGCCACCCCACGGTGCCGCCCGCGTTGGCCAGGCCAGCAGGCACGCCTCGTGCGGCTCCCACTCGGCGGGCATCACGAACCCGCCGGTCATGGTGCGCTGCCGGGCGAGTCGAAGGAGGTGACGGCGGCGTGCGCCGCGTCCCAGTCGCCGGCGAAGCGCCCGCCGAGCACGTGCAGCCAGCGTTCGAGCCCGAACGCGACGCAGGAGGTGTGCGCGGGCTCGCCGTCGAGGGCGATCTCCGCGCGTTCGCCGAAGAAGGTGCGGTGGAGGTTGGTGAAGGCGATGGCCACGCCGTCCTCGCTGACGAACTCCTCCTTGGTAGGGAACAGGCGCTGTAGAGCGCCCGGGACCCATTCGGGTCGAAGAACGGGGCGCATCCCTGGCGGGAGAGGATCATCGACCTGCTGATGCTGGCCCTCTACCGCTGCGGCCGGCAGGCCGAGGCCGTCGAGGTCTACTACGGCGTCCGGGAGCGCCTGGACCGCGAGCTGGGCCTGGAACCGTCGGCCTTGCTACGGGAGCGCCTTCAGAACATCCTTAACCACGCTCCGTCGTTGTCCCTGTCGCTGCGCTGACCCGATCGGCCGGGCCAGCGGAGGGGGTGCGTGTGCTCAACCTCGCCGTCGTGCTCGAGTCCACCGCCCGCGACCTGCCGGACCGCGACGCCGTCGTGCTGGGCGGGCGGCGGCTGACCTACGCGCGGCTCAACGCGGCCGCCAGCCGGGTCGCCGCCGCCCTCGCCGCCCTCGGCATCGGTCCGGGCGACCGGGTGGCCCTCGCCTGCCCCAACCTGCCCGACTTCCCGATCGTCTACTACGGCATCCTCAAGGCCGGGGCGACCATCGTGCCGCTCAGCGTGCTGCTCACCCGCGCCGAGATCGTCTACCACCTGGAGAACTCGGCCGCGCGGGCACTGTTCTGCTTCGAGGGCACCGGCGCGTCGCCGCTGGGCGAGTCCGGGTTCGCGGCCTTCACCGCGGTGCCCGGCTGTGAGCTGTTCGTCCTGATCACCGGCGATCCCCTCCGTGACCTGGCCGGGGCGGACGCCGGTGGTCCCGGCGGCGATGCGGCCGGTGGCGCCGCCGGCCCGAGCGGCGGCCCGGCGGCGATCGGCGATCCGGGCCGGGCCGGCTGGCCGACGCTAGCCGCGTTCGTCCGCGAGGCCTCCGCCGACCCCGCGTTCGAGACCGTCGTGACCCGCGAGGACGACATCGCCGTCGTGCTTTACACCAGCGGCACCACGGGGCGCCCCAAGGGGGCGCAGCTCACCCACAGCAACATGGTCCTCAACGCGCAGGTGTGCACCCGCGTGTTCCAGGCGGCGGCGCACGACGCGCATCTGGTCTGCCTGCCGCTGTTCCACTCCTTCGGTCAGACCGTCCATCTCAACGCGGGACTGCTCAGCGGGGCGACGCTGCACCTGCTGCCCCGGTTCGAGCCCGAGGCGGCACTGGCCACGATGGAACGCGCCGCCATCACCTTCTTCGCCGGCGTCCCGACGATGTACTGGGCGCTGCTGCGCCAGGTGTCCTCCGCGGAGGATCAGGACATGGCCCGCATCGCGGGAAACCTGCGGATCAGCGTCTGCGGCGGCGCGCCGATGCCCGCCGAGCTGCTCCGCGACGTCGAGCATCGGTTCGGCGTCGCGATCGTGGAGGGGTACGGGCTGTCCGAGACCAGCCCGGTGAGCACGTTCAACCGCCTCGACCGGCCGCGGCGGATCGGCTCGGTGGGACTGCCCGTGTGGGGGGTGGAGGTGCGGATCGTCCGCGACGACGGCGCGCCGGCGCGGGTCGGCGAGGCGGGGGAGATCCTGATCCGCGGGCACAACGTGATGCGTTCCTACCTCGACGATCCCGCGGGCACGGCGGAGGCGATCGACGCCCGCGGCTGGTTCCACACCGGCGACATCGGACGACTCGACGCCGAGGGCTATCTCTACCTCGTCGACCGCATCAAGGAGATGATCATCAGGGGCGGTTTCAACGTGTATCCGCGGGAGGTCGAGGAGGTGCTGCTGACCCATCCGGGGATCAGCCTGGCAGCCGTCGTCGGGGTGCCGCACGAGAGCCACGGCCAGGAGGTCAAGGCGTTCGTCGTGCGCCGCCCGGGCGCGACCGAGACCGAGGAGGACATCGTGGCGTGGTGCCGGCGGACGATGGCCGGCCACAAGTACCCGCGGCTCGTCGAGTTCCGCGACCAGCTGCCGATGACCGCCGCCGGCAAGGTCCTCAAACGCGCGCTGGTGACGCCGCCGTCCGCGCCGCCCGGCGGCTGAGGTCCCCGGGCCGCCAGCTCGCGCGGCCCCGCCGCCGCCCGAGGTCCCTGGTCCGCCCGGCGGCCGACCCGGCCATGCCCGGCCACGTGCCGTCGACCCACGTGCCGACGGCTCGCGTGCCGGGGCTTCGCGGCCCGGCGGGAACGACCACACGGCCGATGCCGAGCACCGCCTGGTAACGCGCGCAGCGGCCGAGGTCCGCCGGCGCCTCGAGCACACGCACGCTGCCGACGGTCCGCGGACCGGCCGTCATCGGGCCGCCGGCGGTCGCGCCTCCGAGCCACACACCGCCCGTCACGGCGCCGCCGGCGTGCGGCCCCACGAGCGGGCTGATGACCAGCGCGCCGGTGGGAGCGGCCTGGAGGCCGGACTCCCCAACCACGGCGGCGGTGCGGCGCCGGGGCTCGCCGAGGAAACCGGCGGCGGCCCGTGGCGGGACCACCCCGTCGTCGGCAGCGAACGAGGCGCCGGCGGCCGTCCGGCCCGCCACACCCGTGCCTGCGGCCCCGCGGGCCGGGGGAGCCACGGGCACCCCGGCGGGGACGATCTCCGGCTCGATCCGGGCCAGTTCCTGGCGGACCTCGTCCAGCAGGTCGGCCAGGCGCACGTGCAAAGCCCGGCAGATCGCCGCGAGGACCTCCGAGGACGCCTCCTTGAGACCCCGCTCGATCTCGGACAGGTAGGGCATCGACACCCGTGCGGCATCCGCGACATCACGTAGCGTGCGCCCCTGGGTCAGCCGCCGGCGGCGCAGCGCCTGCCCGACCAGCCGGCGCAGCAACGGAACCTCCACCCGCCCCGCCATTGTCACCGGGACCACCCTCCGCGCTCGCGCCGCCGCCGCGCCCGCGGGAGGCGGGAGCGTGCCGACTGGCCGCGCTCGCCCCGCGCCACCCACGACACGGCTCAGGTACCGAGGGTATCCGCTGCGCCGCCGCCGCGACCCTCTTACCAACGATCGCCCGCCGACGAGATCACCCGTGCGTGAGGACGGCGTCCGTCGTCACGATGAGCGGATCGCCGGGCGGGAACCCGTCGTCGAAGGGCGGCGGCGTGGGGTCGACGCCGTGCAGGTCGGCCCTGCGGATGCAGCAGTGCACGCCCATGACCTGGTCGACAACCTGGCTGACGGCGAAGTCCCCGGCCGCGGACAGGTAGGCGAGGGCCACCGGCGCGGGCAGGGCGTACCGCTCGCGCAGGAACGCCACCGCGTTGCGGGTCGCCTCCCGCATCGCCTCGCCGAGATCCGGGTCGAGACCGGCGACGATGTGCAGCGCGTCCGTGCCCGCCCAGGGCGCGGACAGCGCGCGGGCGGTGCGGCTCACCGCGTCGTCGGCGTGCACGGTCAGCCGCAGCAGCGCCCGCAGCGGCGCCTCGAACGCGGTCAGCGCCACCTCGCCGTCGCCCTGGGCGAAATGCGGGTCGCCGACGTAGAACAACGCGTCCGGAACCTGCACCGGCAGGTAGAGACGGGCTCCGACCCCGAGGTGGCGGATGTCCAGGTTCCCGCCGTGGCGCCCGGGCGGCACCGAGTGCACCGGATGGTCGGTGGCCGCCGCCACGCCCATGATCCCGAGGAACGGGCGCAGCGGGAAGCGGATCGCCCGACCGTCCCCGACGGGCAGCACCCCGGCGTCGCCCTCGGCGTGCGCGACCAGGCACACCGGCGGCACCGTCGCGCCGAAGGGCAGGTTCCGCTGGGCGATCGGCATCTCACCGGGCAGCGCGCCGCGGCCGTGCCGGTTGCTGATCACGCCGTAGGGGGCGCGGCGGTCGAGCTCCAGCACCTCGACCTCGAGCACGTCGCCGGGGCGCGCCCCGCTGACGGCCACCGGCCCGGTGACGACGTGCGGGCCGGCGGTGTCCGGCTGGTGGCGGCGTCCGCCGTCCACGAGGGCGAGCGCGTCGTCGAGGATCTGGTCGGGAGCGATCCCCACGGCGCCGAAGAACGCCCGCGGATCGCTGCCCTGGTCGACGAGCAGCCCCTCGTGACTGATCGTGTCGAACCGTACGGCCCCGCCGGACGGCACCCGCAGGACGGGCCGGCTGGCCGCGTTCGGCAGCAACCCCCAGGCGACCTCGTCCGCCCGCGCCGGCAAGTACGGCGCGTCGGTGGCCACGTCAACCCCGCTGTGCAGCAGTTTCACGGCGAGGGACCCTGCCACACCCCGATGACGCCGGTGTTACCGCCAGACCGGATCAGCCACGCAGGAGCGTGGGATGACAGGCACCGTCGGTGGTCGTGTACGGCCAGCGGATGTGCAGGTCGACGCGGCCCGCGCCGACGGCGTGGTCCCGGGTCGGCATCGAGGCGCAACGGCCAGGCAATGCGCGGGAAAAGCGCTGGCTGGAGAGTGTTGGCGTGGCCAACATCCGGATCGGGGCGTCCAGGAACTCGTGGGGGGTGTCGGCCGGTCGGGTGGATCTGCGCCGCGAGCCCGTCGTGCCGCGGCCGGTCACGGTCGACGCGCGTCCGCAGCGGCTCACCCTCGACCTCACCCGCACCGCGGTGATCGTCGTCGACATGCAGAACGACTTCTGCCATCCCGACGGCTGGCTCGCCTCGATCGACGTCGACATCACGCCCGCCCGCCGGCCGATCGAGCCGCTGCGCCGCGTCCTGCCCCTGCTGCGCGCGGCCGGTGCGCCGGTCATCTGGCTGAACTGGGGCAACCGGCCGGACCTGGCGAACGTGCCGCCGGGCGTGCGGCACGTCTACGACCCCGACGGCGAGAGCGGCGGCCTCGGCGCGCCGGCGCGTCCCGGCGGCAGCCCGACGCTGCAGGCCGGCAGCTGGTCGGCGGCGATCGTCGACGAGCTCGCGCCGGAGCCGGGCGACCTCCACGTCGACAAGTACCGGATGAGCGGCTTCTTCGACACCCCGCTCGACTCGGTGCTGCGCAACCTCGCCGTGACGACGCTGCTGTTCGCCGGGGTGAACTCCGACCAGTGCGTGCTCGCGACCCTCACCGACGCGGCCTGCCTCGGCTACGACGTCATCCTGCTCGAGGACTGCGCGGCGACGACCTCCCCGCCGTTCTGCCACGACGCGGCTGTCTTCAACGTCGCCCAGTGCTTCGGCTTCGTCGCCCTGTCGACGTCGCTGGTCGCCGCCCTCGACCCGCCCGCGGTTGACGCGACGGCCCTGGACGGCGCCCATGCCGGCATGGCACTACCGGCCGCGGCCACGACCATCGCGGGGAGCTGACGCCCATGTCGACGCCAGCCGTTCCGCCGGTTTCCGCGGTCCTGCCGGTTTCGCCGGTTCCGGCGACCCTGATCGAACCGGACACGTTGGAGATGCGGCACATCAGCGCTGGCGACACCGTGCGCCTGGCGGTGCTGGCCGGGCCGGAGGTGTCGCCGGTGACGGTCATCCTGGAGGCGTGGGAGGCCGGTGGCGCGCAGCCGCCGAACAGCCATCCCGCCTCCACCGAGCTGTTCGTGTTCCTGCGCGGGAGCGGCGTGGCCGTGTGCGACGGCGTCGAGACATCTGTCGCCGCCGGTGCCACGCTCGTCCTTCCGCCGACGTCGCTGCACCACATCACCAACACCGGGTCCGGCCGGATGTACGCGCTGACGCTGATGTGCCCGGACGACGGCTTCGCCGCGATGGTCCGCCGCGGGCCGCTGGCCGGCACCGACGACGAGGACCGGGCCGTCCTCGCCGCCCTGCCCGCCGCGGACGGCCCCCGATGACCGCGGGATCGGACGGTGTCCTGTCCGGTCGTGCCCCGCTGGCGGCGCGGGAGTGGTTCGCGCTGCGTCCGCTCGTGGCCCGGACCTGGCTGGTGGGCGAACCCGGACACGTCAACTGCTTCCTCATCGAGGGTGACGAGCGTGCCGTGCTGGTCGACACCGGCCTCGGTCTCGCCGACGTGCACGCCGCGGCGCGCACGCTCACCGACCGCCCGATCCTCGCCGTCAACTCCCACGGGCACGACGACCACCGCGGCGGCAACTGGCTGTTCGACGAGGTCGCCGCCCATCCGCTGGCCACGCCCGCCGTCACCGCGCCGGTGCCCGCCGACCGGTTGACCGCCTACCTGGCCGTCGCCCGCGACCAGTACGCCGCCTACCAGCGGATGCGCGCCGACGACGAACGCTTCTTCCACCTGCTCACCGACGAGACCACGCCGCGCCCGCTGCCGCCCGCCGCCGATGACTGGACGGTGCCGCCGGGGCCCACACCGACGCCGCTCGCCGACGGCCAGCGCCTCGACCTCGGCGGACGCACGCTCACCGTGCTGCACACCCCCGGCCACTCGCCGGACTCGCTGTGCCTGGTCGACGAGCGCGCCGGCCTGCTGTTCGCCGGCGACACGCTCATCACCGGCGATTTCTGGGTGCACATGCCCGACGCCGCCGTCGACGTCTTCGCCGCGACCCTGCGCACCCTGCAACGCCGCCTCGACGGCGCCATCCGCGAGATCTACCCGGCACACACCCTGCGCTACCGGGTCGGCCCCGACTTCCTGCGCCGCGCCGCCGACGCCTTCGAGGACGTCGCCGCCGGCCGCGCGCCCGGCCGCCTCGGTACCGACCTGCTGCGCCGTCCCGCCCTGCGCCACGACTTCGCCGACTTCAGCATCCTGCGCCCACCCATCCCCGAACCCATCGAACCCAGTGCGCCCGCCGCACCGACCGCGCCCAGTGCTGCGCCCGTCGTGCCCAGCGCTCCCGCCGTGCCCAGCGCTCCCGCCGTGCCCACCGCGTTCGTCGTGCCCACCGCGTTCGTCGTGCCCACCGCGTTCGCCGGGAGCGAGAGCCTCGCCGCGCCGGATCCCGCGCTCGCGGACCTCGCCGTGCTGGACCCCGCGCTCGCGGCGGCGTTCGCCCGCTACGAGTCGGCCCTCATGGCGGACGACGTCGCCGGCCAGCGGGAGTCCTTCTCGTCGCACGCCGGCGTCGTGCGGGTCGACCCTGACGGCCCCGTGGTGGGGCCGCAGGCGCTCGCCGCCTTCCGGGCCGCCCGCCCGACCCCGGGGCCACGACGGCTGCGTGACCTGCACGTGGTGCGTAGCCCCGGGGAGACGGTCGTCACCGTGTCGACGAACGAGCGGCTTGGCCCAGAGGGCCAGGTCATCGGCCTGAGCACCCAGACCCAGGTGTGGGCTCGCGACGACGACGGCAGCTGGCGGGTCATCGCCGCCTGCGTGTCCCCGATGCGCACCGCGCCCACACCCACCGACCCGGCGGTGGGTGGGTGAGCGCGGTCGGCGCCCGCCCGACCGCGAGACCGTCGTCGACCGCTGTCGTCGCGTCGTCGCCGACCACGGGCGCGTCGCCGACCACCGGCGCGTCGCGGCCAGCGGTCGGCGCGTCGGGTGTGGCCCTCAACGGGTCGTCCTCGGCGGTCTGGCGGGAGTGCGGCGATCCATTGCTGGCACCGACGGGGCGCGGCGCGTTGGACGGGCTTCGGGTCGCGGTGAAGGACCTGTTCGCCGTCGGCGGCCACCGCATCGGCGCCGGCAACCCGACCTACCTGTCCGGCGCTCCCGTGCAGCCGGCCGACGCCGCCGCCGTGGCCGCGCTGCGCGCCGCCGGGGCGGCCATCACCGGCATCGCCCAGACGGACGAGCTCGCGTTCTCCCTGTCCGGCACGAACGTCCACTACGGCACACCCCCCAATCCGGCGGCCCCGGACCGGGTCAGCGGCGGGTCGACCAGCGGGCCGGCGTCGGCCGTCGCCGCCGGGCTCGTCGACGTCGGCCTGGGCACCGACACGGCGGGGTCGATCCGGGTGCCCGCCTCGGTGTGCGGACTGTTCGGGCTGCGCCCGACGCACGGCGCCGTGTCCGTCGACGGCCTGGTCGGGCTCGCCCCGTCGTTCGACACGGTCGGCTGGCTCGCCGCCGAACCCGACGTGCTGCGCAGCGTCGGCGACGTCCTGCTGCCGCCCGCGCCCGACGACCCGTGCCCGCCCACCCGCCTGCTCGTCGTCGCCGCACCGCGGGAAGCGGCGCCGGACGGCACGGCTCGGACCGCGGCGGTCGCGGCGAGGCTCGCGGACGCGCTCGGCGTGCGTCTCGTCGTCGGACCGGTACGCGACGACGACGATGTGCCGGGCCTGCTGGCGGCGTTCCGCGCGGTGCAGGCCGCGCAGGCCTGGCAGCTGCACGGCGCCTGGATCGAGGCGCATCCGGGGGCGCTCGCCCCCGACGTCGAGGGACGGTTCCGGTTCGGGGCCACCGTCGACGCCGACATGCTGCGCGCGGCCACCGGGGTGATCGCCGACGGGCGGGCGCGGCTGCTCGACCGGCTCGGCCCCGACACCTGGCTGGTGCGCCCGGCCACGGCCGGCCCCGGGCACCTTCGGGCGGCGGATGGACCGGCCCGGGACGCCTGGCGTCAGGCCACACTAGGCTGCACCGTTGTGGCCAGTGCGTATGGACTGCCGAGCTGCGTGGTGCCCACCCGCCCGGGCGGTCCGGGTGGATGCCCACCGCCGGTCGGGGTGGCCCTCATCGGACCGCCCGGCGCGGACCGCGCGCTGCTGGACGCGGCCGTACTCCTCGGCCGTCCATCCGTGCCATGACCTCGTCGTTCACCGAGGACGTCGGCGTTCGCCTCGGCGGGGCCGTGCGCGCCCAGCGGCACGCGCTCGGCCTGACCCTCGTCGACGTCGCCGGCCGCGCGGGCCTGAGCCATCCCTTCCTCAGCCAGCTCGAACGCGGCCTGGCCCGGCCGAGCATGCGTTCCCTGACGGCGATCGCCTCCGCGCTCGGCACCAGCGCCCAGGCCCTGATGGCCGCCGCCGACGCGGCGAGTGCGCCGCCCACCGATGCCGTCAGCGTCGTCCGTCGCGACACGGTGGCCGTGGAATCACCGGGCGGTTCGGTGCGCAGCCTCGTGCGCGGCGAACGGGCGATGCTCCCGTCGGAGTACGTCGGCGCGCCGACCGCCTTCGACGACTACTTCCAGCACGACGGCGAGGAGTTCGTCTACGTCGTCGCCGGCCTCATCGAGGTCGACGTGGACGGCGCGCTGCACGTCATCGGCGCCGGGGAGAGCATCTACTACGCCGGGGGAGCGCGCCACCGCTGGCGCAGCCTCGACGGCGAGCAGACCCGTCTCGTCGTTGTCCAACAGAACGCCTGACCGGGTCAAACACCTGACCGGACCAAGCCGCGACGTGAGGTGGTGGCCTGCGCCGGGGGCATGTCATCTGTCCGTGGTCTCCTCGGGCTCCCAGCGCAGCAGGTCGCCCGGCTGGCAGTCGAGCGCCTCGCAGAGCGCGGCGAGGGTCACGAAGCGCACCGCCCTGGCGCGGCCGTTCTTGAGCACCGCCAGGTTGGCGGGGGTGATGCCCACGCGGTCCGCGAGTTCGCCGACGGACATCTTGCGCCTGGCGAGCATCACGTCGATGTCGACGGCGATCGGCATCAGATCACCTCGTCCAGCTCGGCCTGCAGCTGTGACGCCTCGACGTCGCGCTTGACGGCCTGGGCGAGCAGCGCCCGCAGCACGAGCACGAGGAGCGCGACTCCCAGGATGGCCACGCCGACCCCGCCCATGATGAGGCTGACGCCCGGGTCCTCCCGCTGGCCCGGCGCGTTGAGGACCGTGACCGCGAACCACACGAGGGCGGCCGCGACGATCGCGCCGATCACGACGTCCACATACCGGAAGGCGGCGTGGGAGAACACGGTTCCGCGTCGCACCATCGTCACCAGCCGCCAGACGGCGAGCAGGGCGACCTGGACCGACACCATGCCCAGGATCGTGACCACACGCAGCGGGGTCAGTGGGAGCGCCCCGTCCTCCGGATCGCTTCCGCTGACCAGCGCCCACACCATGCCTGCCTGTACGAACACGGTGCCGGCGAGCACCACCACGAGCACGGCGCGCAGCGCACCCACCGTCAGCTTCCCCATGACCCCCACCCTTCCATCGAGTCGCGATGGGAATCTATCGAGTTTCGATAGTCATCGCAAGGTTTCACAAAGAGGGCGCAGCCCCGAGAAGCTGATGTCAGACCGCCGGCGCACCGCAGTCCCCCCACCACCCCCGACGCGCCGTCCGAGCTTCAGGTTGATCTTCGGTCGTCGGTGTCCCTACGAGGGATCGCAACCGCTCTCCCACCGAGGCGCCGCGGACGCGGAGGTCGTCGCCCTGCGAGGGATCTCGGCGTCTGTGGTCTGCGCGGTCCGCTGGGCTCAGGTTTTGCGTGGGGGAAATGCGGGGCTGACGGGGGTGTGACCGGGGGGCAGCAACATGGGTGTTCGTCGGGATGTTGATTCCATCAACATCGGGGTTCTGCTGCGGAGGTCGCGTGCGGGTCGGGGTGTTCCTGTTCGGCGGGGTCGAGATGGCGGACGCCGGGGTCGGCGGGACCCAGCCGACCGAGCGGCGCTACGGGCAGGAGGACTTCGAGCATGCCCACCGGGAACTGCTGGCCTGCGGCGAGCTCGCGGAACGGCTCGGCTACGACAGCTTCTGGCTGACCGAGCACCACTTCCAGCACGAGGGCTACGAGGTGGTGCCGAACGGGTTGATGTTCTCGGCGTTCCTCGCCGCGCGGACCAGCCGGATCCGGATCGGCACCATGTTCAACGTCGTCGGGCAGTGGCATCCGCTGCGGTTGGCCGAGGACTTCGCGGTGCTGCACAACCTCTCCGGCGGCCGCGGCATCCTCGGCGTCGGCCGCGGGACCGTACCGCGGGAGATGCTGCCGCTGACCGCCGGCACCCTGTCCGTCGGCTCCTACGACAACCCGAGCGCGTCGGCGGCCGACGCCCGCAACCGGGAGATCACCGAGGAGAGCCTCGACGTCCTGCACCTCGCCCTGTCCACCGAACGGTTCCGCTACGACGGCCGGCACTTCCAGCTCCCGCCACCCGGCATCCCCGACCGCGGCGGTGAGACGCGGGAGCTGACCCTCGTCCCCCGTCCGCGCCACCCGTACGAGACGTGGCAGGCGGTGACGAGCCCGCCGACGCTGCGCGCGGTGCCGACCCGCGGCCTCGGGGGCGTGTTCTGGCTGAAGGAACGCAGGCGCCTCGCCGCCGACTGGAACGCCTTCGCGGCCACGTTCGCGCAGGTACACGGCCATCCGCTGACCCGCGGCGAGCGGCGGATGCTCGTGCTCAACGTCGCCGTCGGCGACACCCGCGAGGCCGCGATGGACCTGGTCCGGCCGGGTCATGACGAGTTCTGGCGCTTCCTGGCCCCCTACGGCTGGGGACGGGGCTACCTCGGCCCGGACGGACTACCCGCCGGCGGCGACTTCGTCCCCCGACTGGAGGACTCGATGGCCCAGGGCCCCTGGGCGGTCGGCACCCCTGCCGACGTCGCCGCGCACATCGCCGAGCTCGACGACCTGCTCGGCCTCACCGACCTGGTCATCTTCCCCGGCATGCCCGGCGACCCCTACCCGCGCGTCCGCGAGCAGATGGAACGGTTCAGCCGCGACGTCCTCCCCCTGCTCCCCTCGGGGAGCGGTGCGACCGGGCAGGCAGGCGCGACCGTACAGGCCCCGGTGGACGGACGGACCGCGCCGGTCCCACCAGCCGGGCCGACTGCGCAGGCCAGGGCGGACGAGCGGGTCCTGGTGGACGAGAAGGAGCGGGTGTGAAGCGCCATTTCGCCGATCTGCGTGGGCCCGAGGCGGCCGGGCTGTCGCCGGGGGCGGTCGCCGTCCTGCCCATCGGCTCGATCGAGCAGCACGGTCCGCACCTGCCGATGTCCACCGACCTCGTCGTCGCCGAGACCCTCGCCCGCGACGCCGTCGACGCCTTCGGTGACGCTCACGACCTGTGGCTGCTGCCGACGCTCGCCTACTCGAAATCCAACGAGCATGCCTGGTCGGCGGGCACGATGTGGCTGTCCGCGACGACCCTGCTAGCCGTGCTCGACGACGTGGCCCGGTGCCTCGCGACCACCCCGGTGCACCGGCTGGTGTACCTCAATGGCCACGGTGGCAACAGCGCGCTGCTGCAGGTCGCCGCCCGTGACGCGCGCCTCGCCCACGGCCTGCGCACCTTCGTCATGCACCCGTCGCTGCCCGCCGACCACGGCGGGGACTCACCAGCGGCCGAACTCGGCATGGGCATCCACGCCGGCCTCGACGAGACGTCGTTGCTGCTGCACCTGCGCCCCGAGCTCGTCCGTCTGGAGCTGGCCCGGCGCGGCGTGCCCGAGCAGCTGACCGGCTACGAGCGGGTGCGCTTCGGCGGGCCGGTGTCGTTCGGCTGGCTCAGCGACGACTTCGGCACCGACGGCACGATCGGCGACCCGACCGGCGCCACCGCTGAACGAGGCAAACAGCTCTACGAGGCGATGGTCGCAACCGCGGGCCAGTCCCTCGCCGAGATCGCCCGTTTCGACACCCGCCCCCGCCCAGGCCGGCGGTTCTGCCCATGTCGCCGTCGGTCTGGGCGGGGGAGGGGGAGGAGCTGCCCGCGCG
>NZ_FZMO01000218.1 GCF_900197875.1 Frankia canadensis | reverse complement strand
CCCAACACAAACGCCCAGCTCAGCGGACCGCTGTCACTCACCCGTGAATGGACACCTCTCCACCTCCCTCCTCATCCCCGCCAAGGCCGCCCGCACCTGGGTCAGCTCCCGCCGGAGGGCCTGGATCTCCTGGGCGCAAGGGGCGAGATCGGCGGTGGGCAGCCAGGCGGGCCAGGGGTGGACGGAGAGCTCCTCGTGCCCGACGCCGAGGAGGTCGGCGAGGCAGCGTTGGGTGAGGCGGTCGGGGGTGACGCTGCGGTGCTCCCAGCGCCAGACCTTCTGTCGTTCGCCAGCCATGCCGACGCCGTAGGCGCGGGCCCGGGCGGCGATGAGCCGGGCCAGCTTCTGGTAGCTCCAGCCGTGGGCGGCGCGGATGCGGGCCAAGGGGTGGAGGCTGGGGTCCGGGGCGCAGGGGTGCTGTCCGGCGGGGTTCACGCGGTCACCACGACGGCCGCGCCGAGAGCGGACAGGTGGGCGACGATGGCGGTGCGGACGCTTATGGCCGGGGAGAGGTGGTCGGCGGTGGGGACGAGGACGCGGGCGCCCTCGTACGCCTTCAGCTCCCGGATGAGCACCTCCAACCCGGGCCGCAGGAGGCTGCCGGGGATGATGCGGCGGTCGACGTAGACCTCGATGAGGTGCAGGCGGTGGGCCTGGGCGTAGGTGGTGAGGTGGTCGAGGTGCTCCTCTATCTCGGTTTCGTTGGCGTCCTGCGTCGCGATGTAGCCGAAGGCTGATGGTCTGGCTCCGGTCATGCGGTTGCCGCCCCTTTCTCCGGGTGGATTTGGGGTAATCCGTCCCCGGTGGCGCGGAACACGCGCACACTGGGCCTGGACACCCGGGACAAATCCTGGGACGGGTGAATGGGTCTCGGAACGGACGCGAAATCCCACCATGGGGTTACGCACCGTAACGGCCCTGACGCTATGTCCTAGGTTTGGAGAAGGGGCGCGCCGGATGGATGAGATGGCATTGGGTACCCGGCTGGCACAGATCCGGCGGCGGCGGTCGCTGACCCAGGCTCAGCTGGCGGAAGCCGCTGGCTTGTCGGTCGATTTGGTCTGCAAACTGGAAGCAGGCGCCAAGGATGGCGTTCGCCTGGGGTCGCTGCACGCGCTGGCCCGGGCTCTGGACATCCCGACGGCGGCGCTGCTGGAGGCGCAGGAGGAGCCGGTGATGGAAGCTTCGGATCTGGCGGTCTTGCCGCTGCGCCGGATGCTGGTACCGGGAGCGACGGCCCCGACGACGGAGGCCGCCTTCTCCCTGCCGGTCTTGCGGCAGCGACTCCTAACCGTGATCCGTGCCTACCACCAGGCCCGCTACACCGAGGCGGTCACCGTGTTGCCGGAGCTGGCGGCCGACCTGGCAGGCGCTGCGGCGGCCGGGGATGACGAGACAGCCCGGGACGCCCGGCGGCTCCTCTCCCAAGCCCTGATGACCACGGCTTCCGTCCTGATGCAGCTGCGCTACGAAGACCTGGCCTGCGAGGCGGTGCGGCAGGCGGCCGACGCCGCCCGGGCGGCCGATGACCCGGTCCTGGCGGCCTCGGCTGTGGACCGCTACCGCTGGGCCTTCATCCGCCAAGGACGGTTCACCGACGCCGAAGAGGTCGCGGTACGGGCGGCCGAAGCCATCGAGCCGAAGCTGTCCTCCGCGACCCCGGCGCACCTGGCGGTGTGGGGACGGCTGCTGAAGGGGGCGTCCGCGGCGGCGGCCCGCAACAACCGCCCGGCCCGGGCCAAGGAACTGCTGTCGATCGCCCGGGCCTCGTCCGTGCGGGTGGCCGACGAGCGCTTGGACTTCGCCCGCTACTGGGCGGCCTTCTCTCCCACGAGCGTGGACGCGATGGCGGTAGAGAACGCCATGACAGCCGGGGACGCGCCCCAGGCCCTGCACCTGGCCCGAGGGATAGAGCGGGACGAGAACCTGCCCCTTGCCACTTGGACACGGCACCTCCTGGCGGTGGCTGAAGCCCGTACCGCCACCCGGGAGTACGCCGGAGCCATCCGGGCGATGCAGGACATCCGGGCCCTGACGCCGGAGTGGCTGCGGCACCAGAAGTTGGCCCACCACGTCCTGACGGATCTGTTGGACGCCACGAGCGTGCGGCGGGCGAAGAGTTCCGGGCTGGCGGAGCTGGCGGGGTGGGTGGGGGTGAGGCCGTGAGAGACGAACAAGCATGGAAATGTTCTGCTTATTATGTTACCTTAGTGCAATATGAAGCGTACGAAGAATTCAAGTAAAAATGAGCTGCTGTATCGCGTCCGGCAAGTCGGTAGCGTGATGCTGGTGTTGACGGGCATCGTTGTAGTTGCGGTGGTTAACTCAATCTTCAACTATGAAGATACCTTCCTGTGGGCGCTTGGGTTGTTTCTGATAGTCGCTGGGTGTGTAGCGGCAAGAGGTTCGGGATTGCTGCATTTCTTGCTCGACCTTGTGCGCTCAGCATAATCGTTCGCCGCGCCCTCCTTCAGCGGCAGAGATCGCGCTAGGTAACTGGTCAGGTGTCTTTTGATCGACAGTGACGGTTAGTTACGCGGTAGCAGTGAGGGTCGGGCTGGTTTCGGGCAGCCAGGGACGGCCCGCGGTGAGGCGGGCGAGGGCGTCGAGCATGCCGAGGTCGTTCTTGCGGGCTGTCGACAGGTAGCTGCGCAGCGCGCAGAAGTGCCGGGCCCCGGCGAGCGAGCGCAGGCAGCCGGAGATCTTCTGCCTCAGCTTGACCATCCGAATGTCGCGCTCCGACCCATTGTTATCGGCCGGTACGGCCAGGTCGGTGAGGAACCGCAGGTAGTCGGCCTCGCGGGAGGCGAGGCGGTGGGCGAGGTTGTTCTCGGTGCGCATCGCCTTCGTGGCGCGGGCCGCGGTCTGGCTGATCCCGGCCTGCACGGCGCTGCGCAGCCGGTGACGGCCGTCGGCGCTGGTCGCGAGGTGGACGGCACCAAGGCCGGCGGCGCGGGCGTCGGCGGCGAGTCGCTGCAGGTCGACGAGGGCCTCGATGGCCTGGGTGGCCCAGCACCAGGCCGCCGGGTCCTCCCGCTCGGCGACCGCGACCAGTTCACGGACCACGTGTGCGCAGCAGAGCTGGTGGTCGGCGCTGAGGAAGACGTCGTAGGCCGCCCAGCAGTCGTGCACGAGCGTGCCGGTGAACGCGGGCAGGACGTCGGCGGCGGTGATACCCAGCCGGCCGCGGCGCGGGTGGATCGTGACCAGGGTCAGCCTGTCCGTACGGGCGCAGTGTACCCAGTGCAGCTTCCCCTCGACCCGCAGGCCGGTCTCGTCGGCGCCGAGCACGTCGGCGCGGGTGAGCAGGTCACGCAGCAGCGGCAGGAACGCCTTTTCGAGCGTGGCGGTCGCCCGCGCCTGGATCGCGACGATCGTGCCGGCCGACAGCCGGATCCCGAACAGCTCGGACATCGCCTGCGCGGTGCGGTCCTTCGAGAGGAACTGTCCGCCGTACAGATAGAGGACCAGGGCGCGGACCTGTTCGCCGTACTGGACCGGCGCGTCCACCCCGTGCGGCGCCGCCGCCCTCGTCCGGGCACCGCAGCCGGCGCACTCCCGCTCGAGTAGGCGGTGCTCGGTGACCGCCCGGCCCGCCGGGAGCACCACGTCGACGACCTGGCGGCGCTCGAGACCGGTCACCGGCGCGAGCAGCAACGCGTCCCCGCACCGCCGGCAGCACTCCGGCTCGTGCAGCACCGTCCGATCCGGATCCGCGACCAGCGCGAGCGTCGAGCCAGGATGACCGGGCTGGCCACCCGGCGACCGGCCGCTGTTCTCCCGGCGACTTCGGCGCCGGCTTGGCCAGCCCCTCGCTGCTCGGAGGCTTCGAAGAATTCCTCGAGTTCTTCCCGAGCCGCGCCTTCAGCTCCGAGATCTCCGCCGTCGCCTGCGCGAGGGCCTCCACCGCGTCCGCCGCCTGCCGGCGTGCCTCGGCCACTTCCTGGCGCAGCATGCCGATCAACGCCACGAGCTCGTCATACGACGGCGCAGGCTGATCGGCGGATGACACGCGATCAACCTACAGGGCGATCACTCACCGCGAACACCCCGCCCGCCACAGAGGATGCCGCCCACACGACCCGACCTGCGACAACGCTAAACGAATGAGATACCTGACCAGTAACCGCGCTAGTAGCCCGCGTTACCGGGTCTCGCGCTTGGCGGAATCGGAGCGCTGCACCGCCAAGCGCGAACCCGAGAACGGCTAGTAGCTAGCAGCGGTAGGAAAACATGGACTGCGTGTCCCACGGAACGGCACTGACTTGGAAGGCAATACACAGCCCTCGACTGTAGTACGACCTGGCGAAGATGCCGAGCGGCTGCCGAACAAGGGTATAGAGGGCAACACCGATGGCTCCAGGCGCCGATGGGGTGTAGGCCCCGTAGGCAAAGTTGTAGCTCGCGGTGCGACTCAGGTACATGGTGCACCGCGGCCAAGCGCATTTCAAAGTGTAATCACGAGGCGGCGCGGGAAAGTTGACGACCTTGCAGCCTATTTGCGGGTTCGCCGCTCCGGGCTTGTGGTTGATCGCGTACACGCAAATGGTATGATTTCCAGTTCCCCCATATGGAACCTCTGCGCGAAAGCCATGGTTCGGTCCGTACCCAGGGAAAGCGTTGGCGATATCGGGACGGTTGACACCCGCATTCGTCGCACCGATGAGCGTGCCATCGGCGTAGATATGGACATCGTTCGGAATCGTCGGAGCATCTCCCTGCAATGCCCACCCGGTCACACCAACGCCGCCAGACACGACATAGTAGGAATCGACTACCCCAATGGGGTTCCCGGAGGCCGCTGAAGCGGAACCGGTCATGCCGAGAATTAGCACTCCGGTGACTATCGCCGTGCTTAGTAGACTGAGAATCTTACGAGACATTGCAAGCGCCTTTCTCGGGTGCGCGGTGGGTCTTCGTTCTCGTCCTGTGTGTTGTGCGGGATTCAACCGTCCCTCATTTCCCGGTGCTGTGCGGGGTAGATCACCGTCCTGCGGACGCTAGAGGTTGCAAGCGCCGGCGCGGAAGGCACGGCTCGTCCCAGGTCCGTCCCACGGGGGCTGGGACGCTGGGACGGCTTGGGATGGCCGGTTGCAGTACCCGGAGTGATGGTCCGGTGGCGGTCTCGCTACAATCCACGCCAGCACAAGCATGATCGGGGGCGGGGGCGCTATGGCTGGGGACGCTGATCGGGCGGCTCAGAAGATCGTGGAGGACTTCGCTGCGGACCTGGCGGCATTGCGGCAGCAGTACGGGAATCCGTCCTACGCCGCCATGGGCAATGTGGTCCGGCATATGAAGGACGTCGAAGGCTCCAAAAGCACGTTTGGCCGGATGTTCCAGCGGCCCACGGGTATTCCGTCCGCCGAGCACCTGCGCGGTTTTCTCATCGCGCTGGGACAGAGGGACCTGGTTGACGAGTGGGAAGGGCGGCGGCAAGCGGCCCAGGCTGCCATAGAGGCAATACGTAGACAGCCTGAAAGCACCCTGCCCGAGGAACAAACGCAAAACAGCCCAGCGATCACAGCACGAGAGTTGGTCTCCTCAGCGGAGCCGCGTCTGCCGCATCAGCAACCTCGACGTTGGCGGCCGTTTACCCTGGGCCTCGTTTGTGCCGGGATCATCACGTTTCCGCTGGGCTTTGTAACCGGCAAGGCAAGCACGGCAGCACCGGCGAGCGTCGCGCCCGGTGCGGTACGGGGGAAGCCGGATATACAGGCCGCCTGTGACCGGGACTATGGGAAAGGCCGAATCGCGACCATTACTAATCCCGATAGCTCTTCCAGTTGGGAATGCCTGGCACCGGGGACGGCACCGGAGCCGGGCAAGAATGGTGTCGCGATCTCCGATCAGTGCGCCCGGCAGTGGCCCGGCTCCGAAAGCCGGGCCCTGAGCGATCGGGACCCGTGGTCGTGGCGGTGTATTCAGCGGGGGTGAAGCCATCCGCAGGGAGGCTCCGCCAACGCCTACCCGTCGGCCAGCAGCTCCAACGGATCGACCTCGATGGCGGCGGCCAGCCGCTCCACCGACCGCAGGGTTAGATTCCGCAGCCCGTAATGATCTCCTGCACTTACCGGACGCTGGTGCGCCAAGACGGAAGATTGATCAAGATTCAGGACAGGCTCTAACTAAGAGCTATGCACGACGGAAAATTGCTGAAAAAAGGGCGGCTTTACGCCGCCTTATTTTTTAGTAACTGGTCAGGTCTCGTAGATCGTTTGTTTTTCGTTCCCCGGCCGGCTGGGAC
>NZ_FZMO01000226.1 GCF_900197875.1 Frankia canadensis | reverse complement strand
GGGTCTGATCGTCGCACCCGCCTCCGACAGTTTTTTGCCTTGACGCAAAGGCTCCGGTCGGGTCTGGACGATCACCGCAAGGGCGAAAAACGGTGTTACCGCGGGAACACACGGAGCCGGCCGGCCGCCAGCCCGGCGTGATCGGCGGCCGCTGAGGCGCGATCCCGCGGGACTGCGCGGAGTCGAACTGATCGTCAGCGCGGCTCGGTGGGGTCGAGGCGAACTTGGCCGGGTGTGCCAGTCCGGCTGTGCCAGTCCGGGTGTGCGCCGGCGGAATGGTGGTCAGGTGTGGCGGGGCGTCGGGGGTGAGGGCGCGGTCCCGTGGGACCGGCTGAACTTGGCCGAATGTCAGTGCGGCCCGCCGGGGGGCGACGAATATGCCGAAGGCAGTCTGATTGCTGTCATCCGTGGTGCAGGCAGCACGTCCGGTCTGTTTCCGTCGCCAGTCGGGTGGACTGCGCTGATTCCGTTCCGCCGAGGTGTGGGCAGTACGTCCTATGGCTACGGGCGGTCCAGCGGGGTTGGCCGCCGTCGCGGTGTGATGTCCTGGTGTGACAAGGATCGTGGCGGCCTGGCGGCCTGGCGGCCTGGCGGCCTGGCGGCGCTGGACGGGGGTGGGGAGTGCGCGGCGCGGTGAGTGTGGTCGTGGCGCTGGTGGCGCTCGTGGTCGCGTTGCCGGTGGGGAGACGGGTGGTGGCGGGGGTGCCGGCGGCGGGTGGTGAGGCGCCGCGCCGGCCGGTGCCGGCGGCGTGGGTGCTCGGGGTTGTGACCGTCGTCGGCGTGGGTGCGGTGACGGCGGTGCTGTGGCGGCATCCTGCCTGGCTGCCGGCCTATGACTATCTCGCCGTACTCGGGGTGTGGCTGGCGGCGATCGACCTGCGGGTGCACCGGCTGCCCGATCAGCTGGTGCTGCCGTCCTATCCGGTGCTGGCGGTGCTGTTCGGGTTCGCGGCGCTGGTGGAGGGGGACGCGGGGAGGCTCGCGCGGGGAGCGGTCGCGGGTGCCGTCTGCTGGCTGGCCTTCCTGGCGTTGCACCGGCTGCCGGGCGGTGGGTTCGGGCGAGGGGACGTGAAGCTCGTCGGGCTGCTCGGCGCGGGGCTGGGATGGCTGGGCTGGGGATGTGTGGTCCTCGGCCTGTTCGCCGGGGTCGTTCTCGGGGGTGTGGTGGCGCTCGGGCTGCTCGCGGCGCGCAGGGTCGGCCGGCGCGACCGGCTGGCCTACGGTCCGTTCCTGCTCGCGGGAACGCTGATCGCGGTGCTTGCCGGGGGCGGCTGAGCTGGTGACCGGGGGTACCGCGGGCGGCGGGGGACGTGAACCAGTTCCCAGCGGGACGTGCGGTGCTGGCTGGTCGTGAAAGACTGGATGGCATGGTGCGTTGGTTGACTGCCGGGGAGTCGCATGGTCCTGCCCTGGTGGCCACGGTCGAGGGGCTGCCCGCGGGCATCCGGCTGACCAGTGCGGACATCGCCGCCGAGCTCGCCCGGCGGCGGCTCGGGCATGGCCGCGGGGCGAGGATGAGCTTCGAGCGCGACGAGATCGAGCTGCTCGGCGGGCTCCGTCACGGCGTCTCGCTCGGCGGCCCGATCAGCGTCGTCGTGCGCAACACCGAGTGGCCGAAGTGGGAGCACGTCATGGCGCCCGACCCGGTCGATCCGGCCAGTCTCGCGGGGCTCGGTCGCAACGCGCCGCTGACCCGCCCCCGGCCGGGGCACGCGGACCTCGCCGGCATGCAGAAGTACGGCTTCGACGACGCCCGGCCCGTGCTGGAGCGGGCCAGCGCCCGGGAGACCGCGGCGCGCGTCGCGCTCGGCACGGCCGCCAAGGCGTTGCTGCGCCAGGCGTACGGGATCGAGGTGCTCTCCCACGTCGTCGCGATCGGCGCGGCCGAGGTGGCGCCGGGCACCCCGCCGCCGGGCCCGGGGTCGCTCGCGGCCGTGGACGCGGACCCGGTGCGTTGCGCCGACCACGCGGCGAGCGAGCGGATGGTCGCCGAGATCGACGCCGCCCACGCCGACGCGGACACCCTCGGCGGCATCGTCGAGGTGCTCGCCTACGGCTGCCCGCCGGGGCTCGGCAGTTACGTGCATGGCGACCGGCGGCTCGACGCGCGACTCGCCGCCGAGCTGATGGGCATCCAGGCGATCAAGGGTGTCGAGTTCGGTGACGGGTTCACCACCGCGCGTCGGCGCGGCTCGGTGGCGCACGACGAGATCGAGGCGATCGGCGGTGCCGGTCGCCGGGTGCGCCGAGCCACCGACCGGGCCGGCGGCGTCGAGGGCGGGATGACCACCGGCGAGCCGCTGCGGGTGCGCGCCGCCATGAAGCCGATCTCGTCGCTGACCCGCCCGCTGGCCACCGTCGACGTGGCGACGGGGGAGCCCGCCGTCGCGATCAACCAGCGCTCGGACGTGTGCGCGGTGCCGGCCGCCGGGGTCGTCGCGGAGGCGATGGTCGCGCTCGTGCTCGCCGACGCCGCCCTGGAGAAGTTCGGTGGCGATTCGGTGGAGGAGACGCGTCGTAACTGCGAGGCGTACCTGAAGTCCCTGGTCATCCACTGATGGGGGAGACATCGCCGCGGGCGGTGCTGGTCGGGGCGCCCGGCGCGGGCAAGACCACGGTGGGCACCCGGCTCGCACAGCGGTGGGGTGTGGAGTTCCGCGACACCGACGCCGACGTCGAGGCAGCCGAGGGGCGCAGCGTCTCCGACATCTTCGTCGAGTCCGGCGAGGAGTACTTCCGCGCGGCCGAGCACCGGGCGGTCGCCGCGGCGCTCGCCGGGCACGCCGGGATCGTCGCTCTCGGCGGCGGCGCCGTGCTCGATCCCGCCACCCGCACGCTGCTCGCCGGGCACCGGGTGGTGTACCTGCGTGTCGGTGTGTCCGACGCGGTGCGCAGGGTCGGCCTCGCGCGGGACCGGCCGCTGCTCGTCGAGGGGCCACGCACCCGCCTCGCCGCCCTGCTCAAGGCCCGTCAGCCGCTGTACGCCGAGGTCGCGGCGGTCGTCGTCGACACCGCGGGGCGCGAGCCCGACGAGGTCGTCGACCTGGTCGCCGCCGCGCTGGAGTAGAGGAAGCCGGAGTAGAGGACATCGTGGTGAGTGTGCAGACAAGGGTCGCCGACGTCGTCCGGATCCCGGTGCGGCCCGGCGGCGAGCGTCCCTACGATGTGGTGCTCGGCGAGGGGGTGCTCGGCGACCTCGGCGAGATCGTGGCCGGGCGGACCCGGGCCGCCGTGATCCATTCCGTCGCGCTGCGCGCCACCGCGGAGGCCGTCGTCGCCGACCTGCGGGCGAACGCCGAGGTGGAGGCGTACGCGATCGAGGTTCCGGACGGCGAGCGGGCCAAGCAGCTGCTTGTCGCCGGCCACTGCTGGGACGCCCTGGGCCGCATCGGCCTCACCCGCGACGACGTCGTGATCGGGCTGGGCGGCGGCACCGTCACCGACCTCGCCGGGTTCGTCGCCGCCAGCTGGCTGCGCGGGGTGGACGTCGTCCAGGTGCCGACGACCGTGCTCGCGATGGTCGACGCGGCCGTCGGCGGCAAGACCGGCATCGACACCGACGCGGGCAAGAACCTCGTCGGCGCCTTCCACCAGCCGCTGACGGTGCTGTGCGACCTGGCGACGCTCACCTCCCTGCCGGCGGTGGAGATCCGCTCCGGGCTCGCGGAGGTGGTCAAGACCGGCTTCATCGCCGACGGCGTCATTCTCGACCTGCTCGACGACGACCCGACCGGCGCCGCCCACCTGCCCGAGCTGATCGAGCGCTCGATCCGGGTGAAGGCGGACGTCGTCTCCGGCGACCCGCGCGAGGCCGGGCGCCGCGAGGTCCTCAACTACGGCCACACCCTCGGCCATGCCATCGAGAAGGTCGAGGGGTTCGGCTGGCGGCACGGCGCGGCGATCTCCGTCGGGATGGTGTTCGCCGCCGAGCTGTCCCGGCTGGCCGTCGGCCTCGACGGCGCCACCGCGGACCGGCACCGGGACCTGCTGTCCCGCGTCGGCCTGCCGGTGGCCTATCGGGGGGATCGCTGGCCGGCGCTGCTCGACGCGATGCGGGTGGACAAGAAGTCCCGCGGCCGGCGGCTGCGGTTCATTGGCCTGGCCGCGCAGGGGGAGACGGTCATCGTCGACGGCCCGGACGTCGGCCTGCTGATCTCCGCCTACGAGGCGGTCGCCCCCGAGCGCGGCGGCTGGGCTCGGTAGACTCGTCCGCGCCTGATGACTTCCGCCGTGCCGGCACGGCAACCGAACGGAGATCGTACGCAGTGGCGACCACCAACGACCTGAAGAACGGTATGACGCTCGACATCGACGGCGTGTTGTGGAGCGTCGTCGGCTTCCAGCATGTCAAGCCGGGAAAGGGTGGCGCGTTCGTCCGCACGACCCTCAAGAACGTGCTGAGCGGAAAGGTCGTCGACCGCACGTTCAACGCCGGCGTCAAGGTCGAGGTTGCGACCGTGGACCGCCGCGAGATGACCTACCTCTACCGCGACGGCGCCGACTTCGTCTTCATGGACAGCGAGTCCTACGACCAGATCCCGGTCCCGCCGAACGTCGTCGGCTCGGTCGCCGACTACATGCTCGAGAACACGGTCGCCACCGTCGCGCTGCACGACAGCGCGCCGCTGTACGTCGAGCTGCCGGCGAGCGTCGAGCTCACCATCGAGCAGACCGACCCGGGCGTGCAGGGTGACCGCTCGACCGGTGGGACGAAGCCGGCCACCCTGGAGACCGGTGCGACCATCAACGTCCCGCTGTTCATCACCAGCGGCGAGAAGGTCAAGGTCGACACCCGCGACGGCCGTTATCTCGGCCGGGTGACGAGCTGAGCGCCCGGTCCAAGGCCCGCAGGCGCGCGCTCGACATTCTCTTCGAGGCGGACGTGCGCGGCGCGCGCGTGCCGGAGATCCTCGACGCCCGTCTGACCCGGGCCGATCCGCCCGTCTCGGAGTACGCCGAGGGCCTGGTGGAAGGCGTCGTCGAGCACTGGCAGGAGATCAACGAGCGGATCGGCCACCACGCGCAGGGCTGGACGCTGGAGCGCATGCCGTCGGTGGACCGCAACATCCTGCGGATCGCGGTGCTGGAACTGCTGTGGCGGCCTGACGTGCCGCCGCGGGTCGTGATCGACGAGGCGGTGGAGCTGGCGAAGAGCCTGTCCACCGAACGCTCGCCGGCGTTCGTCAACGGGCTGCTCGGCAGCCTGATCGATGCGGGGGAGACGACGGCGTCAGGCGGGTGACGTCCGCGTGCCCGGTACGCCGCTCCTGGCGACGTACCGGGATACCCCGGCCAAACCCGCGTCCCGTCGAGGTGAAGCTGGCCTGCTCAGACGTCGGAGGCGGTCGCGTCCGCGCCCTGCTCGGGGGAGAGCACGCCCCAGGAGACGAGCTGCTCGGTGAGCTTGCTTGGCGAGGTGTCGTAGATCACCGCGAGTGAGCGGAGGTCCTCGTACCGGATAGACAGCACCCGGCCGTTGTAGTCACCGCGCTGGCTCTGGATGGTCGCCGCGTAGCGAGCGAGGGGGCCACCCTGCTCCTTGGGGACCTGAGAAAGCCGCTCGAGGTCAAGGACGATCCGCGGGGACTGCTCGAGCGGAGCGACGGTGGAACCCTCGGGCAGCAGCTCCCCGACGGGGACGCCGTAGAACTCCGCGAGCTCCGAGAGACGCTGAACGGTGACGGCGCGGTCCCCACGTTCGTAGGAACCCACGACGACGGCTTTCCACCGACCGTGCGACTTCTCTTCGACGCCATGAAGCGAGAGCCCCTGCTGGGTGCGTATTGCGCGCAGCCGAGCACCGAGCGCCTTCGCATAGTCGGACATCGGAGTGCCCACTCCTGTCGTGGTTGATCATTGGAACCGGGGCTCATGCCTCCGGCGGTTACCGATAGTAGTGCCCGCCGGGTTGAGGCTCGACACCCGGGGGGTCGTGTCGCTTCTTTCTTTGTACCACTTTCTGTAGCCCTCCGGTTGCGCGCTCCGCCTGCCCGGCGGGAACTTCCCCCCGACGCCGTACTGGCGCGGACGGCTGGCAGGACGGTGACGTGCCCCACTACCCCCGGCTCGCCGAGAGGCTCGCACCCGCCTACCGGTTCGCCGCGCACGGATGGGCACGCACCGTGCGCGCCGCCGACGACCTGTTCGTCTACCTGGTGGCG
>NZ_FZMO01000343.1 GCF_900197875.1 Frankia canadensis | reverse complement strand
CCCCCGGTCACCCCACCCCCGGTTCTCCAGACGGTCCGGGTGCGGACCACCGCATTGTCTGGTTCAGTTCGTGCGATTGCGGGGATGCCTACTGCCCGACCGGCTGGCGGGCGGCGATCGCCTCGGCGGCCGACGGCGTCGCCGGATCCGCCGCGGGCCGCGGCGCGCCGGGATCCCTGCCCGCGCTGCTGACCCTGCTGTCCGCCGAGTGGACCGCGGCCGACCTGCGCCGCAGCCCCTACCTGGACGGTGTCGCCGCGGCGGCCGAGAGCCCCCACATCGGCCTGTCGCTCGTCGCCGACGGCCCGGACGGCACGGTCGTGGACCGGCCCGCCGACGTGCTGACGGCCGAGCTCGCCTGGCTGCGTGCCCGCGCCGACCGCGCCGCCCCGCCGGCCCCCCTGCACGGTCTGGAGGGGACGCCCGACGAGGTCCACCGCCGCCTCACCGCCTTCGCCGCCCTGATCGCCGCCGACGCGCTCGCCGCCCCCCGGCCACTCACCGCCGCCCAGGGCGACTCCACGCCGGGCATCGACGGGGACGCCGGGGTGGAACTGCCGCAGCCGCTGCGCTGGTCGGCGACGTTGCGGGCCGCCCTCGTCGAGCGGCTCGGCCTCGAGGAGCTGGGCGTCCTCGTCGGCGCCGCCGGCATCGCCGAGCTCACCGTCACCGGCGTCGGCGACGCCACCCAGGCGCTCCGGCTGCTCGCCCTCGCCGACGCGTGCACCCTGCGCCTGGACGTGCGCGAGCTGTCCGGCGGGGACGTGCACCGGGTCGCCGGCAAGATCGACGGTCTGCGCGTCTCGCTGCTCGTCGGCCACTCCGGCGACGGACTGCTGCCCCGGGAACTGCTCGGTCTCGCCCCGGGCCTGGTCGCGGAGCAGGTCGAGGGCGCGGCGCACCTGCAGGAGATCAGCGGCCGGCTGGGCCGGTGGGCCACCGGCGCCCGCGCGCCCCGGCTGGACGGCGCGCCGCCCGGCCTCGCGGCGGCGCCCGGCGACGGCCCGGACGAGATCGTCCTCGCCGCCGCCGAGCACCTCGCCGCGGTCACCGACCCGGACACCGGGCTCGCCGACTTCCGCACCCTGGTGTTCGCCCCGGCCGGCGCGGCGCACACACCCCCGCCCGGCGGCGTCGTCGGCTCGCTTGTCCGCTACACCGGCGAGCTCGCCGCGGCGGGCGACGAACTCGTCATCGGCGACGACTTCTTCCTGCAGACCTTCGACTACTCCTCCGGCGGCTACCTGTCGCTCGTCGGCCCGACGCTGCTGCGGATCACCTCCGAGATCGACTACGCGGTCTTCCTCGAGGACGCCGACGCGGCCCGCCTCCGGGGAACCTTCCCCGAGTACCTGCTGCACCCGTTCGTCCAGCTCGCCGACATCTGCGCGCTGGGCACCGCGCACCCGTGCGCCGGCCGCCGCGGCGGCCGGCTGTTCGTCGACGCCGACGGCACCGTGCGTCCCGCGCCCGGCGGCGCCGCGCTCGGCGCGCTGCCCGCCGGCCTCGACCCGGCCCTGATGGCGCCGTGGAGCGCCGGCGCGGGTGACGACCCGTGCCTGGCCGCGGTGGTGACGGTCGAGGTGAGCCGCGTGGCGCGGGCCGAGCGGCCGTGGCTGTCGCGGTTCCTGTGGGGCCTGGACGCGCTGCGCCGCGCGCGGCAGGAGGGTCTGAAGAAGCCGGTCGTGTCCGGGTTCGGCGGCCGGTTGGTCGCGGCCCTCGAGGACACGGCGGTGGGCACCGAGGCGCCGGACGCGCCGCTGCTGCTCGGAGACCGCACCGGGGCGCTGCTCGTCAGCCCCCGGGACATGCGGGTGTTCCGGATCAGCCGGGACGCGGCGGCGCTGGTCGAGATCCTGCTGGTCGTCGGCCCGGGGGAGCGCGCCGTGGAGCTCGCGGGCGCCCACACCGGGGTGGCGGCCGGCGCCGTCGCCGAGGGCTTCGCGAGCCTCATCGCCACCTTCGCCCGGTCCGGCGTCGACCTGGCGCGCGGCGGCGCTCGGCCAGTGGCGACGCCGGCCGGGACGCCGGCTGCGGTGTCGGCTGGAATGTCGGCTGGAATGTCGGTGGCGGCCACGGCGGGTGGTCCGCGATGAGCACGACCCTGACCTCCTCGCGCCCGGACACATCTGACGTGCCGGCCGTGCCGAATGCGACAGTCCGGACGGACACACCGGACGTGTCAGCCGCGGCGGGCGTGCCGAACGGCATGGCCGCGGTGGACACGGCCGCGGTGGACACGGCCGCGGCGCCGCGGCCGGGCACCGCCGGCACGATCATGACGATGTTCGGTGCCGGGCTGCCGGTGGAGGACTTCTACTCCGAGCGCGGCTCGGTCCTCTACGACCTGCTCGGCCACGACGACCAGCACGAGGTCGCCGAGCTGCGCGCGGCCCTCGACGCGACGCTCGGTGGCCGCCGCGGCGACGTGCTGGAGCTGGCCTGCGGCTCCGGGCGTCTGACGTTGCCGCTGCTCGCCGACGGCCATCACGTGGTGGGCCTGGAGAAGTCGCCGATGATGCTGCGCCTGCTCGCCGAGCGGGCCGGCGCGCCGGGGGGCGACGGCGCGCGGCTGACCACCGTCGAGGGCGACATGACCGCCTTCGACCTGGGCCGCCGCTTCGACGCGGTGGTGCTGGGCGCCACCTCGGTGTCCCTGCTGGACGCCGCCGGGCGGGCGGCGATGTTCCGCGCGGTCGGCGACCACCTGGTGCCGGCGGGCGTCTTCCTGTTCAGCACCCTGCAGATGCGCCGCGGGCCGATGCGCGCCCAGCCCGTCCGGGAGAACGTCCACACTCTCGCCGTCCCGGCCGCGACCGGCGGCGGCGG
>NZ_FZMO01000045.1 GCF_900197875.1 Frankia canadensis | reverse complement strand
GACCGGCCCGTCGGCCCAGCCGGGGCCGCCCGGCCCACCCGGCGGGTTGAGCGGGGCGGGTTCGAACCCGGCGATCCCTACCGCCCCGGCCCTGGTGGAGCCGGCTCGCCCATCGGTGCCGCAACGCCCCCGTCGTCCTTTCCGGCCCCGTCGGCCTTTCCGCCGCCGCGCCCGACCGGCCCGTCGGCCCAGCCGGGGCCGCCCGGCCCACCCGGCGGGTTGAGCGGGCCCCCGGGCCCGCTCTACTACCAGCCACCGACCGGTCCCGGCGCCCGCGGCGGCACCGGCTCCCAGGCGGCCTTGCCTCCGCCCGGCGTTCCGGGCGGCCCCCCGGCACCAGGCCCACCGAACGCCGGCCGGCCCCCGTGGCCCTCCCACGACGCCGACCTCACCTACCGCCTCGCCCCTCCGCCTGGCGGCGCCGCGCCCGCCGCGCCTTCCTTCGGCCCCAACCCGCCGGGCGCGCCTTCCTTCGGCCCCAACCCGCCGGGCGCGCCTCCCTTCGGCCCCAACCCGCCGGGCGCGCCTTCCTTCGGCCCCGCCCTGCCCGGGGCCACGCCGACGGGCGCTCCGCCACCGGGCGCCGTTCCCCCGGGGGCCGCACGACCAGGAGCCGCACCCCCGGGGGCCGCACCACCAGGAGCGATGCCGCCGAGCCGCGTGCCTTTCGCTACCCCGACGCCCGGCGTCCCCACCCCCGGTGTCCCGGCTCCCGGCCTTCCCCCGTCTGGCCTTCCCGCGTCTGGCCGTCCCCCGTCTGGCACAGCGCCGGGTCTCCCAGTGCCCGGTGTCTCGGGGCCCGGCGCTCTGATCCCAGGCATCACGCCGTCGAGTCGGTCGGCGACGGGTCCGCACCCGCCCGTCATCGGGCCGGAACCGGCGGCGTTGTTCAGCGGTCCGCGGCCAGACACCGGCGAGGACACCGCGGTGCTCGGCACGGCCGGGCCGCGCGCGGCCCGCGGCGGGCCAGCCGGCGAGCCCCACGCGCGCCTCGCTCCGGACCTGCCGCCGCTGGGCGCCACCGACAGCATTCCGTTGCCGGTCGTGCCGGGTACCGACCCGTTCGGCCTGCCTCCCGCCGCGGCCGCGCGGGACACGGAGCCGGGGCGCGCCGACTCACTTCCCGGGCTCCTGCCCGGTCTGCCTCCGGAGCCCGTGCCGCCCGCCCCGGGCGGCTTCGGCGCCCCCGATCCGACCGGCCGCCTCTCCCCCGGTCGTCCCACCGCCGACCGGCACAAGGTGCTCGTGGACCGGCGGCTGCTGTTCGCCGGCGGCGGCATCCTGATGGCACTCGTGATCCTTTTCGGGGCCCTGGCGTTCACCGGCGGCGACGGTGACAGCGACGCGGCCCGCCCCGGCACTACCCCTGCCGGTTCCGCCTCGCCGTCCGCGAGCCCGGACGGGCAGTCCACCGGCGACCCCCGTGACGCGCTGCGCTCGGCGCTCAACCCGACGGTCATGACCGGATGCGCCGCGCCCCAGCGCAGCGACAGCGCGTACGCCGACGCGACCCTGAGCTGCCGTACCCCGGCCGGCATCGAGGTCACCGCGTTCCACTTCCCGAACCGCTCGGCGGTCGACCGGCAGATCGGCGCGCGGGAGACCTACTACGTCGACGAGGGCAACTGCGACGACGGCCAGCAGAGCTCGGAGCGTTGGAGTTCGTCCGCGCAGCGGGCGGGCGGCAACCGCCTCTGCTACTTCTTCGCGAACCGGTTCTACGAGTTCTGGACCTACGACGACAGCCTGGTCGCCTTCTCCGTCGACGACGCGGAAGCCGGGCATCTCAACGCCTGGTGGCACTCGTTCGACCCGCTGCGTCACTGACCGAACACCGATGTGGGGTAGCGCGTTGGGAGCGCATCCGGGAGCGGGGCGGCGGCCGGCACGACGATGGTGGTCGTCGCCGCTGGCCGCGGCGACCGGCGTCCTGCTCCTTGTCGGAGGCGGGCTGAGCCTGGCGGCCTGCGGCGGATCAGGATCCGACGCGGGCACGCATCCCGCGGCGGGGCCGTCCGCGTCAGGGGGGTCGGCCCGGCCGGCCGGGCGGGCGACACCCGAGCCGAGCGGCACCCTCGACGCGACCGATGCCCATCTGGTGGCGATGTTGCGGCCCTTCGCGGTCACCGACTGCCACACCGCCCCGCGCGGCGCCGGGGTCAGCGCCGCGGTGGACTGCGTTCCCGGTGTGTCGACCGCCGCGGCGGCGCCGGGGGCGGTGTCGGTCGTCCGGTACACGGACGCGGCGACGCTGCGGGCAGACGTGGGCCGCCGCTCCGCCGCGCTCACCGACGTCGGCGAGTGCAGCCGGGGTCAGACCAGCATCGAGCGCTGGGCCCACAGCTCCCGGCGGCGCGGCACGTTCCTGTGCTCCGCCGTCCCGGATCGGTTCTCGGTGTTCTGGACAGTCGACGATGAGCTGCTCGGTTTCTCCGCCGAGGACAGCGACGCGGCTCGCCTGCTGGCCTGGTGGCGCGACTACGACCCGGTCTGAGCCGCACCCGCGCCCTCGCCCGTGCCCGCGGCGGCGGGGCCGCGGGCACGGGCGCGGCGTCTCAGTAGCGCCGTCCCTGCTGGTCGGGATACCCGCGTTCCTGGTACGGGGCCGCGAGCTCGGCGAGGGTCTCCTGCACCCGCTCGACGTGTGGCATGCAGGACAGCGCCATGCGGCCACGCTGGCCGGCGGTCTCCACCAGCAGCCGGCCTGATCCCACCGACCGCTCGAACAGGCTCTGCTGGATCGTCGAACCGACCAGCCAGGCAAGCGGGATGTCCCGACCGGTCCTGGTCAGCAGGCCCTCCCTGATGACCAGGCGATGGTTGGTGATGACGTAGTGGGTGGTCAGCTGGCGCAGCCACGGCAAGGCGCCGAGGTAGGCGATGGCGCCGAGGGCGATGGCGAGCACCAGGTACTGGATGGGCTTCTGCAGCACGCCGCCAGGCGCGAAGAAGACCCCGAGCACCGCGAAGAGCATCGCCGCGACCGTCCACAGCACCGGGCCGATCAGGCTGACCCAATGCGGGTGCAGGTGCAGGACCACCTCTTCGTCCTGGGTGAGGATGTCGTCAGGAAATGCCACGTGACAATCGTCGCATCACCCACCAACGGACCACACCGGGCCCCGCCGGAGCCGCACGCCCGCATCGCGGCCCCGGGCCGCGGGGGAACCGGCCGCCTGGTGACGACGCCGGTCCGGGGCGCGGGATCCACCACACATCCTCACTGTCAGCGCAGGTGGATGATGTCCCCCGCGCTGTAGGCCCGGCCGTCGACGACGAGGCGACCGGTGGAGTCGACATCCGTCGCGGTGCCGAGTTCGGCGGTGCCATCGGGCAGTTCGACCCGTACCTGGCGGCCGATCGTGCCGCACAGCTCCAGGTAGGCGTCACGGGCCCGCTCCGGGTCGGCGGCCCACGCGTCAAGGCTGGTGACGAGCGTGCCGAGGATCGATCCGAGCAGCGCGGTCCGGTCCAGCGCCCGCGGGTCGGCGTCGCACAGGCGCAGGCTCGTCGAGCGTTCCGGTAGTTCGTCCCGCTCAGCGTGGACGTTGAGGCCGAACCCGATGACCACCGACGGATCGGCGGGCGGGATCGGCACCAGTTCCACGAGGACGCCCGCCAGCTTCGCGCCGTCGACCAGGACGTCGTTGGGCCACTTGAGCGTGGCCGGCAGACCGGCGACCGAGCGCACGGTGGAGGCGAGCGCCATGCCGACCACCAGGGGCAGCCACCCCAGCCGGGCGGGTGGGACCGGCAGCCGCAGCAGGAGGGAGACGGTCAGCCCGGCGCCCGGGCGGGACACCCAGGCACGGTCCAGCCGTCCGCGCCCGGCGGTCTGCCGCTCCGCCACGAGCACATGGCCGCGATCCGCCACCTCCGTGCCGTCACCGCCGAGCCGCCAGGCGCGCGCGAGCTCCCGCAGGGCCGGCTCGCCGGCCTCGCCGCGGCCGGCGCGGACCAGGGCGGCGTTGGTCGAGTCGATCTCCTCGACCACCGTGGCGCCGAGGCCGGCGGCTCTCGCGAGCACCACGAGCCTCGCGGCGTCGAGCGGCCCGCGCCGCGAGTCCTCGGCCACCGGGCCCAGGCCGTGGGCCCGTGTGCCCGCCTGCTGGCCGCCCAGGCCCGTGTCCCGCCTGCGCTGGTCCTGGCCGCGTGGCCGCAGGCTGCTGGCCGGGTCTTCTGGATGCTCCGCAGGGCCTGGGTCGAACGTCGAGCTCACCGGGCCAGCCTGCCAGACCGATGGTCGCGAGGCTCACGGGTCGACACGCCTGATCGGGCATCGACTCGACGTCACCCCGGAGTGGTCCCTGCCGGCAACGCCCCAATCTGCCCGAATGCGTCCGCCCCGCAGGCTGGATCGGGCGATGACGGCGTAGGCAGGACATTCGATCCGACGTTTTGGGCCGGCCGGGCAGGGCCCGCTGTGATACGCGATACGGCATGGCAGCCACGCCACCTCTGATTCCTCACAATCGATGAGATCAACTCCACACGAGTCGAGCACGTTGCCATACGGGGGTCGTACGCTGCGGCCTATGGCTCTCCCCGCGTCCGCTGAGGATTCAGCTCCCGACCCCCACACCACCGCAGGGCGACTGGCGCAGCTGCGCAGGGTGAACGACGAGGCCATCCACGCCGGATCGCAGCGAGCCGTGGACGCTCAGCACGCGAAGGGCAAGATGACCGCCCGGGAGCGGATCGAGGCCTTCCTCGACCCCGGGTCGTTCGTGGAGACGGACGCGTTCGCCCGGCACCGGGCACACGACTTCGGGGTGCAGGCCAACCGTCCCTACGGTGACGGCGTGGTGACCGGATACGGCACCGTGGACGGCAGGCAGATCTGCGTGTTCAGCCAGGACTTCACGGTCTTCGGCGGAAGCCTCGGCGAGGTCTTCGGCGAGAAGATCGTCAAGATCATGGACCTGGCGCTGAAGACCGGGTGCCCGGTGGTCGGCATCAACGACTCCGGCGGGGCGCGGATCCAGGAGGGCGTCGTCTCTCTTGGCCTGTATGGCGAGATCTTCTACCGGAACGTGATGGCATCGGGCGTGGTCCCCCAGCTCTCGCTGATCATGGGGCCATGCGCGGGCGGCGCGGTCTACTCGCCGGCGATCACCGACTTCACGCTGATGGTCGACCAGACGAGCCACATGTTCATCACCGGCCCCGACGTCATCAAGGAAGTGACGGGCGAGGACGTCGGGATGGAGGAGCTGGGCGGCGCCGCCACCCACAACTCGCGCAGCGGTGTCGCGCACTTCCAGGCCGCGGACGAGAACGAGTGCCTGGAGCTCGCCCGGGCGCTGCTGTCCTTCCTCCCCTCGAACAACCTCGACGACGCGCCGGCGTACGACGCGGTGGACGACCTGGCCGACGAGGTGGACCCCGAGCTCGACACGTTCATCCCGGACTCGCCGAACACGCCGTACGACATGCACGAGATCATCGAGCGGCTGGTCGACGACGGCGACTTCCTCGAGGTGCACGCGCAGTTCGCGCAGAACCTGATCGTCGGTTTCGGCCGGGTCGACGGCCGGTCCGTCGGCGTGGTCGCCAACCAGCCCATGCAGTTCGCCGGCACGCTCGACATCGACGCCAGCGAGAAGGCCGCCCGCTTCGTGCGCACCTGCGACGCCTTCAACATCCCGGTTCTGACCCTGGTGGACGTGCCGGGATTCCTGCCGGGCACGTCGCAGGAATGGAACGGGATCATCCGGCGCGGCGCCAAGCTGATCTACGCCTACGCCGAGGCGACGGTCCCCAAGGTCACCGTGATCACGCGGAAGGCCTACGGCGGCGCCTACGACGTGATGGGCTCGAAGCACCTGCGGGCGGACATCAACCTCGCCTGGCCCACCGCCGAGATCGCCGTCATGGGCGCGCGGGGCGCGGTCAACATCATCTACCGGCGCGACCTGGCGAAGGCCGAGTCGCCGGACACCCGCCGGGCCGAACTGATCCAGGACTACACGGATCACTTCGCGACTCCCTACATCGCCGCCGAGCGGGGTTACCTCGACGCGGTGATCATCCCCTCCGAGACCCGGAGAGAGATCATCCGCGCGCTTCGCCTGCTGCGGACCAAGCGTGAGTCGCTGCCGCCGAAGAAGCACGGCAACATTCCGCTGTAGATCCTTCCAGGTGATGTCAGAGGCGACGCACGGACGGACGGCCCTGCCGTCCGGAAACCGCACGGGCGACCGTTTCCGGCCAGCCCGCCATGTACCAGTCGAGCAGGGAGAGGACCGTGGCGCAGGACGACGGCGGGCAGAACGAGCGGCCCCGGCTGCGGCTGATCCGCGGGAATGCCACTGCGGAGGAGATCGCCGCCGTGGTGGCCGTCTTCGCCGCACGCTCGGCCCCGGTGGCGGACACCGCGCGCCCAGCTCGATCCCCCTGGGCCGAGCCCACCCATGCACTTCGCGGACCCTTGCAGGTCGGCGTGGGTGCGTGGCGTCGCTCCGGAATGAGCCCGGGTACGCGTACTCGGGCCGGCTGGTGACCGAACGGAAGTACAAACGATGAGATGTCGGCGGCATCACATCTGGGTTCGACGAGAACGAGCTGTGCGGCCCGACTCGCCTAAACTCGGGCATGCCGGACGAGGACGGGAGCGACGTGCGTAAGATCCTCATTGCCAACCGGGGCGAGATTGCGGTTCGGGTGGCCCGCGCGTGCCGCGACGCCGGGTACACCAGCGTCGCGGTGTATGCCGAGCCGGATTTGGACGCGCTACATGTGCGAGTGGCGGACGAGGCATTCGCTCTCGGTGGGAACACGCCCGGTGACTCCTACCTTCGGATCGACAAGATTCTGGACGCGTGCAAGTCATCCGGGGCTGACGCTGTTCATCCCGGATACGGCTTCCTCTCCGAGAACGCCGACTTCGCCGAGGCCGTGATCGCCGCCGGCCTCACCTGGATCGGCCCGCCGCCTGAGGCGATCCGCCGTCTGGGCGACAAGACCGCGGCCCGCCACATCGCGCTGGCGGTGGGCGCCCCCCTCGCTCCGGGCACCGCTGATCCGGTGTCCGGTGTGGAGGAGGTCGTCGCGTTCGCCGAGCAGTACGGGCTGCCGGTCGCCATCAAGGCGGCGTTCGGCGGCGGCGGGCGTGGCCTCAAGGTGGCATGGACCGCCGAGGAGCTGCCCGAGCTGTTCGACAGCGCCGTCCGGGAGGCGGTGGCCGCCTTCGGCCGAGGCGAATGCTTCGTCGAGCGGTACCTGGACCAGCCCCGGCACGTGGAGACCCAGGTCCTCGCGGACTCGCACGGCAATGTCGTCGTCGTCGGCACGCGGGACTGCTCCCTGCAGCGGCGATACCAGAAGCTCGTCGAGGAGGCGCCGGCGCCGTTCCTGTCGGAGGAGCAGCTCACCTCGCTGTACGAGGCGTCGAAGGCCATCTGCCGCAAGGCGGGGTACGAGGGCGCCGGGACGGTCGAGTTCCTGGTCGCCCGCGACGGCATGATCAGCTTCCTTGAGGTGAACACCCGCCTGCAGGTCGAGCACCCGGTGACGGAAGAGGTCTCCGGCATCGACCTGGTGCGCGCGCAGTTCCGGATCGCCGAAGGTGAGGCGCTCGACTTCACCGATCCCGCTCCGCGCGGCCATTCGATCGAGTTCCGGATCAACGGCGAGGACCCGGGACGCAACTTCCTGCCCGCTCCGGGCACCGTGACCACCTTCGTCGCGCCGGCGGGCCCCGGCGTCCGTCTCGACGCCGGCATCGAGAGCGGCAGCGTCATCGGCGGCGCGTTCGACTCCCTGCTGGCCAAGCTGATCGTCACGGGCGCTTCCCGCGAGGAAGCCCTCGAGCGTGCCCGCCGCGCCCTGGACGAGATGGTCGTGGACGGCATGGCCACCGCGCTGCCCTTCCACCGCGCGGTCGTCCGGGACCCCGCCTTCGCACCTGAGAACGCCGCCGAACCGTTCCGCATCCACAACCGCTGGATCGAGACCGAGTTCGACAACACCATCCCCGCCTTCACCGGTGGCACCGACGCCGACACGAGCACCGAGCCCCGCGAGGCGGTGATCGTCGAGGTCGGCGGCAAGCGCCTCGAGGTGGTGCTCCCGGCCGGGTTCGGCGCGACCGCGACGGCGTCCGCCAAGGGCGCGGCGCCCAGGCGGAAGTCCCGCGGCGCGGCCGCCGCCAAGGTGACAGGCGACGCGCTCACCAGCCCCATGCAGGGCACCATCGTCAAGGTGGCGGTGAACGAGGGCGACACGGTCGCCGCCGGTGACCTCGTGATCGTCCTGGAAGCCATGAAGATGGAGCAGCCCATCAACGCGCACCGCGACGGCAGGATCACTGATCTCGCCGCGGCCGTCGGCGCGGTGGTGACCAGCGGCGCCGTCCTGTGTGAGATCAAGGACTGACCCCGCCGGCCCGCCGTCGGCTGTCTCACCACGTCTGTCCGCTTCGTAAGCTGCGGATATGAGCGACGGCGAAGACAGCTCGACGGCGGGCGGCCAGGACGGCACCGTGACCGCCACCGAGCAGGAACAGCAGCGCCCGCCACTGACGGGTCGGATCTACTACCTCCTGGGTGGCACGCTTCCGTCGACCTATCGCGCATGGATCTCGCACGATCTGACCGGTTCCGGCTGGCGGACGCGGCAGGCGGCACGTCCCGTCCTGCTGATGGCGCCGTTCGCGGTGATCTTCGCACTGCTTCCGGGAGCGATCGCCGTCCGCGCGACCGTGGTCGCCTTCCTGCTGGTCTCGGGGGCGGGGCTGGGATTCGCGACCAGCGGGTACTTCCGTAACCGACGGCTCGAACAGCACGGTTTTCCTCCCGTACTGGCCGTCGAGGACGACGACGACGAGTAGGGCCGCACCCACCCGGTGCCATACCGCGCGCGATGCGCACCCTCCGGCGGATGGTGCGCACGCACAGAACGAGCAGACCGATGACGGCACCGGCGGGCCGCGGTACCCCGGACGAGCCTCGTGCACCCACGTCGGCATTCACAGCCGCTCCTTCCGGCGGGGACTGGTCGGCGACATTCGCACGGCCCAGCGCAGGACATCCACGTCTCCGCTCATGGCGACGCCCGCCAGAAAAGCAGTGCGGATTTCGAACACGGGTTCGATGGTAGCGGATGAGGCCGGCGCCGACAATGACGCCCTTTGGCGATGAGTGGCTCCAAGAAGAAACCACACTGCCAAGAAATACCCTGGCGAACGCCATCCGCGGAGCTCGCAACCAAAAAGCCAATGAAAAGAATTCTCCGGCGCACGGTGGATTCGGCTCGACAGCGGACCTATGCTTCGGGTGACAGACCCGCTCGATCGACCGGTGGGCGCGCAGATGTCACTGCCCGGAGCAGGCCAGCGATGCGCGTAGCGACCTGACTGCCGGCGGTCCAGCACCGCCGGCAGCCGTTTCCGTGACCGCGCCTCACCTCAGGCCGGATTGTCGAAGCCCGCGAAGAAGTCCCTGGGTCGCAGGACGCGGGCGGCCTCGGTGATGGAGCCGGACAGCGACGGATAGATGGAGAAGGTGTGCGCGATCTGATCGACGGTAAGACCGTGTTCGACCGCGAGCGCCACGGACAGAATCAGTTCGGAGGCGCGCGGTGCGACAATGACGCCACCCAGGACGCTTCCGCTCCCGGGACGGCAGAACAGTTTGACGAAACCGTCCTCGACACCCATCATCTTTGCTCGGGGATTACGCGAGAGCGGCACGGTCGTCACCTCGGCCGCCACCGCGCCGGTGTCCTTCATCACCTGGGTGACGCCGACGGTGGCGATCTCCGGCTCGGTGAAGATATTGGACGACACGGTGCCGAGCCGCAGCGGGCTGACCGCCTCGCCGAGCGCATGCCACATCGCGATCCGGCCCTGCATCGCCGCGACCGAGGCGAGCGGCAGCACGCCGGTGCAGTCACCAGCCGCGTAGACGCCGGGAACCGAGGTGCGCGACATCCGGTCGACGTTCACGTGCCCGCCCGGACCGAGCCGGACGCCGACGTCGGTCAGGCCGAGGCCCTTCGTTCGCGGCACCGAGCCCACCGCCATCAGGGCGTGGCTGCCCGTCACCGTGCGTCCGTCGGTGAGTTCGACGATCACCCCGTCTCCGATCCGGCGGACGGACGCCGCACGCGAGCGGTTCAGCACCTCGATCCCGCGCCGCACGAAGACCTCCTCGATGACCCGCGCCGCGTCCGGATCCTCGCCCGGCAGGACCCGCTCCCGCGACGACACCAGGGTGACCTCCGCGCCGAGCGCACGGTAGGCGCTCGCGAACTCGGCCCCGGTGACACCCGAGCCGACGACCACCAGATGCTCCGGGATCTCCTTGAGGTCGTAGAGATGGCGCCAGGTGAGAATGCGCTCGCCATCCGGCTGCGCCGTCGACAGGTCCCGGGGCGAGGCACCCGTCGCGATGAGGATCACATCGCCCACGAAGGTCTCACCGCTGCTCGTCTCGATCGCGTGCGGGCCGACGAGCCGGCCGGCGGCATGAACCACCTCGACCCTCTCCCGCTGCAGCCGACGCTCGATGTCCGCCGACTGCGCCTTCGCGAGCTCCCGGACCCGCTCGTACACCTGCTCAGGCTCTACGCTGACGACTTCGGGCGGAGTGAGCGCCGGACCCGAATCGGCACTGCTCGGCATTCCCCAGGCGACCGCGGGCAGCGCCGGCTCGCCACCGGCACCGGGGCCGTGGGGCTGGATGCCGAGCCCCGGAGCGAGTGCGAGGTTCGTCATGGTTTCCGACGTCGCGATCAAGGTCTTGGAGGGAACGCAGTCGGTGAGCACGCAGGCACCGCCGATACCGTCCGAGTCGATGACCGTGACGGTCGCGCCGAGCGACGCTCCCACAAGCGCCGCCTCGTAGCCGCCAGGTCCTCCGCCGAGAATGACGATGCGCGTCACGTGTCCTCCCGATCTGACATCTCCTCCTTTCATCTTCCCCCGTCCCGAAGTCCGCGCTCCTCCCGGTGCGGAGTGCTCCGTAGGATCACACCCGGAGGTCGAGGGTTCGATGTCATACAAGTCACCTAACTTCCATCATTGAACCGAAAAGCGTGTTCCATAACCACGCACCGTCACCCCGAGAGACGACGATGACCTTGTACGCGGCCTACGCCGGCAATCTTGACCCGGCGCAGATGAAGGAGCGGGCGCCCCACTCGCCTGTCACCGGCACCGGTTGGATCGACGGGTGGCGACTCACGTTCGGCGGCGAGAACGTCGGGTGGGACGGTGCCCTCGCCACCATCGTCGAGTCCGCGGGCAAGCACGCCTACGTGCTCCTCTACGACCTCGACCGCTACGACCTGGAGCGACTCGACATCTGGGAGGGCGCCGACACGGGGCTGTACACCCGCATCCGCGTCCGGGTGTCGACCCTGGACGGCGAGGCCCTCGCCTGGACCTACATCCTCAACTCCTATGAGGGTGGCCTGCCGTCCCGGTGGTACCTGGACATGATCGCCAATTCCGCGGAGAAGGCGGGCGCGCCCGCCGACTACGTCGAGGAGCTGCGCGCCCGGCCCAGCGCCTGACCGGCGGCCGCGAACCTGAGCCGGATCAGGCCGCGGCAGGAGGCCTGCGCAACAGCTCCACCGCGGCGCCCGCGAGCAGGCGGACGCCAACGCCGATGGCCCGTTCGTCCACGTCGAAGGCGCCCTGATGAAGGTCGTAGGTGGCACCACCGGGCACCCGCGTGCCCAGCCGGGCCAGTGCTCCCGGCACGTGGTTGAGGTACCAGCCGAAGTCCTCACCGCCCAGCGACTGGGCGACGGTCCTCGACGCGCCATGCCCCAACGACCGGTCGACAACGCTCTGGAAGACATCCACGACCTCGGCGCTGTTCACCACCGGCGGCACTCCGCGGCGATAGTCGACCACGATCTGCGCGCCGTACGGCGCGACTATCTGCTCGGCGAGGCCCGTTACCAGTGTCGGGACGGTCTCCCAGGTCTCCCGGGACAGGGTGCGCACGGTGCCGCGCAGCTGGCCGCTGCGCGGAATCGCGTTCGCGACCGTGCCGGCCTGGATCTGCCCCCACACCATCGACAGCGCCGAGCGCGGGTCGACCAGCCGGCCCAGCGCGGCGGGCAGGTCGGTGGCGAGCCGGGCCATCGCGTAGATCAGATCCACGGTGTTCTGCGGGCGGGAGGTGTGGCCGCCGGGCCCAGCGACCGTGATCTCCACCGCGTCGGCGGCCGACGTGATCGGCCCCGTGCGCAGCCCGATGGTCCCGGCGTCGAGCGCGGGATCACAGTGGACGGCGATCGCCGCCGACGCCGGCTTCAGCACGCCGGCGTCGATCACGTCCAGCGCGCCACCCGGCATCAGCTCCTCCGCCGGCTGGAACACCAGGCGGATCGTGCCCGGCAGCGGCGCCGTCCGGGCGTACTCCGCGAGCGCCAGACCTGTGCCCAACGTCACCACGGTGTGCACGTCATGCCCGCACGCATGCGCCACCCCGGGCACGGTGGACCGGTAGGGCACGTTCTTGCTGTCCGGCAGGGGCAGCGCGTCGAGGTCGGCGCGAACGATCACCACCGGCGCCGCGGGATCCGCATCCACGCCGACCCCGATGTCACACCACAGCCCAGGTACGTCCGGCAGCCGCTGCGGCGACAGCCCGGCCGCGCGCAGTCGCGCCTCCACCTGTCCGGCCGTGCGCCGCTCCTGGCGGCCGAGTTCCGGATGCGCGTGCAGGTCGCGGCGCAGGGCGACCAGCTCGGACTCATGAGCGGCCACCCACCCGGCGACCGCGGCGATCTCGTTGGCCTCCATCTGTCGGCCAGGCTCCTCCCTCGATCCCCATCCCGCGGCGCGACGCGCACAACCGGCCGTAAACGGCACGCGGGCTGTCGGATGCCGCCGCGACCCGCCGGCCGGGGGCTAGAAGCCCACGACCGGACGTCCGGCGTTCATCTCCTCCAGCAGGGTATCGACCACCCGCGCGAGATCTCCGTCAGCACGCCCCGCGGCGGCCCGCTGACGTGTGTAGCTCGCCCCGGCCTCGAGAATGACCAGCACGTCGGACAGCTCTCGCGCACACCCGAGCCGGTGGGCGACCGGGAGCAGGTCTTCCACCAGATCCACCAGGTCGTCCCGGACGGACCGCACCGCCCCGTGACCATCGATCATGATCTGGGCGTCGAGGCCGTAGCGGGCCGCCCGCCACTTGTTCTCCTGCACCAGCCACCGCTGCGGCCTAGGAAGGCTGTAGCCGCGGTCGATCTGGGTGTTCATCCGGTCGACGAGGCACTGCGCCAGCGCCGCGACCGCGCCGACCTCCATCAGGGTCGGCAGGCCGTCGCAGATCCGCAGCTCGACGGTGCCGAAGTTGGGATGCGGCCGGATGTCCCACCACACCTCGCGGATCGTCTCGATCGTCCCGGACGTCACGAGCGTGCCCATGAACGTCTCGAACCCCGCCCAGTCCTCCAGCGGGTAGGGCAGGCCCGCCGTGGGCAGGCTCGCGAACACCTGGGAGCGCGACGACGCGAGCCCCGTGTCGTCCCCCAGCCAGTAGGGCGACGACGCGGACAGCGCGAGGAAGTGCGGGATGTGCGCCATCAGCGCGTTCATGATCGGCATGGCCTTGTCGGGCGAGCGCACACCGACGTGCACGTGCACCCCGAAGATCAGCAGCCGCCGGGCGAGCCACTGCATCTGGCTGACCAGCCGGGAGTACCGGATGTCGTCGGTGATCCGCTGATGGGTGTAGTCGCTGAGCGGATGGGTGCCGCTGCACATCAGCGCGACCCCGCGGCGCTCCGCGAGGTCGCGCAGCAGCGAGACGGTGCCGGCCAGGTCGGCGGTGGCCTCCCCGACCGACCCGCACACCCCGGTGATGACCTCGATGGTCGACTCGAACAGCTCGTGCTTCGCCTTGGCCGCCTCCCGCTCGCCGACCTTGGCGCGCAGTTCCTCCAGGATCGCGGTGGCCTCTCCGCGCAGCTGCCGGGTCTGCTGGTCGACAAGCTGCAGTTCCCACTCGATACCGAGACTGGAGCTCGCCGACGACGAGAACGGGATCTGCACTCGGGCTCCTCGGCTCGGGGCGGCACCGACTGGGGACAGCCGTCATCGCTGCGCCGCACGCACGGACAGCGAGAAGTGATTACCCCGTTCGATCCGCTGCTACCCCGACACCTGCCGAGGAATCCGGCGGGCCCGGCCGGCCTAGCCGGCGGCGCCCGCGGCGGGCGGCGAGGCGATGACGCGAACCCCGAGCTCACGCAGCTGGCGGTCGGTCACCGGCGTGGGCGCCCCGGTCAGCGGATCCAGCCCGGACTGGGTCTTCGGGAAGGCGATCACCTCACGGATGTTCTCCTCCCCCACCAGAATGGCCACCAGCCGGTCGATGCCGACGGCGAAGCCACCATGCGGCGGCGCGCCGTACCCGAACGGGGTGAGGAAGAAGCCGAACCGGGCGTTCGCCTCCTCGGGGGTGATGCCGAGCAGGCCGAAGATCCGCTGCTGGAGCTCGCCCTCGTGGATCCGGATCGAGCCGGACCCGAGCTCCCAGCCGTTGAGCACCAGGTCGTAGGCCCGGCTGCGGACCTCCAGCGGTGCCGACTCCAGCTTGTCCAGGTCATCCGGATGCGGCCGGGTGAAGGGATGATGGCCGGGCTTCGGCCGCCCGGTCGCCGCGTCGATCCCGACGAACAGCGGGAAGTCGACCACCCACACGAACCGCAGCGGGCCCTGCCCAGCGGGCGGGCGACCGAGATCATTGCGCAGCTGCCCGAGTACCTCGCAGGTCGTCGACCACTCGTCGGCGACCAGCAGCAGGAGGTCACCCTCGGCGGCGTCGGTCGCCGCGACGATGCCGGCGACCTCGGCGTCGCTGAGGAACTTGCGTACCGGCGACTCCAGCTCACCACCGGCGGCGACCCGCATCCACACCAGGCCCTTCGCGCCCAGCGACTTGGCCCGCTCGGTCAGATCGTCGAGGCGGCGCCGGTTGTGCGACGCCGAGCCGCCAGGCACCCGGATGCCCTTGATCGCCGCCGCCCCGGCGAAGGCCTTGAAACCGCTGCCGGCGAACACCTCGGTGAGCTCGACGAGCTCCATCCCGAACCGCAGGTCCGGCTTGTCCGCGCCGAAGCGGTTCATCGCCTCGTGCCAGGTGATCCGCTCGATCGGCGGCACCGGGCCGTCCGTCACCGCCGCCGCGGCGGCGAGCACCGCGGCGGACACCACGTCGAGCACGTCGTCCTGGTCGACGAAGCTCATCTCCAGGTCAAGCTGGGTGAACTCGTACTGGCGGTCGGCGCGCAGATCCTCGTCGCGCAGGCAGCGGGCGAACTGGAAGTACCGGTCAGTGCCGCCCACCATGAGCAGCTGCTTGAACAGCTGCGGCGACTGCGGCAGCGCGTAGAAGCTGCCCGGGAACTGCCGGGACGGGACGATGAACTCCCGCGCGCCCTCCGGCGTCGACGGCATCAGCAGCGGCGTCTCCACCTCGACGAAGTCACGCGGCCCGAGCGCCGCGCGCATCGCGGCGAGCACCGCCGAGCGCGCCCGCAGGTTGCGCTGCATCCGCTCGCGGCGCAGGTCGAGGTAGCGGTAGGCGAGGCGGGTCGACTCGTCGACCGCGTCGGCCCGGTCGTCGAGGGGGAACGGCGGCGGGGTGGCGGTCGAGAGGATCTCGACCGCGCAGTCGCGCAGCTCGACCTCGCCGGTGGCCAGCGCCGGGTTCGCGGTGCCCTCCGGGCGGATGACCACCGTGCCCGTCACCCGCAGCACGTACTCCGAGCGGACGTCGACCGAACCGTCGACGACGACCTGCACGAGGCCGGAGTGATCCCGCAGATCGACGAACGTCAGCGACTGCCCGTGCTGGCGGCGGTGCGCGACCCAGCCGCACACCGAGACGGTCCGGTCGACGTGATCAGCCCGCAGGTCACCACACAGGTGCGTGCGCATGGCCGTGCGCTGCCCGCCGGCCGGGGCATCCCCCGGGACCGGAATCGGAAGCTCGCCGGTGGCCGGCTGGGTTGTAGTCATCGGTCCGTCGTTCCCATCACTGTCCGGTTCGGCCCGCCGAGCATGCTCCGTGCCCGGTCTGGTGGCGGCATGTGCCCGTCCGGTGGCGACATCGTCACGCTCACCGCGGGTCCCGCCCCGACCCTATCGGCCGCTGTGCCCCGACGGTCCGATCAGGCCACTCCAGGGCCCGCGGCCGCCCACCGCCAAGCGCCGAGACCCCGGCCGGCCCGGCTCAGCGACGCAGGGCCCGGCTCAGCGACGCAGGGCCCGGATGAATCGGCCCGCCTCGGTCCGCAGCCGGGCCGGGACGCGCAGGATCTGCCGTCCCCGCGGGGTGGCGAGCTCCATGGTGATCACGTCGCCGTGCTTGACCCCCCGTGACGCCGACACCTCCCGCCGGTCGAACACGACGTCGAACCAGTCGCCCTCCCGCGGGAACGGCGCCAGCACCAGCAGCCGCCGGTCGGTCAGCATGATCCACCGCGAGGCTCCCACCCGGTGCCCGACGAACGACTCGACCTTCGCGGTGAGCCGCCCCGGGCCGTCCGGGTCGGTGAGCCGGCCGCGCAGTACGACCTCGGTGAACTCCCCCGGCTCCAGGGGAACCTGCGGGAGCCGGCGGTGGGACGGCAACAGGGACACGCGCGCCAGTCTCCTCCACCGGCGCCGTACAGTCGCCGGGTGCGGCAGTGGGAGGTCGGCGCGACGGTGGGCGAGGCGAACGTGAACCATGTGACCGTGAACGAAACGGACGCCGACGACACGACCGCCGACGGCACGATCGGGTCGCCCACGATCGTGGACGGCGCCGTCGCCACCGATGCGATCATGGACGATGCGATCGTGGGCGGTGGTCTCACGGACGGTGCCCTCGCGGACGGTGTGAGCGTGCCCCGCCCGGAGCCGGCCGGCCCGGGCGCGAGCGACGGAAACGGGGAGTCGGACGCCGCCTCGTCGGCCGCCCGGCTCGCGGAGCTGACCGGCGCCACGCGGCACGACGTCGCGATCATGCTGGGATCGGGCTGGCGGCCGGCCGCCGACGTGCTGGCCGCTCACGCCGACGAGGTCACCGAGGTCAGCTTCGCGCAGCTCGGCGGATTCCCGATGGGGACGCAGGTGCCCGGTCACCGACCGGTCGCCCGTTCCGTGCGCGTCGGCGATCGCCGCCTGCTCATCTTCCTCGGCCGCGTGCACGCCTACGAGGGCCACCCGCTGTCCCAGGTCGTGCACGCGGTCCACCTCAGCCGCGCCGCCGGTGCGTCCGCCGTCGTCCTGACGAACGCGGCTGGTGGCCTGCGCGACGACCTGCGCATCGGCCAGCCGGTGCTCATCGCCGACCATCTCAACCTGACGGGACGGTCACCGCTGGTGGGGGCGGCTTTCACCGACCTGACCGACGCGTACTCCCCCCGGCTGCGCGCGCTCGCCCGGGCGGTCGACCCGACCCTCGTCGAGGGTGTCTACGCCGGCCTGCCCGGCCCGCACTTCGAGACGCCGGCGGAGATCAGGATGCTGCGGGTGCTCGGCGCCGACCTGGTGGGAATGTCGACCGTGCACGAGACGATCGCCGCCCGGGCGCTCGGCGTCGAGGTGCTCGGCCTGTCGCTGGTGACCAACCTGGCCGCCGGGATGACCGGCCAGCCGCTGGACCACCTGGAGGTGCTGGCCGCCGGCGCGGCCGCCGCCGAGCGGATGGGTGTCCTGCTCGCCGACGTCGTCACCCGGATCTGACCGACCCGGCCGCGCCTCGCGACGATGCCGCCTACCGCCGACCCCCGCCCCGGCCCGCCGGGCACACCGCCCCCCAGGACATCCGCGGAGC
>NZ_FZMO01000535.1 GCF_900197875.1 Frankia canadensis | reverse complement strand
GGACGCGGCGGGCGCGGGTGCTCGGCGTCATCCAGCTGGCGGACGTCGTGAAGACGGGCATGCGGGCTCGGTTCGACGAGATGCGCCGGATGGGCATCCGTACGGTCATGATCACCGGCGACAACCCGCTGACGGCGAAGGCGATCGCCGCGGAGGCCGGCGTCGACGACTTCCTCGCCGAGGCCACCCCGGAGGACAAGCTGGCGCTCATCCGCGCCGAGCAGGCCAAGGGCCATCTCGTCGCGATGACCGGCGACGGCACGAACGACGCCCCGGCGCTCGCCCAGGCCGACGTCGGCGTCGCCATGAACACCGGCACCTCCGCCGCCAAGGAGGCCGGAAACATGGTCGACCTCGACAGCGACCCGACGAAGCTGATCGAGATCGTCGAGATCGGCAAGCAGCTGCTCATCACCCGCGGCGCGCTGACCACGTTCTCCATCGCCAACGACGTCGCCAAGTACTTCGCGATCATCCCGGCGATGTTCGCCGGCGTCTACGGCGGGCTCGACCGGCTCAACATCATGCGGTTGGCGACGCCGGAGTCGGCGATCCTGTCGGCCGTCATCTTCAACGCGCTCGTCATCGTCGCCCTGATCCCGCTGGCGCTGCGCGGCGTGCGGTACGTGCCGAGCAGTGCCTCGGCGCTGCTGTCGCGCAACCTGTCCCGCTACGGCATCGGCGGGGTCATCGCGCCGTTCGTCGGCATCAAGATCATCGATCTGCTGATCCAGTTCGTCCCGGGGGTGGGCTGACCCATGTTCGCGCGTCTTCCCGGCTGGATGCGCCAGCACCTGGCCGCGCTGCGGATCCTGCTCGTGTTCACCGTCGTACTCGGCCTCGCGTATCCCCTGGCGATCCTCGGCATCGCCCAGCTGCCCGGACTGCGCGACCGGGCGGACGGCTCGTTCGTCACCGACGCGGCGGGCCACCGGGTCGGCTCGGCGCTGATCGGCCAGTCGTTCACCGATGCTCACGGCGATCCGATCGCCCGCTACTTCCAGTCCCGCCCCTCGGTGGCCGGTGACGGCTACGACCCCACGTCGACCTCGGCATCGAACCTCGGCCCCGAGGATGTCGTCGACACCTTCGACGACCCCGCGACCAAGGCCGACGACGAGAGCCGGCAGAGCCTGCTCACCCAGGTCTGCTCCCGCAGTGCCGCCATCGGCGCGTTCGACGGCGTGGACGGGCGGCGACCCTACTGCACCGCGAGCGGCGTCGGAGCCGTGCTCGCCGTCTACCACGCCGGTCCCGGGTACAGCGGGCGGATCACCAGGGTCGTCAGCGTGAACGAGCTGTGCCCGGCGCGGCCGTTCGTCGCCACCTACGGCGGCGTCGCCGTCAGCTGTCGCACGCTCGCCGACGACATCACCGCCGGGCAGCGGGTGCTCGTCCGGGGCGACGCGCCGGCGCGTCCCGCCGTGCCCGCCGACGCGGTGACCGCCAGCGGCAGCGGCCTCGACCCCCAGATCAGCACCGCCTACGCTGACCTGCAGGCCGCCCGGGTCGCCCGCGCCCGTGGGCTGACCGTCGCGCGGGTGCGGACGCTGGTCCAGGCACACACGGTCGGCCGGTCGCTCGGCTTCCTCGGCGAACCGGCGGTCAACGTGCTCAACCTCAACCGGGCGCTGGACGCGCTCACCCCGAGCCGGCGGTAGTGCCGGCATGGCGGCGAAGGGAGCCAGGGCAGGGTGGGACGCATCCTGATTGTCGAGGACGAGCCGCAGCTGCTGCGCGCGATGCGGATCAACCTGCGCAGCCGCGGCCACGAGGTCCGCACGGCGGCGACCGGAGCCCACGCCCTCACCGAGGCCGCCGGCCAGCCGCCTGATCTGGTCGTTCTCGACCTCGGCCTGCCCGACATGGACGGCATCGACGTCATCCGCGGGCTGCGCGGCTGGACCCGGGTCCCGATCATCGTGCTCTCCGGCCGGACCTCCGGGCAGGACAAGATCTCCGCCCTGGACGCGGGCGCCGATGACTACGTCACCAAGCCGTTCTCCATCGAGGAGCTGCTCGCCCGCATCCGCGCCGTCACCCGCCGCTCCGGCTCCGCCGAGGCCGGCCCGGTGATCGTCATCGGCCGCCACCGCATCGACTTCGCCGCCAGGTCCGTCACCGCCGCGGACCCGTCTCGGCGCACTCTCTCGGCGGAGGAGTCCACGCCTGCGGTGAACCGGGCGGCCGAGCTGGCCTCGGCGGTCCAGGGCGGCGCGGCGGTCCAGGGCGGCGCGGCGGTCCAGGGCGGCGCGGCGGTCGAGGGTGGCGCGGCGGGCGAGCGGGTGGCGGCGGTGCGGCTGACGCCGACGGAGTGGCGGCTGCTGGCGGCCCTGGTCCGCGAACCGGGAAAGCTGATCAGCTCCCGGGTGCTGCTCGACCAGGTCTGGGGCCCAGGCCACGGCGACGACACCTCGAGCCTGCGCCTGTACGTCAACCGCCTGCGCCGCAAGCTCGAACCGGATCCGTCCCGCCCTCGGCACCTCACCACCGAACCGGGAATGGGCTACCGCTATCAGCCCTGAAGACCGCGAATATCAGCCCTGAAGACCGCGAACGCGAACGGAGCGAGGGGCCGCCGTCCAGACGTCGGCGCCGAGGCCGCCGTGCCTAGTCGCCGACCTGCTGCGCTGACCGGCGAGTTCGTCTTCGTCTCGGAGCACTGACCATGCGGTATTCGCCCGCCCGGCCAGTTGGACGTCGGGTGTCACCCCGGCCGCACGTGCGAGAGTGAGAGCCGAATCATGCGCGGGCGGCGGGCCTCGCCGACGGCCGACCTTGTGGACGAGGGCGGGGCGCCGGATCAGAAAGCGGTGGTGGGCGTGATGGCGCGGGAGTTCGATCTGGTGATCCGCGGTGGCACCGTCGTCGACGGGACCGGCGCGGAGCAGGTGGATGCGGACGTGGCGGTCTTAGGCGACCGGATCGTCGAGGTCGGCACGGTCACGGGCGGTGGCCGCGAGGAGATCGACGCGGCGGGCGCGATCGTCACGCCTGGTTTCGTCGACGTCCACACCCACTACGACGGGCAGGTGACGTGGGAGAACCGGCTCTCACCCTCGTCGAACCATGGTGTCACGACGGTCGTCATGGGCAACTGCGGTGTGGGCTTCGCGCCGGCGCGCGCGGCCGAACGCCCGATGATGATCAGCCTGATGGAGGGGGTCGAGGACATCCCCGAGGTGGTCATGGCGGAGGGTCTGCCGTGGAACTGGGAGTCGTTCCCGGACTACCTCGAAGCCCTCGCGGCGCGGGAGGCTGACATCGACTTCGCGGCACAGCTGCCGCACTCGCCGCTGCGGGTCTACGTGATGGGGAAGCGCGGCGCGGAGCTCGAGCCGCCGACCACCGGCGACCTCGCCGAGATGCGCCGCCTGACCGCGCAGGCGATCCGCGCCGGCGCCGTGGGTGTCTCGACGTCGCGGACGTACGCGCACCGGTTCACCGACGGACGGCCCGCTCCCTCGATCCACACCGAGGACGAGGAGGTGCTCGCGCTCGCCGACGGCCTGCGCGACGCTGGAGCCGGCGTCTTCCAGATGGTGCCGAACACGAGGCTCCCGGTCGCCGAGCAGTACGCGCTGCTGCACGCGATCGCGCGCCGCTCCGGGCGCCCGGTCTCGTTCACCTTCATGCAGCACGAGGAGCAGCCGGGCGGCTGGCGGGAGATGCTCGGCCATCTCGACCAGGCCCGGGCGGAGGGGCTCGCGATCCGCGGGCAGGTGCTGCCGCGGCCCACCGGCGCGCTGCTTGGCCTGGAGCTCTCGCTGCATCCGTTCGCGCTGAACCCGAGCTACGCGCCGCTCGCCGGGCTGCCGCTCGCGGAGAAGGTCGCGGCCCTGCGCGAGCCGCAGACGCGCCGCCGGCTGCTGGCGGAGACGCCGGCACATCCGCACGCGTTCTTCACGCACATCGTGTCCGACCTCGAGCGGATGTTCGTCCTGGGCGACCCGCCGAACTACAACCCGGCCGCCTCCGACAGCATCGCGGCGCGCGCCCGCGCGGCGGGTCGCAGCCCGGCCGAGGAGATCTACGAGGCGCTGCTGGCCCGCGACGGCCACGAGATCCTCTACCGGCCGCTGGGCAACCTGGTCGGTGCGCGGTTCGAGGGCTCGGGGCGCGACCTGCTCGGGCACGACCTCACCGTGCTGGCGCTCGGTGACGGCGGGGCACACTACTCGACGATCTGCGACGCGGCGTATCCGACGTATCTGCTGACCTACTGGATGCGGGACGCCACCGACGGCCGGGGCGTGACGCTTGCGCACGCGGTCAGGCTGCTGACGTTCGAGCCGGCGCGGGCGATGGGCTTCGCGGATCGTGGTCGGATCGCCGCCGGCATGCGGGCCGACCTCAACGTCCTCGACCTCGAACGCCTGCACCTGCACGCGCCGCGCGCGGTCTACGACCTGCGGGCCGGGGGGCGCCGCCTCGTCCAGCGGGCCGACGGCTACGTCGCCACGGTGAAGTCCGGCGCCGTCACCTATCGGGAGGGCGTCCACACCGGCGCGCTTCCCGGGCGCCTCCTGCGCGGCGCCCAGTCGGCTCCCGCATAGCCGACTCCCCCCGTTGTGAAGCCGGATGCTGACCGACGACGTCGTCGCTGCCGGTCCGGGGAACGTGTCGGACCTGCCCGGGCTGGCGTCGCCGCGGCGTTGGTCGAAGACGGCCAGGGTGCCGGTGGCGAGGCGGAGGCGGTCGAGGTAGTGGTCGAGTTGCCGGAGGCCGGCTGGCAGGGGGTTGGGTCGGCCGGTGGCCGGTGCCGTTCACGGCGCGTTGCGGAACGCGCCGGGAATCCCGGCGACCCGCTGTGCCCCACCATCACCGGCCGGCCGCTCAGCCGCGACGCTATCGAACGCCGGATCACCCTCCACACGGCCCGAGCCGCCGCAAGCTGCCCGTCGATCGCGGCCGACCTCTTCACTCATCAGCCCGCTGAGCCGATCGGTATCGAGCGACGGCACGGCCGCGGCCTCAGTCCGGCCCCGCCGGACGCCTCCGGCCTACCTGGTCACCATCGTTTTCTCCTCAGGCGACGGGCACGATCGGGGGTCGGAAGTCGACGCCCGGGCCGCCGAGCAGTGTCGGGGTGGTGGCGGCCACCGATTCGTGGGGCTGGCCGAGTGGAATCCGGCTGACCTTCTCCAGTCGCTGGTACTGTTCCTCACTCAGCCGAACGTCCAGGGCCGCGAGGTAGGCGTCCAGATGGGCCACGGTGCGTGGCCCGATCACCGGGACCAGTCCGGTCGTGGCGATCGCGGCCCGGTGCCGCAGCCACGCCATCGCGACCTGCACCGGCGCTGTCCCGAGTTCGCCGGCAACCTCGAGTACCGTGTCGACCACCACGCTCTTCTGCGCGGTGTCCTCGGTGTGGACCAGTTGCCCAAACGTGGTGAGCCGGCCCTCCGCGCTGTGCCGGTACTTGCCGGTCAACAGCCCACCACCCAACGGCGACCAGAGTGTCGCGCCCAGGCCCAGCGCCTCGGCCATCGGCAGGATCTCCCGATCGGCGGAACGTTCGACGAGGCTGTACTCGAACTGCACGCCCACGATCGGGGCCCAGCCACGCACCTCCGCGAGCGTGACAGCGCGCGCGGTACGCCAGGCCGGAAAATTCGACAGCCCCGCGTAGAGGATCTTCCCGGCCCGCACCAGATCATCCAGCGCGCGCACGATCTCCTCGACCGGGGTGACCGTGTCCGGGAAATGCACCCACAACAGGTCGATTCGGTCGGTGCGCAACCGGGCCAGGCTGCCCTCAACCGCCCGCACCATGTTCCGGCGAGAGTTTCCCGTGCCCTGTACGCCCGCGGCGGGGCCCGTCCCGACGGCGAACTTCGTCGCCAGCGTGAACTGGTCCCGCCGCGCGGGCAGCAGTTCCCCGAGGATCTCTTCGGACTCCCCAGCCTGGTAGGTCTCGGCGGTGTCGATGAAGGTGCCGCCCGCGGCGGCGAACCGGTCGAGCATCCGGGCCGACTCCCCGAGATCGCTGCCGCTGCCCCACCGGGTGCCGAAATTCCCGCCCCCCAGGGCATATTCGGAGACGCGTAGGCCATTGCCGCGGCCGAAGGTCAGGTATCGCATGATGCCCTCCCGCAAAGTACAGCGATCATTGTGTTTGACGGTAGTCGATCCTCCGTCGAAAGTAAAATGATCGCTATACTTGGAGGTGTGACCAATATCGAGCCGATCCACCGGGGTGGGCGTGGCGCGCGGGACCGCATCCTGCGGGCTGCGGCGGAACTGTTCGCGCGAGACGGCATTCACGCCACCGGCATCGCCCGGCTGACCGACGTGGCGCACGTGTCCACCCGCACCCTGTACCAGCACTTCCCCAGCAAGGATGCGATCGTCGCCGCCTATCTGCGGCGCTTCATCACCGAGACCCCGGTGCCCGCCGTGGCACAGTTGGCGCGCGATGATCTCGATCCGCGGGCGCGACTGCTCGCGCTGTTCCTCGAACCCGCGCCTCCCCCGGACGGGGTCGTGCGCGGTTGCCCGTTCCACAACGCCGCCGTCGAGACCGCGGGAACCATGCCCGAGGTGGCGGAACTGGTCGAGCAGCACAAACGAACGTTCACCCACCGCCTGGCCGAGGTCGCGGCCGAAGCGGGCGCCCGCGACCCGGAAACCCTTGCGCGGCAACTGGCCCTGCTGTTCGAAGGAGCCCGCGCGCTCTCGACCTCACTCAACGACACCCGGCCCGTCCAGGACGCCCACGAACTCGCGAAGACCCTGATCGACCAGGCCATCACGCCATCCCAGCGGCCCGGGTAGAGGGCAGGGGTCGCCGGGGTCGTCGCAGCGACAGCGCCGGCCGCCGCGCACGTCGGTGGAGCGCGGCGATACTGGGCTTTCGTGGCCCTGTACGAGGGAAAGGTGGTGCTGTGCCGACGCGAGGGCAGACGGCGGTGGTGGTTCCGGTACCGGTCGCCGATCGGTTGCTGCAGGAGGTGGCGAGTAGTCATTCGCAGGCGGTTCGGCAGGGTGTCGCCGCCCATGTGTCGCTGCTGTACCCGTTCCTCGACGCGTCCGTGGTGGACGACGAGGTGCTGGGGTGGCTGCGGGAGTTCGCCGCGCGGACGCGGCCGATCGCGGTGGAGTTTCTCGACGTGGTGCCCGCGCCGGGATTCGTCCACCTGCCGGTGCCGGCGCTGCGGCCGCTGGTCGCCGGGCTCCGGGCGCGGTGGCCGCAGGTGGTGCCCTACGGCGGCAGGTTCGGCGCCGACCCGGCTCCGCATGTCACGCTCGCGATGGGCCTGGCGGCCGACGATGGCGCCGCGGTCGCGGCGCGGGTGCGCCGGTTCCTACCTCTCACTAGTTCGGCCGACCACGTGTGGATCGTGGCCTACGACGAGGGGTGGAGCCTGGTCGAGACATTTCCGCTCAGGGGGGCGGATGGTGAACCGGAATCGCCGGGCAGGCAATGAGGTGATCGGCGCGGCGTGCGACACGGGCGAGATCGGTGTGAGCGTCGCCGGAGGGATCGCGGGGCGGCGTTAGCATCCTGTTAGAGAATCCGGCACCGCGAGCGTCGTCGCGGTTGACTCCCACCGACGTGTTCCGATCGAACCGGGAGTCCGATGCGCGACCTCATTCCGCCTTCGTCCTGGGCGTCCCGGTCCGTGGGAGGCGACGGTGGCCACTGACCTCGTCCGGCGGCTGCTCGTCGGGCGGCCGATGCGCAGCGAGCGGCTCGCCGAGACGGAACTGCCGAAATGGCTCGCGCTGCCCGTGTTCTGCAGCGACCCGCTGTCCTCCGTGGCGTACGCGACGGAGTCGATTCTCGTCGCGCTCGCCGTCGGCGGACTCGCCCTGTACCACGTCGCCCCGTACATCGCGGCGGCCGTCGCGCTGACCCTGCTGATCGTCGTGGCGTCCTACCGGCAGACGGTGCACGCCTATCCGAACGGCGGCGGAGCGTATGTCGTCGCGTCCGAGAACCTCGGCGCCACCGCGGGGCTCGCCGCGGCCAGCGCCCTTCTCGTCGACTACGTGCTCACCGTCGCCGTGTCCGTCGCCGCCGGCGTCGGGAACATCATCTCCGCGGCGCCCAGCCTCGCCGGCCACGCACTGCCGATCTCGCTCGGGTTCGTCGCCCTGCTGATGCTGATGAACCTGCGCGGGATGCGCGAATCGGGGCGTATCTTCGCGATCCCGACCTACGGGTTCGTCGTCGGCATCTACCTGATGTTCGCCTGGGCGCTCTACCGGGGGATCGCCGGCGAGCCGATGCGTGCCGAGACCGCCGACTACCAGCTGCGCGCGACAAGCTCCACCACGGGCCTGCTTGCCGTGGTACTCATCCTGCGGGCGTTCGCGAACGGGTGCACGGCGCTGACCGGAGTCGAGGCGATCAGCAACGGCGTGCCCGCCTTCCGCCGGCCGAAGAGCCGCAACGCGGCCGCCACCCTGGCGGGGATGGCGCTGCTCGCGGTCAGCATGTTCGTCGGCATCACGATCCTCGGACTGGTCAGCCATGTGCACATGGCCGAGAACCGCGCGGACTACCTCGGGCTGCCGGCGGGCGCCGCCGTGCCGACGGCGATCTCCCAGATCAGCGCCGCCGTGTTCGGCCGGACCTTCCTCTTCTACTGGAACACGGTGTTCACCGCCGGCATCCTCGTCCTCGCCGCGAACACCGCGTTCAACGGCTTCCCGGCGCTCGCCTCGATCCTCGCCCGCGACCGCTACCTGCCGCGCCAGCTGTACAACCGGGGTGACAGGCTGGTCTTCAGCAACGGGATCGTGCTGCTCGCGGCGGCGGCCGGGCTGCTGCTCGCCGTCTTTGACGCGAACACGCAGTCACTGATCCACCTGTACATCATCGGCGTGTTCGTCTCGTTCACCCTCAGCCAGGCCGGCATGGTCCGCCACTGGCAGCGTGAGCTGGCCCAGAACGGCGACCGTGCTGGTGCTGGTGCTGGTGCTGGTGCTGGTGTGGCGGGTGCGGGCGATGGCGGCTTGGCCGGTGCCGGTGCCGGTGCCGGTGCCGGTGCCGGTGGCGAGGCCGTGGACGCGGCGGGGCGGCGGCGCCTCCGGCGCGCGCAGGCGATCAACGCGGTCGGGGTGGGCGTGACGGCGCTCGTCCTGGTGATCGTGCTGCTGAGCAAGTTCCTCGAAGGTGCCTGGATCGTGGTGGTGGCGATGCCGGTGCTGTTCGGGCTGATGCGGGGCATCCGCGGCCACTACGACCGGCTCGCCGCGTCGCTGCGGGTGCCGGACCAGGTCCGGCTGACCCGCCCGAGCCGCAACCACGTGATCGTCCTGGTGTCGCGGCTGCACCTGCCGACCGTCCGAGCACTGTCCTACGCCCGCGCGCTGAACCCGACCGACCTTGAGGCGGTGACGGTCGCCGTGTCCCGGGAGGAGGCACAGGCGCTGTGCGACGAGTGGGAACGCCACGTCCTCGACGTCCCGCTGCGCATCCTCGACTCGCCGTTCCGCGAGATCACCCGCCCGGTGCTCGACCACGTCCGCTCGCTGCGCCGCGCCGGCCCCCGCGACGTGGTCACCGTCGTCATCCCGGAATATGTGGTCAATCGCTGGTGGCAGCAGATCCTGCACAACCAGAGCGCCCTGCGGATCAAGGCCCGGTTGCTGTTCCAGCCCGGCGTCGTCGTCATCAGCGTGCCCTGGCGCATCGACCTGCCGCCGCCGGACGCGCCGAGGGCGGGCTCGCTCAGGGCTGGCGGGTGAGATAGCCGCCCATCGTGGTGAAGTAGTCGAGGGCGGGCAGCTCGGTGCCGTCGTCGAGGCGGACGCGGGTGATGGCCAGGCCGTGGTTGCGCCCGCGACGGGCATCCGCGCCGGCGACGATCACCACACCGTCGCCCTCACGGTAGAAGATCCGGCCCGGCGTCCCGCCGTAGCGGCCCTCTGAGACGCGGGCCGCCACGACGCGCACCCGCTCGCCGCGCCGGTAGGTGTAGGCGTTGGGGTACGGATCGGACTGGGCCCGTACGAGCCGGTCGAGCTCCTCGGCGGACCAGGTCCAGTCGATCAGGCTGTCCTCGGCGGCGCGCTTGTGGAAGAAACTGGCCTTCGAACGGTCCTGCGGCGTCCAGTCGGTGCGGCCGGACGCGATCAGGGCGAGGCCGTCCACGGTGATCGGCCCGAACAGCTCCAGCGTGCGATGGAACAGGTCGGTCGCGGTGTCGCGCGGGCCGACCGCGACGCGGCGCTGCAGGACGATGTCGCCCGCGTCCAGGGTGGCGTCCATCATGTGCGCGGTCACGCCGACCTCCTTCTCCCCGTTGATCAGGGCCCAGATCAACGGGGAGAAGCCCGCGTAGGCTGGCAGCAGCGAGTCGTGGACGTTCAGGGTGCCGTACCGGGGCAGCTCGAAGATCCGCGGCGGGATCCAGGTGCGCCAGTTCGTCGCCACGATGACGTCCGGGTCGGCCGCCTTGAGCAGCGTCATGAGGTCCTCGTCGTCGGGCTGGGCGCGCAGGGCGACCTCCACGCCGTGTGCGGTGGCGAGGTCGGCCACCGAGTCGGACCAGATCCGCTCGTAGGCATGCTCGCTCGGCGGATGGGTGACGACCAGCGTGACCTCGTGTTCCGAGTCGAGGAGTGCCCGCAGGGTGCGATGTCCCCAGGTCTGGTAGCCGAACATGACGACACGCACGTCGCTGCTCCTTGGGTGTGCTGTGGGTGGGCGCCGGACCCAGGGCCCCGGGTCCCGGCCGGGGTGCGGGCGCGGTCAGCGTGAGGCGAGCGCGTCCAGCTCGCCGTCGAGTCCGCCGTCGAGGTCGGCCTCGAGGTCGTGGTCGGTGGCCAGGGCCGGGTCGCCGCCGCCCGCGGCCGCGGTGGCCGCGCGCCGTTCGGTGACCGAGCGGACCAGTTCGCCGGCGCGCACCGCGACGTTGGACAGCAGCGTCGAGGAGATGCCGTGCGAGTGCTCGGTGGCGCCAAGCACGTAGACACCGGCCTGGGCGGGCGTCTCGGTGGCCAGCCGGTAGTCGCGGCCGAGCAGGGGCCGGCCGGTCTCGTCGCGGCGGCAGTGCCCGGCCATCGTGCCGAGGACCGTGCGGGTGTCCCGGGAGCGGTAGCCGGTGGCGTACACGATGACGTCCGCCTCGATGCTCTCCCGCTGGCCCGTCGGGAGGAACTCGACGTCGGCGACGATGCCGTCGTCCAGACGGCGCAGGTCGGTGAGACGGGAGGCGCGCAGCAGGCGCAGCCGTTCCCGGCCGTGCACCTTCTCCTGGTAGACCCGCCGGTACAGCTCGTCGATGAGGTCGATGTCGACCACCGAGTAGTTCGTGCTGCGGTGATAGGTGCTGAGCATCTCCTTCACCGCGGGTGGGGAGTCGTAGAAGTCGTCGACCGCGGACGGGTCGAAGATCTGGTTCGCGAAGGCGCTGTTGTCCGCCGGGCTGTAGCCGTAGCGAGCGAAGACGGCGACGACCTGGGCCGCCGGGTACCGGGTGTGCAGGAACTCGGTGACCTCGGCCGCGCTCTGCCCGGCGCCGACCACCACGAACCGGTCCCGCACCGCCGGCGGCAGGTTCGCCACCCGGTGGAGCAGGTCGTGGTTGTGCCACACCCGCTCGGACAGGTCGATGCCGGGGGGCAGGTTCGGTTCCAGCCCGGCGGCGATGACGACGTTGCGGGCGCGGCGTACGACCGTCTCCCCGGTGTCACCGCGGACGGCGACCACGTCGATCAGCGCGATCTCCCCGTCGACGAGCACCGGTCGCAGGTCGACCACCCGCAGGTCGTAGTCGACGACGTCGTCGAGGCGGCCCGCGGCCCATTCCAGGTAGTCGTGGAACTCCTGGCGCAGCGGGAACATCGTCTTGTGGTTGATGAAGTCGACGAGCCTGCCCTGCCGGTGCAGGAAGGTGAGAAAACTGAAGTCGCTGGCCGGATCGCGCAGGGTCACCAGGTCCTTGAGGTAGGAGACCTGCATGGTGGCCCCCTCGAGGAGCATCCCGCGATGCCAGCCGAAGCGGCACTGCCGCTCCAGGAAGGACACGCGCAGCGCCGCGTCGGGGGAGACCTTCTCGTTGTGTTCCTTCGCGGCGATCGCCACCGCCAGATTCGACGGACCGAATCCCACTCCGACGATATCCAGAATGCCGATGTCCGCGGACGCCGGACGTCTTGCCACTGCCGAATCCTCCGGTGCCTGGGCGCGCCGACTCTTCCGTGGGTAACGGTAAGTATACGCTCCGACTAATTAGGGAAACCTAACTTAAGGCATCTTCGGGGGTCGGCTCCCGGCCTGTCAAGCTCCGGCCGGCCGGATGTGCTGGTCGCCGTATGTGTCGCCGTGCCCGGAATGGTTTCGCGGATCTGCCGCCCGGGGCTCGCCGGTGGCGGTCGGATGGTGACGCAGGGCTACCTCTGGACGAGGGGCGTGTCGACTCTGTAGCTTCCCTGGTTGGCAGGTTAACCTACCTTTAGCCAACTGGCTGGCAAAGGATTGCGAGGTATGCGGTGCGTGCTGTCGCGCAGGGTCGGCCGGCCGAGCCGATCCCGGCCGGCGCCGCGACCGCGCCGCATCCCGCGCCGCATCCCGCGCCGCATCCCGGGCCACATCCCCCGCCACATGCCGCGCGACTGCCGCCCGGCTCGGTGGCCGTCGGCGTGCCGGCCGCCGCGCGTGGGCGGGCCCTCGGCCTGCTGGCCGCGCTGGTCGTGCTGGCCGGGACCTGCCTGCTCAGCCTGTGGGTGGGGGCGAATCACCTGCCGTTCGGCGAGGTGTGGCACGTCCTGTGGCACAACGACGGTTCGCAGGCCGCACTGGTCGTGCACGACCTGCGCATCCCCCGCACCCTGCTGGGGCTCACGGTCGGCGCCGCGCTCGGCGTGGCCGGCGCGCTGGCCCAGGCGCTCACCCGCAACGTCCTGGCCGAACCGGGTCTGCTCGGCGTCAACTGGGGGGCCTCGGCCGCCGTCGTCGCCGGCATTTCGATCTTCGGCGTGACCAGCCCGGCCGGGTACGTCTGGTTCGCGTTCGCCGGCGCGGGCGTGGCCGCCGTCGTGGTCTTCCTGCTGGGCACCGCCGGGCGGGGCGCGGCGACGCCGGCCGGTCTGGTGGTCGCCGGCGCGGCGGCGAGCGCGGTGCTGGGCGCGTTCGTCAACGCCGTGCTGCTGCTCGACGTGCGCACCTTCGACCGTTTCCGGTTCTGGGACGTCGGCTCGCTCACCGTCACGGGCACCGGTGCGCTGTGGGCGACCGGCCCGTTCGTCCTCGCCGGCCTCGTGCTGGCGCTCGCCCTCGTCCGCCCGCTGAACGCCCTGGCCCTGGGTGACGAGTCGGCCCGCGGTCTCGGTGTCCGGCTGAACCAGGCCCGGCTCGCCGGCGCGCTCGCGATCATCCTGCTGAGCGGGGCGGCGACGGCGGCCGCCGGGCCGATCATGTTCGTCGGCCTCGCCGTGCCGCACGTCGCGCGGGCGCTCGTCGGCCCGGACCACCGCTGGGTCCTGCCGTACTCGGCGGTGCTCGCCGCGATCCTGCTGATCGGCTCCGACCTGCTCGGGCGGGTGGTCATCGCACCGGGCGAGCTCCAGGTGGGGATCGTCACCGGCATCGTCGGTGCCCCGGTCTTCGTCGTGTTGTGCCGCCGTACCCGGCTGGCCCGGCCGTGACGGCGCCCACGGTGACGCGACCGGGACCGGACCCGCACGGCGTCCGCTACCGGGTGCGGCGCTTCGGCGGGGACACCGTGTCGCTGCGGATCTTCCCGCGGGCGATCGCGATCAGCGCCGGACTCGCCGTGCTCGCGATCGTCGCCGGCGTCGTCACCCTCACCACGGGCGACTACGAGGTCCCGGTCCCGGACGTGCTGCGCGCGCTGGTCGGGCACGCCGACGGCGGCACCGACTTCGTCGTCAACTCCCTGCGCCTGCCGCGGCTGCTCACGGCGCTGCTGGTCGGCGCCGGTCTGGCGCTGAGCGGGGCGATCTTCCAGAGCGTGTCGAACAACGTGCTCGGCAGTCCGGACATCCTCGGGTTCACCACCGGCTCGGCCACCGGGGCGATCATCGTCCTGCTGGTGCTGCGCGGGGACGCGACGCAGGCGTCGCTCGGCGCGGTCGCCGGCGGGGTGCTCACCGGCGCGCTGGTGTACGGGCTGGCCAACCGGGGCGGGGTGGCGCCAACCCGGCTGGTCCTCGTCGGCATCGCGGTGGCCGCCCTGCTCGCGTCGGTGAACTCGTTCCTGATCACCCGCGCCGACCTCGCCGACGCGGTCGCCGCGCAGGTGTGGCTGCTCGGCAGCCTGAACAGCCGCGGCTGGGAGCAGGTCCGCCCGCTCGCCGCCGCGCTCGCTGTCCTGGTGCCGCTCGCCCTGGCGCAGCGCCGGCGGCTCGCCTACCTGGAGATGGGCACCGACACCGCGCGGACGCTCGGCGTGGACGTCCGCCGCAGCCGGATCCTGCTGATCGCCGTGGGGGCGGCGCTGGCCGCGGTGGCGACCGCCGCCGCCGGGCCGATCGGCTTCGTCGCACTCACCGCGCCGCCGCTGGCCCGCTGGCTCACCGCCGCGGCGTCGCCGCCGCTGGTGACCACGGCGTGCGCGGGGGCCGCGCTGGTCGTGGTCAGCGACCTGGCGGCCCAGCGGCTGTTCGCGCCGACCCAGCTGCCCGTCGGGGTGGCGACCAGCGCGGTCGGCGGCGTGTACCTCGCCGTCCTGCTGCTGCGGCAGCGGGGGCGGGCGTGACGGCGCGGGGCGGCGGCCCGGCGCGGGCTCCGGCCCGAGCCCGAGCGCGAGCACGGGCACGGGCCTGCGAGCCGGCGCCAGGCGCAGGATGCGGACGACGACGGGAGACCGGCCGATGACGCGGCTGAGCGCGCACGACCTCACGCTGGCCTACGACAAGCGGGTGGTCGCCCGCGAGCTGGCGATCGAGATACCCGACGGCGCCTTCACGGTGATCGTCGGGCCGAACGCCTGCGGCAAGTCGACGCTGCTGCGCGCCCTGGTCCGCCTGCTGCGGCCGAAGGCCGGCACCGTGCACCTCGACGGTGAACTGATCTCGTCCTACCCGACGAAGGAGGTCGCCCGCCGGCTCGGCCTGCTCGCCCAGTCGGCGACGGCGCCGGCCGGCATCACCGTGGCCGACCTCGTCGCCCGCGGCCGCTACCCGCACCAGCGGCTGCTGCGCCAGTGGTCGCGCGAGGACGAGCGGGTGGTCGGCGAGGTGATGGCGCGCACCGGGGTCGCCGAGCTCGCCGACCGCGCCGTCGACGAGCTGTCCGGCGGGCAGCGCCAGCGGGTCTGGCTCGCGATGGTGCTCGCCCAGCGCACGCCGATCCTGCTGCTCGACGAGCCGACGACGTTCCTCGACATCGCCCACCAGGTCGAGGTGCTCGACCTGTGCGAGCAGTTGCTGACGGACGCCGGGCACACGCTGGTCGCGGTGCTGCACGACCTCAACCAGGCCAGCCGGTACGCCACCCACCTGGTGGCGATGCGCGCGGGGCGGATCGTCGCCCAGGGCCCGCCGGCCGAGATCGTCACCGCGGAGCTCGTCGAGGAGGTCTTCGGCCTGGCCTGCCGGGTGATCACCGACCCCGAGTCGGGGACCCCGCTGGTGATCCCGCTGCGCTCCCGGCCGGCGACACCCGCACCGGCCATGCCGGCCGCGCCCGTCGACTCCGCCAGCGCCGCCAGCGCCGCCTGCGCGCAGCCCGCGACCGTGACCGCAGTCGCGGTCGCGGGAGGTTGACGGCACCCCGGAGCCTTAAGTTAGTTTTACCTAAATTTCGGGACGGTAAGGTCGCCCGTCAGCCGCCGGCCGCGCGGGCCGTGCGGCCGGCCGGCGGCGCGGGCTCGATCCGGTGGGATGGTGCTGGTTGAAGGGCTCGTCGGGTAACCGGCTGCTGCGGTCGGGGCTGCGCGCGCAGCGGGGGAACCTCACCCTCGGCGGGCTGGCCACGGTCCTCCAGCAGGGCGCGATGCTCGCCCTGCCCTGGTGCGTGCAGCGGGCGCTCGACCGCGGCATCACCGCCCGCTCGGTGGACGGCACGCTTACCTGGGCCGTCCCGACGGTCCTCGTCGCGGTGGTCTTCGCGGTCGGCGGCTGGGGCGGCATGCTGTGGTCCGGCCGGGCCGCGGCCCGTGTCGCCCACGCGCTGCGCGCCGCCCTGGTGGAGCGGGTCGCCGCCTTCGACCGCCCGGCGCTCGCCCGCTACGGCCACGGCGACCTGGCGATGCGGGCCACCCGCGACGTCGACCTGGTCCGGCTGTGGGTGCAGAGCCTGTCGATCTGGGTCCGGATCGTGGTCACCATCGCCGTGGTGCTGCCCGCCTTCGCCCTGCTCGACCCGCTGCTGCTGGTCGTCGCGGTGCTCGCGATCCCCCTGGTGGCGCTCGCCAACGCGTACTTCCCCGGCCGGTTCGACAGGGCCAGCACCCGGCTGTCCGCGTCGTTCGGTGCCCGCGCCGACGCGGTCGAGGACCTGCTGTCGGCCAGCGCCGCCGTGCGCGGCATCGGCGGCGAGGAGGAGCTGGTGCGCCGCCATCACGAGCGCAGCGTCGAGCTCACCGAGCACACGATGGCGGCCGCGCGGATCTCGGCGGCGTGGACGGCCGTCCCGCCGGCGATGCCGCGCCTGGCGATCGCCGCCGGGCTCGCCATCGGCGGCACCGCCGCCCTGCGCGGCGACCTCACCATCGGCGGCCTGGTCGCCTTCACCTCATGGATGACCACCCTGACGCTCGCCGTCACGATCGCCGTCGACCTGCTGTCCCAACGCGGCCAGGCCCGCGTCGCCGCCGAGCGGATCGCCGAGGTCCTCGACACCCCGGTCACCGACGACGACCCGGCCGACGCGCAGAGCCCGCCCGCGGGCGCCGCGCTGGCGGCCAGCGGCGTCACCGCCGTACGGGAGGGCCGCCGGGTGCTCGGCCCGGTCGACCTGCACGTCGCCCCCGGCGAGTTCGTCGCCGTCACCGGGCCGACCGGCAGTGGCAAGACGACCCTCGCCCGGCTGCTGTGCCGGCTGGAGGATCCGGCCACCGGCACCGTCAGCCTCGGCGGGGTGGACCTGCGCCGCGTCACTCGGCTGGAGCTCGCCACCCGTGTCGGCCTGGTGCCGCAGCGGCCGCTGATCCTCGCCGGTACCGTCGCCGACAACCTGCGGGTCGGGCGCGAGGCCGACGCCGCGGCGCTGCGCGCGGCCTGCGAGGTCGCCGCCGTCGACGGCTTCGTCGACAGCCTGCCCGACGGCTACGACACCGAGCTCGGCGAGCGCGGTGCGAGCGTGTCCGGCGGGCAGGCCGGCCGGCTGGCGCTCGCCCGCGGCCTGCTTGGCCGGCCCGACGTGCTCATCCTCGACGACGTCACCGCCGCGGTGGACGCGGCGACCGAGGCGACCATCCTGCGCCGGCTGCGGGCCTGGGCGCCCGACGTCGCGCTGCTGGTCATCTCGCACCGCACCTCGGTGCTCGCCGCCGCCGACCGGATCATCCGGCTGGGCCCGGACGGCGTGCCGGTCGATCCGGACACGGCGGCCGCGACCGAGGACGACCTGAGCGTGGGGGCGGGTGGCGGCCGTGGCTGAGATCCGGATGCTGACCGCCGAACCGTCGACGGCGCGCGTCTTCCGCCGCTTCTGGCCGTCCCTGCGCCCGCACCGGGCGATCATGGCCGGTGCGCTGCTGGCGAGCGTGGCCAGCACCGCCGCGGTGGTGGCGATCGCGCCGGCGATCGGCTGGGGCGTCGACGCGGTGACCGACGGCGACCGCCGCCAGCTGTGGTGGGCGGTCATGCTGCTCGTCGCGCTGGTGCTGGCCCGGATGGTGCTGCTGCGCTGGTCGGAGGTGCTGCTCTCGGACGCCGGCGAGCGGACCATCCGTGCCCTGCGCGACCTGGTGGTCGAGCGGCTCGCCCGCGCCCCGCTGCGCTTCGTCGAGGCGCACCGCACCGGCGACCTGCTGCGCCGCTCGACCAGCGAGATCGCCGACCTGACGCTGTTCCTGCGCGACCAGCTGCCACAGCTGCTGAGCGTCGGGCTCACCGCCGTGCTGACGACGGCGATGCTGCTGGTGTACTCCCCGCTGCTGTCACTGCTGCTCATCGGGCTGTTCCTGCCCGCCGCGCTGGCGGTGCTGGCCTGGTTCAACCGGGCGGCGCCGGCGGCGTTCGGCCGGCAGGCGGCCGCGGACGCGACGATGACGGCGACCTTCACCGAGACGCTCACCGCGCACGAGGCCCTCGTCGCGCCCGGTCGACCCCAGGAATGGGTCCGCCGCTTCAGGGCCGACAACGACAGGCTGCTCGCCGCGAGCGACCGGGCGGTCGGCACGCAGAGCCGGCTGGAGCTGTTCGGGCTGATCGAGGGCGTGGCGACGGCGGCGCTGCTGATCCTGAGCGTCTGGCTGGTGCGCGACGGGCGGCTCGGCGTCGGCACGGTCGTCGTGTTCGTCGTCGCGACCCGCAACCTGTTCGAGAGCATGCTGGCGCTGTCCGGTCTCGCCGGCCAGGCCCAGCTCGCCCGGGTCGGCCTCGCCCGGCTCGTCGACCTGCTCGCCGCCCTGCCGCCGGCCGACCCCGACGCGCCGCAACGGTCGGGGTCCGAGCTGCCGGCGCGGGGCGACCTCGTCGCGCAGGGGCTGCGCTTCGCCTACGACGAGCGCGAGGACGTGGTGCGCGACGTGTCGGTCGCCTTCCCGGCCGGTGACCGGGCGGGCCTTGTCGGCGTCACCGGCTCGGGCAAGACGACGCTCGCGAAGCTGCTGGCCGGGCTGTACGAGCCGGACGCCGGCACCGTCCGCTACGGCGGGGTCGACCTGCGGGCCGTGCCGGCGCACCGGGTCCGGGAGCGGATCGTGCTCATCCCGCAGCAGGTGCATCTGATCACCGGCACCCTGGCCGACAACCTGGCGCTCACCCCGGGAGCGCCCGCCCGCGCGGCGATGGAGCGGGCGGTGGAACGGCTCGCGCTCGGCGACTGGGTGGCCCGGCTGCCGGGCGGGCTGGACGCGCCGCTCGGGGCGCGCGGGGAGAAGCTGTCCGCCGGCGAGCGGCAGATCGTCGGGCTGTTGCGGGCCGCCCTCGTCGACCCGCCGGTGCTGCTGCTCGACGAGGCGACGGCCGACCTCGACCCGGACGTGGCGGAGCGGCTGGAATCCGCCGTCGAGCGGTTGCGCGCCGGCCGGACGCTGATCGTCATCGCGCACCGCCCGGAGACCATCGCGCGGCTGCCCCGGACCGTCCGCATCGAAGCCGGTCGCCTGCGGTAACGGCGCCCGGCCGGCGGGCGGCGGGTGGGAATTTTCGCCGGTCAGGGGTGGACGCGTGCGCTCACTTAGGTAAAGCTTACTTGAGTTAAGCGGCCTTAACCCCCGTGCGGAACGACCCAAGGAGCTGGGAACGCATGTCGACCAACCCGTTCGATGACGAGAACGGCAGCTTCTACGTCCTGGTCAACGCCGAGGGACAGCATTCGCTCTGGCCGACGTTCGCGCCGGTGCCCGCCGGCTGGCGGACGGTGCACGGGGCCGCGAGCCGAGCGTCCTGCGTCGAGTACGTCGAGGCCTCCTGGACGGACCTGCGCCCGGCCAGCCTGATCGCCCGGATGCAGGCCGCCGAGGCCGCCGCGTCCGCCGCGGCTGCCCCGGCCGCCCAGAGCAGCGGCGCCGATGCCGGCGTGTCCCGGTGACCGCGCCGCAGGTCCACCACGAGCGGACGGTCCCGTTCCCCGGCGATCCGCTCACGGCCGCCACCCGCCTGGCCCATGCCGCCCGGGCGCCGTTCGCCGTCTACGAGCGCGACGGGTGCTGGTGCTTCGGCGACGGCGCGCTGGCCGAGATCATGCTGTTCTGGGACGAGATCCGCTATCGCACCGGCGGCGGCTGGCGGGTCGAGCCGGTCGGCGCCGACCCGCTGCGGACCCTGGCGGGGGTGCTCGCGGGGATCCCCGTCGCCGGCTGGCACGCCTACGGCTGGGCCGGCTTCGAGCTCGGCCCGCGCGCCCAGGGGCTCGCCGGCCCGCGCTCGGCCGAGCCGCTGGTCCACCTCGTCGTCCCCGCCCGCGAGGCGCGCCTGGGGGCGGGGACGGCGGCACTGCGCGCGGTCGAGCCCGGCGAGCTCGACACGCTCGCCGCGGCCCTCGCCGACGCCGCCGTCAGCGGCGGCACCGTCAGCGAGACTGACCTCGTGCCCGCCGACCTGGAGCACGGCGCCGAGGACTACCGGCGCATCGTCACCCGCGCCGTCGACGACATCCAGGCCGGCCGCCTGCGCAAGGTGATCCTTTCCCGGCTCATCCCGGTCGACGGTGAGATCGACCTGGTCGCCACCTACGAGCACGGGCGGCGCGGGAACACGCCCGCCCGGTCGTTCCTGCTCGACATCGGCGGGCTGCGCGCCACCGGGTTCAGCCCGGAGACCGTCGTCGAGGTCGCCGCGGACGGGTGGATCTCCACCCAGCCGCTGGCCGGCACCCGCGCCCTCGACGGCGGCGCCGCGGACGGCGGGGCCGGCGACCGGGCACGGCGCGAGGCGCTGCTCGCCGACCCGAAGGAGGTCTACGAGCACGCCGTGTCGGTCCAGGCCGCCCAGGACGAGCTGCGCGCGGTGTGCGACCCGGCGACGGTCGTCGTCGACGAGTTCATGTCCGTGCTCGAACGCGGCAGCGTGCAGCACCTCGCCTCGCGGGTCAGTGGCCGGCTCACGCCCGGCAACGACGGCTGGGACGCCCTCGCCGTCGTCTTCCCGTCGATCACCGCGATCGGCATCCCCAAGGCGGCGGCCTTCGAGCTGATCCGCGACTACGAGGCGTCGCCGCGCGGTCTGTACAGCGGGGCGGTGCTCAGCGTCGGGGCGGACGGAGCGCTCGACGCGGCCCTCGTACTGCGCACCGCCTTCCAGCGCGACGGGCGGACCTGGCTGCGCGCCGGGGCCGGCATCGTCGGCGCGTCCCGACCCGAGCGGGAACTGGAGGAGACCCGGGAGAAGCTGCGCAGCGTCAGCCGCTTCCTGGTGGGCACGCGCCCGGCCGCCGGCACCAGCGGACCGGACCGCGACAGCCTGCGGCGCACCGTCGCCGACCTGCTGGCGGAGGACCCGGCCGAGCTCGGCGACGAGGACAACCTCTTCGAACGTGGGCTGGAGTCGATCGCGCTGATCCAGACGGTCGGCGCCTGGCGGCGCGCCGGCCTGGAGATCACCTTCGGCGAGCTCGCCGAGAACCCGACGATCGACGGCTGGTACAAGCTGCTCGCCCGCCCGTCCGCCGCGGACCCCGCCGCTCCCGCGGTGCCCGACACGGCGCCGGTGCCCGGCCCGCGGTCGGCGCCCGGGGAGTCACCCGCCGCGGCGGCCGGCGCGGGTGAGGCGACCCGGCCACCGGCAGGTGACGGGATCACGGTGGTGCCGGCGGACGGCGCGCCGTCGACCGCGGGCGACGGGGAGTTCCCGCTGGCGCTCATGCAGCACGCCTACTGGGTCGGCCGCGATCCCGCCCAGCCGCTCGGCGGCGTCGCCGCCCACCTCTACACCGAGTTCGATGGCCACGGCCTCGACCCGGACCGGCTGTCCGCGGCGATCGAGCGGCTCGTCGACCGGCACGAGGCGCTGCGCACCCGCGTGACCGACAACGGCGGCCAGGTCGTCGAGGCCCACTCCGGCTGGCGCGGCCTGACCGTCCACGACCTGCGCGACCTCGACGAGACCGCGGCCGGCGCCCGGCTCGAGGAGATCCGCGACCGGCTTTCGCACCAGATGCTCGACATCGAGCACGGCGAGGTCTTCTCCACCGCGCTGAGCCTGCGCCCGGGCGGTGCCACCCGCCTGCACCTCGACGTCGACATGGTCGCCGCGGACGCCGTCAGCTACCGCGTGCTGCTCGCGGACCTCGCGCGCCTCTACGGCCGGCCGGACGAGGTCGAGCCCGCCCCGGCCTACACCTACCGGCGGTACCGCGCCGAGCACCAGGCCGGCCGGCGGGAGGCGGCCCGGCGGGCGCGGCAGGCCTGGCAGGACCGTCTGCCCAGCCTGCCCGGCCCGCCCGAGCTCGCCCTCAACGCCCCCCAGCCGGGCGGTGCCACGCGGGTGTCGCGGCGGCACTTCCGGCTCCCGCAGCGGGCCCGGGCGGCGCTGGGCCGCGCGGCGCACCGCCGCGGCGTCACCCCGGCGATGGCGGTGGCGACCGCGTTCGCCGAGGTGCTCGGCGCGTGGAGCACGCAGTCCCGGTTCCTGCTGAACGTCCCGCTGTTCGACCGGGCGCAGATCCATCCGGACGTCGACCGGGTGGTGGGCGACTTCACCAGCTCGGTGCTGCTGGAGATCGACCTCACCGATCATGTCCCGTTCGTCGAGCGGGCCCGCCGGGTGCAGACCCGGCTGCACGCCGACGCCACCCACGCGGGCTACTCCGGCGTCGAGATCCTGCGCGACGCCGGGCGCCTGCGCGGCGAGCAGGTGCTCGCCCCGGTCGTGTTCACCAGCGCGCTGGGGCTCGGCGAGCTGTTCGACCCCGCCGTGCGCGAGGAGTTCGGGCGCCCGGAGTGGATCATCTCCCAGGGGCCGCAGGTCCTGCTCGACGCCCAGGTCACCGAGCTCGACGGCGGCCTGCTCGTCAACTGGGACGTCCGCGAGGACACCTTCGCACCCGGCGTCGTCGACGCCATGTTCGCCGCCTTCGAGCGGCTCGTGCGCGACCTCGCCGCCCCCGAACCGGCCCCGGCCGCCGCGCACCGCGGGGACGACGGGGACAGCGGCGACGGCGGGGACGGCGGGGACGTGGTGTGGGACCGACCGTTCGACGCGCCGCTCGACGAGGCCACCCGCGCGGTGCGCCGCCGCGTCGGCGACGTCGCCGGGCCGAGGGCCACCCGGCTGCTGCACGAGGGGTTCTTCGCGCACGCCGAACGCCGTCCGGACGCGCCCGCGCTGCTGTGGGGCGGCGTCGGCGGCCAGGCGGGCGTGCTGTCCTACGGCGGGCTCGCCGCCCGGGCCCGGGCGCTGGCCGCCGCGCTGCTCGACCGGGGGGTGCGCCGCAGCGACCGGGTCGCCGTCAGCCTGCCCAAGGGGCCGGACCAGGCCGTCGCCGTGCTCGGCGTGCTCGCCGCCGGCGCCGCCTACGTGCCGATCGGCGTCGACCAGCCGCCGGCCCGGGTCGAGCGGATCGCGGCGACGGCCGGCTTCACCGTCGCCGTCACCACCGCCGCACGCACCGGCTGGCCCGCCGGCGTCACCCCGCTGCACCTCGCCGATGTCACTGCCGATGTCACTGCCGATGTCACTGCCGAGATCACTGCCGAGATCACTGCCGACGCCGGGGCCGACTCCCGGCTCGTCCTGTCCGCCGCGGCCGAGCCGGCCGTGTCGGCGGGGGCGGGCAGCGCGGCCTACGTGCTGTTCACCTCCGGCTCGACCGGTCAGCCCAAGGGCGTCGAGGTCGGGCACCGGGCGGCGATGAACACCCTCGAGGACCTGATCGACCGTCTCGGTCTCGGCCCGGACGACCGCACGCTCGGGGTGTCCGCGCTGGACTTCGACCTGTCGGTCTTCGACCTGTTCGCCCCGCTGTCCAGCGGCGGCGCGGTGGTGATCGTCGACGAGGACGCCCGGCGCGAGGCCGCCAGCTGGGTCGGCCTCGTCGCCGCGCACCGCGTCACGATCCTCAACTGCGTCCCCGCGGTCCTGGATCTGATCCTCACCGAGGCCGCGTCGCCCGCGTCGGCGTCGCCGCTGGGCGCCGGTCTGCGCGCGGTGCTGCTCGGCGGCGACCGGGTCGGCGTCGACCTGCCCGGCCGGCTGGAGGCGGCCGTGCCCGGCTGCCGGTTCCTCGCGCTCGGCGGCACCACGGAGACGGCCATCCACTCGACCGTCTGCGAGGTCGCCGGCGGTGGCCCGGTGCCGGCGTCGTGGGCGTCGGTGCCCTACGGGACGCCGCTGCGCAACGTGCGGCTGCGCGTCGTGGACCCGCTGGGCCGGGACTGCCCGGACCAGGTCGCCGGCGAGCTGTGGATCGGCGGCGACGGTGTCGCCCACGGCTACCTCGGCGATCCGGAGCGCACCGCGGACAGGTTCGTCACCCACGCGGGCAGCCGCTGGTACCGCACCGGCGACCTCGCCCGCTACCTGCCCGACGGCACGGTCGAGTTCCTCGGTCGCCGCGATCACCAGGTCAAGATCCGCGGCTTCCGGGTGGAACTCGGCGAGGTCGAGGCGGCGCTGCGGGCGGTGCCGGGGGTGCGGGCCGGCGTCGCCGCCCTGGTCGGCGGTGGGCGCGGTCGCTCGGGATCGCTCGGCGCACTCGTCGTCGTGGACCCGGCCCACCGGTCCGGGCCCGGGCCCGGACCGACGGGAGTGGATCCGGCGGGGTCGGTGCGGGCGCGGCTGCGCGAGCTGCTGGCGCCGCACATGGTGCCCGACCGCGTCGTCGTCGTGCCCGAGCTGGCGTTGAGCGCCAACGGGAAGATCGACCGGCGGGCGGCGCTCGCGCTGCTCGAACGGGAGTCCGGTGCGGCCCGGCCGGCGCCGCCGCCGCCGCGTTCCGACCTGGAGCGCGTGATCATGAGCGTCTGGCGGGACGTGCTCGTCGGCGGGCCCGGCGCGGTGGCGGAGTTCGGGGTGACCGACGAGTTCTTCGCCCTCGGCGGTGACTCGGTGCTCGCCACCGACCTCGTCGCCCGGCTGCGCGCCGAGCTCGACACGACCGGCGTGTCCGTCCGGATGCTGTTCGCCGCGCCGACGGTGGCCGCCCTCGCGCGGCGCATGCGCGCCGCCGAGAGCACCCCGGACCGGCTCGACCGGGTCGCGGCCATCGCCTGGGAGATCGCCGGCCTGTCCGACGACGAGGTCGAGGCGCGCCTGGCCGGCGACGCGGGCGACCAGGTGGGAGGCGAGCGGTGAGCCGCGCGGTCACCGACCAGGGGCCGGCGCCCACGGTGGACGACTGGGTGCCGTTCCCGGACGCGTTCGCCCGCCGCTACGTCGCGGAGGGCTACTGGCAGGGCGGCCCGCTGGGGGAGCGGCTGCGGGAGTGGGCGGCGCGGCACGGATCGGCGACGGCGCTCGTCGGCGGTCCGCCCGCCGCCCCCGTCCGGCTCAGCTACGCCGAGCTCGACCAGGGGGTCGACGACCTGGCGGCGGGACTCGCCGGGCTCGGCCTCGGCGCCGGCGACCGGGTGCTGCTGCACCTGCCGAACCGGATCGAGTTCGTCACCCTGCTGTTCGCGCTGCTTCGGCTCGGCGCGCTGCCGGTGCTGGCGCTCCCCGCCCACCGCCGCGTCGAGATCGAGCATCTGGCCCGGCTGTCCGGCGCCGTCGCCTACGCCATCCCGGACACCTTCGAGGGCTTCGACCACCGCCGGCTCGCCGGCGAGGTCACGGCGGCGGTGCCGTCCGTGCGCCACGTGCTGGTCGCCGGGGAAGCCGGGGCGTACACGAGTCTCGCCGGGCTCGCCGCGGCCGGTGCCGCCGCCCGCGCCACCGGCACCGCCCCGGCGCCGGCGGCGGTCGACCCGGCGGGCGTCGCCGTGCTGCTCATCTCCGGCGGCACGACCGGCAAGCCCAAGCTCATCCCGCGCACCCACTGGGACTACGCCCACAACGCGGCGGCCAGCGCGGAGCTGTGCGCGCTGACCGGCGACGACGTCTACCTGGTGGCGCTGCCGGCGGCGCACAACTTCCCGCTGGCCTGCCCGGGGATCCTCGGGGCGTTCGGCGTCGGCGCGACGGTCGTGCTGGCGCCGTCACCGAGCCCGGAGACGGCGTTCGAGCTCATCGCCCGCGAACGGGTGACGGTGACGGCACTCGTGCCCGCGCTCGCCCGGCTGTGGGTCACCGCCGCCGGCTGGGAGGGGCCCGACACGACCAGCCTGCGCCTGCTGCAGGTGGGTGGTGCCCGCCTCGACGCCGAGCTCGCCCGGCGCGTCCGACCGGTGCTCGGCGCCGCCGTCCAGCAGGTGTTCGGGATGGCCGAGGGCCTGCTGAACTACACCCGCCTCGACGACGACGCGGAGGTCGCCTGCACCACCCAGGGCCGCCCGCTCGCCGCGGCCGACGAGATCCGCGTCGTCGACCGCGACGGTGCCGACGTCGCCCCCGGCGCCATCGGTGAGCTGTGGACCCGCGGCCCCTACACGATCCGCGGCTACTACCGGGCCGCCGAGCACAACGCCACCGCGTTCACCGCGGACGGCTACTACCGCACCGGTGACCTCGTCCGCGTCGCCGAGGGCGGCAACCTCGTCGTCGAGGGACGCATCAAGGACGTGATCAACCGGGGCGGGGAGAACGTCTCCGCCACCGAACTCGAGGAGCACCTGCTCACCCATCCCGGGATCGCCCAGGTCGCCGTCGTGGCGGCCGGCGACGAGCAGATCGGCGAGAGCGTCCGCGCGGTCGTCGTGACCGAGCCGGGCACGACGGTGACCCTCAAGGGCCTCAAGGCGTACCTGCGGGAGCGGGGCCTCGCCCGGTTCATGCTCCCCGACCTGCTCACGGTCGTCGACGCGTTGCCGCTCACCGCCGTCGGAAAGATCGACAAGCGCGAGCTGCGCCGCCGCCTCGGCTGACCGCCAGCCCCACCACCACACCGCCCGGGCGACACCGGTGCCGGCCCGCGTCATGGCGGCCGGCGCCACCCGCACGATCGGCACCGCCCGAGCGGTCGCCGCACCACCGGAAGGACGTGCACCGTGGCCAGTCCCGTCTCCGCGCAGCGCAAGCGTGAGCTGCTGCTGCGCCGCCTCGCGGCCGAGCAGCTCACGCCGCCGCCCGCGACCGGCGACGCCCCGCGGCCGCGGCGCGCCCCCGGGACGGCCCACCCCGCCAGCGCCGGCCAGCGCCGGATGTGGTTCCTGCAGCGGCTGCGCCCCGACAGCGCCGCCTACACGATCTCGACCGCGTTCACCCTGACCGGTCCGCTCGACCCGGCGGCGCTGCGCGACGCGCTGCGGACCGTCGCCCGCCGGCACGAGATCCTGCGCACCACCTACCGCGTCACCCCCGCCGGCGCGCTCGAGCAGATCGTGCGCGACGACGTCGAACCGGCCTGGCACAGCGTCGACCTGTCCGCCGAGGGCCTGTCCGCTGCGGGCGCGGCCGGCACCGGGAACCTCGCGGGCCGTGCGCGGGCGATCGCGCTGGAGGCGGCGCGTCGGCCGTTCGACCTGACGGCCGAGTCGCCGCTGCGGGTCACCGTGATCCGGCACAGTCCCACCCAGCACAGTCCCACCCAGCACAGTCCCACCCGGCACACCCTCGCCCTGGCCGCGCACCACATCGCCTGGGACGACGCCTGCTGGGACATCTTCTTCGGTGATCTGCTCGCCGCCTACGACCGCCGCGCCACCCCGACGGGAGCGGGCGCGCCCGGCGACGCCGTCCAGTTCCTCGACACCGCCGTGGCGAGCGCCGGCGCGCCGCCCGCCGAGGCACTGGCCTACTGGCGCCGGCAGCTGAGCCCGCCGGCCGAACCCGTGCGCCTGCCCGAGCCGACGGCCGACGACCATCCCGAGCCCACGACGGGGACGCGGGACGCGGGACGGCAGGTCGTCCACCAGGCGTCCGGCGAGCTCGCCCGGCAGGTCCGGGCCGCGGCCGCGGAGCACGCGGCGACGCCGTTCATGGTGCTGCTCGCCGGGTACGCGGCGCTGCTGCACCGGGTCAGCGGCGCCACCGACCTCACCGTCGGCTCGCCGGTGGTCAACCGGGACAGCGCCGGCGGCGCCGGTGCGCTGGGGTACTTCGGCAACACCGTCTGCCTGCGCCTCGCCGCCGGCCCGGCCGACACGTTCGCCGGCCTGCTCGTCCGGGTCCGCGACGCCTGCCGCGGCGCGTTCGCGCACGCCGACGTCGACCTCGCCGACGTCGTCCGCGACCTCAACCCCGACCGCGCCGACGGCGTGTCCGCCCTGTTCTCGACGATGTTCGCGGTGCGCGCGCCGGCCGCCGCCGCGCTGCGCGGCCGCGACCTGCGCGGCGAACGCCAGCCGCTGCACAACGGCACCGCCCAGTTCCCGCTGACGGTCGTCGCCGAGCTCGGTGTCGCCGGTGTCGGCGCCGGCGTCGGTGTCGCCGACACGCTGGAGCTGGAGACCACCTACCAGGACGGCGCGGTGTCGCCGTCGTTCGCCGCCACCGTCGGACCCCGCCTCGAACGACTGCTCACCGCCGCCCTCGCCCGGCCCGACGCGCCGATCGGCACGATCGACCTGCTCGCCCCGGACGAACGCGACCTCGTCGTCACCGCCTGGAACGCCACCGCCGCGCCGAGCCCGGCGCAGCCGTGGACAACGCTGTTCACCGCCGCGGCCGAGCGTGACCCGCGGCGGGTGGCGCTGGTCACCGCGGCGGGATCGCTGACCTACGGCGAGCTCGCGACCCGCGCCGACGCCTGCGGCCGGCTGCTCGCCGAGCACGGTGCCGGCCCGGGAGGCGTGGTCGCGCTCGCGCTGCCCCGCACCGCCGACCTGGTCGTCGCGCTCGCCGGCACCGGCCTCGCCGGCGCCGCCTACCTGCCCGTCGACCCCGACTACCCGGCCGACCGGATCGCCTTCATGCTCGCCGACGCGGCCCCGACCGTGCTGATGACCACCCGGGAGCTGGCCCCCGGCCTGCCGGTGCCGCCCGGCACCCGCCTGCTCCTCGTCGACGAGCCCCCCGCGGCGGTAGCCGGCCCCGAGTCCGACCCCGAGCCCGACCTCGAGCCCGCGTCGTCCGGCCTGGGCTGGCCGCCGGCGGTCGATCCGGACAGTCCCGTATACGTGATCTACACGTCGGGGTCGACCGGGCGGCCCAAGGGCGTCGTGGTCGGCCACCGGGCACTGACGAACTTCCTGACGTCGATCGTCGAGACCGTCGGCATCGCCCCGGCGGACCGGCTGCTCGCCGCGACGACCCTCGGTTTCGACATCAGCACCCTCGAACTGCTCGCCCCGTTGACCGTCGGCGCCAGCGTGCACCTCGCGGACGGCGACACCGCCCGCGACCCGGCCGCCCTCGCCGGCCTGCTGCGCTCCGGCGCGGTGACGACCGTGCAGGCGACCCCGTCACGCTGGCGCACCCTGCTCGACGCGGCGCCTGGCCCGCTGCCCGGGGTGCGGGCCCTGTCCGGCGGCGAGGCACTGCCCGCGGATCTCGCCCGCGAGCTCGCCACCCGCGCCGACAGCCTCACGAACCTGTACGGCCCGACCGAGGCCACCGTGTGGGCGACCACCGCCCGGATCGGCGCCGACGCCGCGCGCCCGACGATCGGCCGGCCGCTGCGCAACACGCGGGCCCACGTGCTCGACGGCGCGCTCATGCCCGTCCCGCCCGGCGTCCTCGGCGAGCTCTACCTCGCCGGCACCTGCCTGGCCCAGGGCTACCTCGCCCGGCCGGCGCTGACGGCCGCGCGGTACGTCGCGAGCCCCTTCGACGACGGCGAGCGGCTGTACCGCACCGGGGACCTCGCCTCCTGGACGGCCGACGGCGAGCTGGTGGTCGCCGGCCGGGCCGACGACCAGGTGAAGCTGCGTGGCTTCCGGATCGAGCCCGGCGAGATCGAGGCCGCGCTCGCGGGGCATCCGCGCGTCGCCCGTGCCGCCGTGGTCCTGCGCGAGGACGGTCCCGCTGGCCGCGCCCTCGTCGCCTATGTCGTACCGGCGCCCGTGGATGAGCTGGCGAGGCCCGCGGGCCAGCCGGCGGCGTTTGCCGATGGGCCGGCGGCGTTTGCCGATGAGCTGCGTGCCCACGCGGCGGGTCTGCTGCCCGGCTACATGGTGCCGGCGGCGTTCGTGACGCTGGCCGAGCTGCCGGTCACCCCCGCCGGCAAGCTCGACCGCCGCGCGCTGCCCGCCCCCGACTTCGGGGCCACCAGCCCTGGCCGGGCGCCGTCCGGCCGGGTGGAGACCGTCCTGCGGGAGGTGTTCGCCGAGCTGCTGGGCCGTCCCGACGTCGGTGTCGACGACTCCTTCTTCCGCCTCGGCGGCGACAGCATCCTCGCGTTCGCCCTGGTCACCCGCGCGGCCGCCGCTGGCGTGACGATCGCGCTGGCCGACGTGTTCGCCAGCCCCACCATCGCGGGCCTCGCGGCCGCGGCGACGCCTCCGCCGGCCGCGCCACCTGCCGCGACCGAGCCGCCGGTGGGTGCCGAGCCGCCGGTGGGTGCCGAGCTGCCGGTGGGTGCCGAGCCGCCGGTTGATGCCGAGGCACTGGTGGTTGCCGAGCTGCCGGTTGATGCCGAGGACGAGGCGCGGTGGCGGGCCGCGCAGCCCGGGGTGCGCGACGTGTGGCCGCTGTCACCGTCGCAGGCCGGGCTGCTGTTCCACCGGCTGCTCGACGGCGCCGACGCGCCGGACGTGTACGTGCTCCAGTTCGTCGTCGACGTCGCCGGCTCGCTGGATCCCGAGCGGCTGCGGGACGCGTCGCGGGCACTGGTCGCCCGGCACGACGTGCTGCGGGCCGCCGTCCTGTCCGACGGCCGGGCGCCCGCGCAGGTGATCCTGGCCGACGCCGAGCCGGAGTGGACCATCGCCGACCTCGCCGCCTGGCCGGCGGCCGAGCGGGCCGCCGAGGTGGAGCGGCTGGTCACCGCCGACCGGGAGGCCCGGTTCGACCTGGCGGCGCCGCCGCTGCTGCGCTTCCTGTGGATCCGCACCGGCATGGACACCGCCCGGCTCGCGGTCTGCGCCCATCACGTCATCCTCGACGGCTGGTCGCTGCCGCTGATCCTGCGCGAACTGTTCGCGTTGGCCCTCGCCGACGCCGGCGAGACCGCGTCCCGACTTCCCGCCGTGCGCCCGTACGCCGACTACCTGCGCTGGCTGCGCGCCCAGGACCGGGACGCGGCGCGTGCCGCCTGGCGGGCCGAGCTCGCCGGGATCGACGCCCCGACCCTGCTCGCCGGCGACGCCGGCCACCGCGCCGCCGCCCCCACCCCGGTCGGCGACTGGCTGGACGGCGCGGAGGCGA
>NZ_FZMO01000225.1 GCF_900197875.1 Frankia canadensis | reverse complement strand
ACTCTCCACAACCCCTCCGACCTGGACAGCAATCGATGGCTACCGGCACCACACGGAGACCGATACCATCATCCTACAGGTGGCACTACCAGCCTCACACACACTTGACTGCCACTCCGCTGCACTCACCGTGGACAGGACGTGGCCACCCGAGCCGGGACTCACCTCAACCATCCTTTCACCGTCTGCACCGACACCGTGTCCGAAGGTGATCACGCCGGGACGGCGGCCCGCACCCGGTCTCCGCTCGTTGCGGTCCGGACGGGTTTGCCATCAGGCGCAACGGCAACATCCAAGGGAGGGCGGGTGACGCGAGTCACCCGTGGCGACCGTCGGCTGTGCGGCGCAAGTGTCAGCGGTGACCGCGGGGCGGGAACCTGTACGAGGCCGAAGAGAGTAGGCGAGCGGCAGCGACGCGGAAGCCTGGTGGACGAGCCGCGCCGAACGCTGCGGCGCACCTGCGCAGCTCCACCGCACAGCCCCTTGACGACATCACCGGCCCCCGCCGCGGCCGCACCCAGATCCGTCACGCCCTCACCCGCTACGACGGCGGCGCTGCCGTCACCGGCCCGGACGCCATCCGGGACGCCATCCTCGACGGCATCGGCCGCGGCAAGTCCTACGGCGCCGGGCTACTCTCCATCGCCCCCTACGGAGGCGCCCGATGACCATCCCCGCCGCCGCGAAACACCGCCTCGGCCGGCCCACCCTCGCGATGCTTCCCCGCGTGGCCGACTCTCTGTCCTTTCTTTATCTAGAATCCGTCCGCATCTTCCAGGACGGCACCGGCGTCCTCGCCCACGTCGCGTCCCCCCCTTGCCCAGCTACGCGGCATGGAAGGCCAGCGGGTCAATGCCTACTACCGGCTCTTCGCCCAGAAACACGGCGCTCCCCGCTTCCGCCGCAACTACGATCCGGCGAAACGGGACAGCCAGGACACGGTCAACCTCGCCCTGTCCGCCGCCAGTGCCTGCCTCTACGGCGTCGTCCCGCCGGGACCAGGCGTCCAGCCGAATGGTAGGGCTAGCCACACCCTCGGTTGTCCGCCTGGCCGTAGTGCCACTGCGCGCCGGGGTGGATGTACTGAATGGATGTCGTCGCCGCAGCCAATCGAGCTCATCCGCCTGAGCAAGGTCTATGGAACCGGCGCGGCAGCCGTGACCGCGCTGGACTCGATCACCCTCAGCTTCCCGAGCGGTTCCTTCACCGCGGTCATGGGTCCGTCTGGCTCGGGCAAGTCCACCCTGCTGCACTGCGCGGCCGGTCTGGAGAGGCCGACCGGCGGTCAGGTGCTGTTGGCGGGCACCGACCTGACCAGCCTCAAGGAGACCGTGCTCACCCGACTGCGGCGGGAACGGGTCGGTTTCGTGTTCCAGTCCTTCAACCTGATCGCGGCACTCACCGCCGAGCAGAACATCGCGCTGCCGTTGCGGCTGGCCGGCCGCCGTCCGAAACGGGCCGAACTCCACGCGGCACTGCATCAGGTCGGCCTGGCCGATCGGGCCGGACACCTGCCCAACCAGCTGTCCGGTGGCCAGCAGCAACGGGTCGCCATCGCCCGCGCCCTGGTCACCCGCCCGCACGTGCTGTTCGCCGACGAGCCGACCGGAGCGCTGGACCGCAACACCTCACGCGAGATGCTCACCGCGCTGCGCAGCCTGGTCGACGGTTCCGGACTCACCACCATCATGGTCACCCACGATCCGCTGGCCGCGTCCTACGCGCACCGGGTGGTATTCCTGGCCGACAGCCGGTTGGCCGGCGAACTGGTCGACCCGACCATCGAGACGGTCGCCGCCCGGATGACTCGGCTGGAAGGACTCCCGTGCTGAGCATCGCACTGGCCACCCTGCGGGCCCGCCGGGTCAGCTTCGCAGGCACTTTCGCGGCACTTCTGGTCGGGGTCACACTGCTGTCCTCGGTCAGCATCGCGCTCACCGGCGCCGCCGATCCCGGCGGGCACAGCCCGCTGCGGTTCGCCGCCGCGCCCACGGTGCTCACCCCCGCCGCGTCCTTCCCGATCCGCGGCGACGGCTACACTGATCGGCTCAGCCTGGACGGTCGCCCGGCGCTGCCGGACGCGGCGCTGTCGGCGGCCCGAGAGGCCGGCCGGGTGGTCGAGGACCGCTCCTTCTACGCCCAACTGGCCGGCAGCCGGACCTCGAAAGGCCAGCCGCCACTGGGACACGGGTGGTCGGCGGCGGCATTCACGCCGTACCGGCTGCTCGCCGGCAGCCCACCGAGCGGCACGGACGAGGTGGTGCTGGCCGGTGCGCCGCGCGACATGGTGGGCCGGCAGGTCAGCGTGCTGACGGTGGCCGGGCCGGCCAGCTACCGGGTCAGCGGGGTGACCGCGGCGACCTCGTTCGAACAGGCGATCTTCTTCTCCGACGACCGGGCAGCCGAGCTGAGCCCGCCGATCAATGCCGCGGTGGTGTACGGCTCGGCCGACAAGCTGCGCCCATCGATCGCCCGGACGAACCGCGACCAACCGGATCGCCTGCCCGAGGTGGTCCTGACCGGCAACGCCCGCCACGACGCTGACCCGGGTCGGGCCGACGAGCGGCTGGCGCTGCGGTCGGTGACCGGCCTGCTGGGAGTGACCGGCGGGCTGGCCGCAGTCGTCACGATCTTCCTGGTCGGCGCTACCTTTGCGTTCTCGGTCAACCAGCGCCAGCGCGAACTGGCCTTGTTGCGGCTGGCCGGCGGTACCCCCCAGCAGATCAGGACGATGGTGCTGGCCGAGGCTGCGCTGATCGGACTGGCCGCGGCCACCCTCGGCGCGCTCATCGGACTGGTAGGCGGCCCCTTGCTGGCGCGCTGGTTGGTCACCCGGCAGGTCGCACCGGACTGGTTCCAGGTCCGGCTGACACCGTTGGTGCTGGTGGCCCTGGTCGGCGTGCTGCTCACCGGGGTCTGCGTGGCGCTGGTCGGCGCCGCGCTGGCCTGTCTGCGCGCCGGCCGGATCCGCCCCATCGAGGCGCTGCGGCAGTCGCAGGTAAGCCGGACCGGGATGGGGTTGGCCCGCTGGATGCTGGGCCTGTTCACCCTGTTGCTCGGCGTCGCGTTGCTGTGGCTGGTGCCACTGGCCGATCCGCTGGTCGCGATCGGGCTGAACCAGGGCTTCGCGGTGGTGCTGGTCGTGGCCGTCGCGCTGCTCGCGCCGCTGGCGATCCGCCCCGTGACCCAGCTTGCCACCCTCCCGCTGGTTCTCGGTCGAGGCGCGACCGGCCTGCTGGTCCGGCAGACCACCTTCGCCTCCGTTCGCCGAGCAGCCGCCACAGCGGTGCCGGTGATCATCACCCTGGGGCTGGCCTCGGCCCTGCTCGGCTCGCTGGCGACGTTGAACGCGGCGAAGTCACATGAGCTGAATCGATCGCTGGCATCGCAGTTCACCGTGCTGAGCAGGACCGGGCCAGGCCTGGACCAGTCGGTGGTGGATCGCGTGGCGGAGCTGCCGGGCGTGACCAGCGAGCCGGTGCGCCAGGTACAGCTCTACGGTCCGCAGCGCGGCAGCACCGGCCTGGTTCAGTACCAGGCACAGGCGGTGCAGCCGTCAGCACTGACCACCCTGTTCGACCTCCAGGTGGTAGCGGGCTCGGTCACGGCACTCAACGACAGCACGATGCTGATCGACCAGGAATGGGGCAAGAAGGTCGGCGACAAGGTACCAGTGATCTTCGGTGACGGCACCCGCGGTCAATTGACGGTAGCCGCCGTGTTGCGTACCGGATTCGGCAACAACTCCGCATTCGTGACCCCGTCCCATGCAGGTCAACTGCTCGCCGACCGGATCGACGTACGCGGCCCGGCCGGTCTGAACGCGGCGGTGATCGCTTCAGCGATCAACCGGCCGGACGTGACGGTCCTGGCGACGACGGAATGGTCGAGAGCGACTGACCGACACCAGATCGAGCACAGCCGTCAGAATGCGACCACGGTACTTGCCATCGTGCTGCTCTACAGCGTGTTGGCAACCGCCAACACGATCGCGATGGCGACCGCGGCCCGTGGCCGGGAGTTCGCGGCGCTGCGACTGGCCGGTGCGGGCCGGTGGCGGATCGCGCTGATCAGCACGATTGAATCGCTACTTGCCGTCCTGGTCGGTGGACTGCTCGCGGCGATCGCGACCGCGATCTCACTGGTCGGACTCAGGGACGCCATCCGCCATGTGACCGATTCATCCCGTATTACGATCGAATGGGCTATGCTCGCCAGCCTGACAGGCGTAATTGCAGTGATCGCGATGCTGTCGACAGTGATCCCATGCCTGCTCGTGATGCGCGCTCGGCCTATCCAGCTCGTCGGCAACCGCGAGTAGGCAGCATCAGCGGCCTCGGACCATTCCCGCGAGCTGTCCGATCCGGAACGCTGGTGGATCTCCTGGTGACCTTGTGATTCTTGGGCGGCGAGAGCGGCGGGCCGCGCGCTGGTCACGCGGATGCGGCCCAGGCGTCGGCGAGCTCCCCGGGAGCGCGAAATTTTATACGGAGATCGCGCCAGGCACAACATTAGTGATGAATGGCACGATCTGCTAGCTTCTGCTTGCGAGCCGGCGATCCGGACCATTTCCCGTCGAGCAGGGGTGAACGCGATGCCGCGTGCAGACATCTCCTTTGATATCAGTCAGGTGTTACCCAAGGGTGGCGAGGAGTCGGTGGCCGAGCTGTCGGCGACCGTCGTGTTCGACGCCGCGCGGCTCACCCCGAAGCCGGTGGTGGTCCTGGCCACTCCGGGCGGCACGTACCATCGCCGCTACTGGGATCTCCAGCCACCCGGCCGCACCGGATACAGCAAGGCGGAGTACCTCGCCGCGCACGGACTGATCTTCATCGCGCTCGACTACTTCGGCGGCGGCGACAGCACACGGCCCGCCGACGGCGACTTCATCGGCCTGGAGGTGCAGGCCGACGCCGCGCACCTCGCGTACGAGCAGGCGCGCCAGCGGTTGCGGGACGGCACGCTCGCCCCCGGCCTGCCGGCGATCGACGACGCGACCTTCGTCGGGATCGGCCAGTCGCTCGGCGGGTTCATCACCATGATCCAGCAGGGGAAGTACGCCGACTACGCCGCCGTCGGAATCTTCGGGGCATCGCCGCTACTGATCACCGGCGTACGCGAGCAGCCCGACTGGGACACGCTGTCGACCGAGCAGCGGCGCGCCTGGGTGATCGCCGAGAACACCCGGCAGAGCGGAAACACCGAGCTGGAGATGTACCACGGCGCGCCGCGGGCGCAGTACGCCGGCATCTTCCACGTCCTGGACGTGCCGGACGACCTGCTGGCCTATGACGAAAAGGAGTGCCACACCCTGATCCCGCGGTACGCGGGTATCGACGGCATGACCCCGGGCCTGGCGAAGCCGTTCGCCGACCGCATCACCGCGCCGTTGTTCCTCGCCTTCGGCGACTCCGACGTCTCCGCTGACCCGCACCGTGAACCGACGGGCTATCCCGCGTCGCCCGACATCACCGTGGTCGTGATCCCACGCATGGCCCACATGCACAACTTCGCCGACACCCGCGTCCAGCTGTGGGACCGCTTCCTCGCCTGGCTCCCCGCCGCCATCTGACTCGCAGGGCTCCTGCACCGCGCCGACCGCGCTTCCCTTCCCAGCGCCGCACGTGCCGGTAGCCGCGCCGCACTCGCGATTGTCGTGCCCTTCGCTGCCGTCATCGGAGCCGATGAGACGTAGGAGAAGGTGTCCGGGCTCCCACTTCGCATCCACAAACGCCCGTGCCACCTGCAACCCCATCGCCGACCGGCGGCCGCGTTCACCGAACTCGCGCAGCGCTCCCGACACCGCCGCCGCGCGACGACCCCGGCGGCTGACGGCGTCTCAGTGGGCCGGCTGCCTGAGGATGATGACGCCGGTCACAGGTCACCGCTCTCGGGTGCGGGGGGCGGCACGGCGGGTCGGCGAGGCTGTGGTTGGGTCGTCCGGCCAGGGGTGGCGCGGGTAGCGGCCGCGCAGCTCCGCGCGGACCTGCGGGTAGCCCGTGCGCCAGAACGACGCCAGGTCGCTCGTCACCGCCACTGGGCGCCCCGCCGGGGACAACAGGTGGAGCACCAGTGGCGCGTGGCCGTCGGCGACGACGGGTACCCGCTCCCATCCGAACACCTCGGCGATCTTGACGGCCAGCACCGGGCCGGGCGCACCGCTGGTCCCGCTG